>OMVJ01000064.1 GCA_900314495.1 uncultured Olsenella sp.
CCGCCACGTGGAATCCCTGCGCGGACTGGACTCCGGCACCGTCGCCATCGCCGCCCCGTCGAGCATCGTCGCGCTGCGGCTGGCGGGCCCCCTGGGCGCGTTCGTGCGCAGCCACCCCGGCGTCCAGGTCAACATCATCGAGAGCACGTACGGCGAGGCGCAGAGCCTCATGGAGAAGGACGGGGTGGACGTTGCGTTCGTTCCCCACCCCATGCGGGCGGAGGGCCTCGAGTGCACCCCGTTCGAGCGCGACGAGCTTGTGATCGTGGCGCCGCGGGGGCACTTTGCGCAGCCGGGCGCCATACCCGTGGAGTCCCTGCTGGACGAGATGTTCGTGGCGGACACGGAGACGGCCCCGCTCCTGCAGCGCGAGCTTCGCCACTCCAACGTGCGCTGCGTCACCTCGAACACGACGGCGATCCTGGCCATGGTGGAGGCGGGGCTGGGGATATCGCTGCTGCCGAGCCTCGCCCTCGAGGGATGCGAGGGCCGCCTGGACGTGCGCCACCTTAAGACGCCCGCGTGGCGCAGCATGTACCTGGTGCACCGCCGCACTTCCGACCTAAGCGCGGCGGCTCGCGCGTTTCTGGAGGCGCTGTAGCGAGCGGGCGGGCGCAAGACGTCATTTGCGAGCCTGGTTGCCAACGATGAATGTGACACATTGTTACGTCTATAAACTGAGAACAAGAATTGTATTCAAATGGGTATACTTTTTCGTAAGACGTAAAGCGGAGGGCCCGATGGGCAAAGTAGTTGTAGATCCACACGCACTGAAGCACGGCTTGAGCGAAGCAGAGGTCCGCTATGCCTGGGATACACCGATAGCATGCAGGCAGCACAACGGAGCGTTTGATCCGCCAATATGGATTGCGATTGGAGTGCTGCCCGACGGACGTATGGCGGAGCTCGTTGCACTTGAAGACGACCT
Source organism: uncultured Olsenella sp. (assembly GCA_900314495.1). Classification (GTDB taxonomy): domain Bacteria; phylum Actinomycetota; class Coriobacteriia; order Coriobacteriales; family Atopobiaceae; genus Olsenella_K. The sequence continues at coordinate 929 of OMVJ01000064.1, forward strand.
TGGTCGATGGCACGTATTCCACGCCATGGTGCCACCCACCAAGAAGTTTAAAAGGGAACTTGGAATGACGGGGAGATGAGCTGGGTGACAGAATTCAAAGCTGCAAATGGCTCTTCTGTAACAGACAAGATGATCGACGAATGGTGCGACGCACTCGATAATGACAAATGGCCCGAAGGATGGAAGAACCGTAGCAAGGTTGTCTATGGGAGGCCGCCCCTCAGTGCCGGCGGGACAGCCACGCTCTCTATAAAGGTACCGGTTGCCATGAAGCAGGCCATCGCAAAAGAGGCGAAGAGGCACGGCACCTCAACCAGCAACTACGCCCGCGCCCTACTCGCCAAGGCAATGCTTGCCGAATGAACTAACGATCGGGAGAAACGTTATTCATGTAGGCAGGCGTCAAAGACACAGCAGTGCCCGGCACCGTGGGATACGGTACCGGGCACTTTGTCTATGGCGCGACGTGCGCGCCGCTCAAGGGGCTGGCCACGCGGCGGCTCAGGGGTGCCGCGGGGGCCAGTGGGAGTCTTTCGGGGAAGGCTACTCGTCCTTCTCGCTCTGCCATGCGCCGTTCCAGACGATCTGGCGGTAGCGGACGGGGTCGGTGTCGCCCTCGGTCGAGAAGAGCAGGACCGTCGAGAAGAGCAGGACCTGGGAGTCGGGACCGAGCTCGAGGGTGTCGCGGAGCTCCGCGTAGGCGGGATCGGTCATGATGGTGGAGATGACGCCCATGCCGACGGCGCCGGACTCGCCGGACGTGACCGCGGGATCGCCCTTGACGGGGGCGGCCAGCATGCGCATGCCCTTGGCGCTGACCCAGTCCGGGCAGCTCACGAACGCGTCCGCATGGTTGCGCAGGATGTCCCAGCCGATGGTGTTGGGCTCGCCGCACGCGAGGCCGGCCATGATGGTCTTGAGGTCTCCGCCCACGATGCGCGGGTCGCCATCGGCCACGACGGCACCCTGGTACAGGCAGTCCGCGGCGCCGGCCTCCATGATCACGAACTTGGGCGGGTTGCTGGGGAAGAGGTTCGTGAAGAAGCCGACCATTGCGCTGGCGAGCGAGCCGACGCCGGCCTGGACGAACACGTGGGTGGGGCGGTTGACCTCGAGCTGGCGCAGCTGGTCGGCGGCCTCGTTGGCCATGGTG
>OMVJ01000062.1 GCA_900314495.1 uncultured Olsenella sp.
CCCAACTTCCAGCGCCTGCTGGGCGACGGGTCAGACTTCGGCGTCTCGCTCTCCTACGCGGTGCAGCCAGAGCCCAACGGCCTCGCGCAGGCCTTCGTCATCGGCGCGGACTTCATCGCCGGCGAGCCCTGCGCCCTGGTGCTGGGCGACAACATCTTCTACGGCAACGGCCTCACCAGGAACCTGCGCCGCGCCGTCCGCGCCGCGGAGGCCGGGCGCGCCACCGTCTTCGGCTACCGCGTGGACGACCCGGAGCGCTTCGGCGTGGTGGAGTTCGACGAGCACTACAACGCCGTCTCCATTGAGGAGAAGCCCGCCCACCCCAAGAGCAACTACGCCGTCACCGGCCTCTACTTCTACGACGGGCGCGTGACGGGCCTGGCCGCCAGGGTCACCCCCTCCGCCCGCGGCGAGTACGAGATAACGGACCTCAACCGCATGTACCTTGAGGACGGCACCCTGGACGTCATAACCCTGGGCCGCGGCTACGCCTGGCTGGACACCGGCACCATGGAGTCCCTGTTCGAGGCCTCTCAGTTCGTGCGCACGGTGGAGACCGCGCAGGACCTGCCCGTCTCCGTCCCGGAGGAGATCGCCTACCAGAACGGCTGGATCTCGCGCGAGCGGCTGATGGAGTGCGCGGAACGCTACGGCAAGTCCAACTACGGCGCCCACCTGCGCACCGTGGCCGAGGGCAAGATCGCGCCGGACAAGGACAATCGGGAGGCCTAGGGCATGCGCATCCTCATCACCGGGTCCCGCGGCCAGCTGGGCAACGAGCTTCGCCGGCTCATCACCACCGGCCAGGCCGAGGCGGGCGCCGTGCCCGCGGCCTACGCCGGCGCGAGCGTGGACTACATAGACATCGACGACCTGGACATCTCCAGCTGGGAGGCCGTGGACGCCTGGTTTGGCGCGCACGACCCCTATGACCTGGCCATCAACTGCGCGGCCATGACCAACGTGGACGGCTGCGAGACAAACTGGCAGGGTGCCTTCAGCGCCAACGCGCTCGGTCCCATGAACCTTGCGCGGGCCTGCGCCGCTCAGGGGGCGAAGCTCGTGCACGTCTCCACGGACTACGTCTTCCCCGGCACGGACCCGGAGCCCCGCGTGGAGACGGACGTGCCCGCGCCAATCTCCGCCTACGGTCGCACCAAACTTGCGGGCGAGGGCCTGGCGCTTGCCAACAACCCCCGCACCTTCGTGGTTCGCACGGCCTGGCTGTACGGCTACGTGGGCAAGAACTTCGTCAAGACCATGCTGCGCCTGGCCAAGACCCACGACCACGTTACCGTGGTGAGCGACCAGCTTGGCAACCCCACCAGCGCCAACGACCTTGCGTGGCAGATCCTGCGCCTGGCCCAGACGGAGGACTTCGGCATCTACCACTGCACCAACGAGGGCACCTGCTCCTGGGCGGACTTCGCGGCCGCGATCATGCGGGAGTTCGGCACGGGCTGCCGCGTCGAGCCCTGCACGTCCGAGCAGTACAAGCAGATGGTCCCCGGCTCCGCGGACCGGCCCCACTACTCCAGCCTGCGCAACGCCCACCTGGAGGCGGGCATCGGCAACGGCATGCGGCCCTGGCAGGAGGCCCTCTCCACCTACGCGGCCAACTTCGCCGAGCAGGCAAACTAGCAACAAGCTGGCAGCTCCCCGGCACCAACCTGGCGCCGGGGAGCGCCCAACTACCACCGCGGGCCCGCCCGGGCCCCAGACGACCCCAGGAGGACACATGGCAGAGGACGTGGCACAGGACTTCCAGCCCCGCAACATCATCGTGACCGGCGGCTGCGGCTTCATTGGCTCCAACTTCGTGCGCTGGGTGGCCGCAAACCACCCGGAGGTGCACGTCACCGTGCTGGACAAGCTCACCTACGCCGGCAACCCGGAGAACATCGCCGGCCTTCCGCCCGAGCAGGTGGAGCTGGTGGTGGGCGACATCTGCGACGCAGACCTGCTGGACCGCCTGGTGCCCGGCCACGACGCCATCGTCCACTACGCGGCGGAGAGCCACAACGACAACTCCATCCTGGACCCGGAGCCCTTCGTGCGGACCAACGTGGTGGGCACCGTTCGCTACCACCACGTTAGCACGGACGAGGTATACGGCGACCTGGCCCTGGACGAGCCGCGCCGCTTCCGCCCGGATGACCCCTACAAGCCCAGCAGCCCCTACAGCTCCACGAAGGCGTCCAGCGACCTCCTGGTCCGCGCCTGGGCCCGCACCTACGGCGTCCGCGCCACCATCAGCAACTGTTCCAACAATTATGGCCCCTACCAGCACGTTGAGAAGTTCATCCCCCGCCAGATCACCAACATCATCTGCGGCATCCGGCCCAAGCTGTACGGCACCGGCGAGAACGTGCGCGACTGGATCCACACCGAGGACCACTCCCGCGCGGTTTGGGACATCCTGACGCGCGGCCGCATCGGCGAGACCTACCTCATCGGCGCCGACGGCGAGCGCAGCAACATCGACGTGCTGCGCGCGATCCTCGAGCGCATGGGCCAGCCGGCCGACGCCTTCGACTGGGTGCGCGACCGGCCCGGCCACGACCGCCGCTACGCCATCGACCCCACCAAGCTGCGCGAGGAGCTGGGCTGGCGCCCCGTGCACACGGACTTCGGCGAGGGCCTGGACCAGACCATCGCCTGGTACCGCGAGCACGAGGACTGGTGGCGCCCGGCCAAGGAGGCCACCGAGGCCAAGTACGCCAAGCAGGGGCAGTAGGGCCGCGCGGCGGGGCGGCGGGCGGCGGGCGCGCGGCGGCAGCTCCTCTCGGCTCGGTACCAGCTCCCTGCCGCAGCGACCCCTCTCGGCGCGGCCCCGGCCCCTGCGGGAGTGCGCAAACCACAGAATGCGCACTCCCAGCGCCCCAATTGCGGGCAATAACGCGCATTTCGTGCGAGCCAAGTTGCGCCAACTGGGGTTGTAGCACGTACATTCCACAGAATGCGCGTTATCTTCGCCGCCTAGTGCGCATTCTGTGGTTTGCGCACTAGGGACCCGGGATAACCGGGCGTGTCACGCGCCCGCCCACGCCCCCGCAATAACACGCGTCCCTGCGCGCGTGTTATTGGAAATCGCTAACATACGTGCGGTGGAGCGTAGCGGTTCTCACCTGGGGTTATAGCACGTCGCGCCCACCACACGCGTGTTATTCGCATTCCATAACACGCGTGCTGGCGCGTATGTTATTGGGACGGCACGAGGAAGGCCCGGCAGTAGCGGCTGCCTTCCTGCGCTGCACGGAACGTCCAGTAGAACGCGAGCGGCTCGAAAATCAGGATGAACGTGAAATAGACGCCCATGAGATTCTTGAGCCCGTGCCAGCCGAGGAACT
>OMVJ01000060.1 GCA_900314495.1 uncultured Olsenella sp.
CATGAACGCGCACGCGCGCGGCAGGTCCAGGTCGTCCACGCCGCGGGCGCGCATCTCCATGCGCTGCAGGCACGAGTACGTCAGCCCCACCACCTCGCGGAGCACGTCCTCCTGCCCCACCACGTAGCGCCGGCACTCCGCAAGCACCTCGTCGCGAGGCCTCGTCAGAATGGACTCAATCGCCTCCACCGCCCCGGCGGAGTCTCCCGCCCCGGCGCATACGCCCGTCCCGGCAAAGCCACCAGCCGCAGTCCCAAATCGCACGTCCGACATAACGCAAGCCTCCCAGCCCGGCGCACCCGCACCGCCCAGGAAAGATTATGCCCCTGCCGCGCCATCCCAAGCGCCTCGCCCGGACGAGAAGAGCTCGCCCCCTTGGCCGCGGCGAATCGGCCAGACGCAGGCTCCTGCCGACCCCTACCCCTTGAAGATGACGTCGTTGTGATACTCGATGAAGTCGCGGCGCGGTCTCATCCTCGTGGGCAGCCGCATCTCCCGCTTGTCGAAGCTCCACAGCCAGTCGTTGTACGACACGTCGCGCGGCACCGTCGACGAGACCCGTATGCACATGTGCTCGTCGATCGTCATGAGTCCCTGGTCAAATGCCCGGTCGTGCAGGGCGTTCAGCAGCAGGCCGTTGTCCGGCGAGACCTTCTCCCTCGAGTCGGAGGCAGCCCACGGCTTGATGTGGCTTGCCATCAGCAGCGTGTCGATCGCCATGCCGGTAAAGCAGCACTGGTGGTTGTAGTTCTCCAAAAGCGAGTTCCTAAAGTAGCTCTGGTTCACGCGCGTGGTGGCCTCCACGATCCTGTCATGTCCCTCCGGCACGTTCACAAGCAGGTAGCCAACCTCGTCGCCCTCCGCGTTCGTTCCGCCCAGTCTGGCATCCAGCAGCGAGACCGCCTGCCGCATGAGCTCGTTTCCCTTGGCGTCGTACTCCTCCCACACATGGGCATCAAGCTTGCTGCCATGCGCCAGCCCCTTGCCGCTCCTCATCGGGTCCCACGCCTTGATGTTTCCCAGCTTCAGCGCCACGGAGGATGGCGTCCTCCCCACGGCGTCCGCCAGCGCAATGACGTCCTTGTTCTGCTTGGTCTGCTGCCCAGACGGCAGGTAGAAGTACAGCGCAAACGCAGCCAGCGTATCTTCCCAGCTCCAGTTTCGCCTCTCAGACATAAGGCACCTCCCGCGTCGTCACCAAGCCAGGCTAGACGCAGGAGGTGCGCTCACGTTCGAAGATCCGGTAAGAAGGCCAGGCTCCGTGGCAGCCGGCCCTACTCCAGCTCCTTGGCAATCTCCCTGCCGATGCGGTACGGAATACCGGTCACGAGGGCGTTTCCCATGCAGAAGGCCCTGTGTCCATCGGTCATGCCCGTGTCGGTCCACCCCTTCGGAAAGCACTGCAGCTGGTCGAGCTCGTCCGGAACCAGGCGCCTCATGCGGCCGTCCTCGCAGCGGATAATGTGCTTGAAGCGGGACGGACTCGTTCCGCCCTCCCCCGTCAGAATCGTTCTCGACGGGTTTTCGGTCAGGTCGGGGTACGCCATGGACCCCTCGGAGTACATGTACTCGAAGCCCGTCTTCTTGTTCACGCGCTTCTCGCGCTTCGCGCCCTTCAGGTACTCCCACCGCGAAAGCTGCTCCTCGGGAACGAAGAACTCCTCCGGAACCTCGCTGTCGGGCACGAGCACGTCAGCCAGACAGCCAAGCCGTCCGGCATATGCCTCCTCAACGTCGCAGGTCAGGGCCGTGTTGCCAACCATCACGCCACGGTCCCTGAACGGAGAGCGCTTCAGTCGCTGCTCGTTGAAGTGCATCGTCGCCTCGTAGGGGTCGGCGGGGATGGCAACCTCGAACACGTCCTCCTGGCGCGCAATCGGGAAGGCGCGGGCAATTACGCCGTCGAACAGTCTTCCCTCAAGGTTCCAGCCCGCGTTTCTCTCGGCATATATATAGATGCGCTTGCGACGCTGCGGAAAGCCGTAGGCCCCCGAGTTGATGACCTGCCACTCGACGGAATAGCCCAAGGTTGCCAGGCAGCTCAGGATGATGGCAAAGTCGCGGCCGCGCTGCGAGGCCGGGGACTTCAGGAGCCTGTCGACGTTCTCAAACAGGCAAAGCTTCGCGTTCTCTGGCGACTTCGATATCTGAATCTGCAGAAAGCGATAGATGTCCCACCACAGGACACCCTTCTTGCCCTCGATGCCGCCGGCCTGGCTCAACGGTCGTGCCACGCTGTAGTCCTGGCACGGGAAGCCACCCACGACCATGCGGACGGAGGGGATG
>OMVJ01000059.1 GCA_900314495.1 uncultured Olsenella sp.
GGTCTCCATCTCGACGAGGTCGATGAGCTCCTCGTCGTCGACCATGTCGCACTTGTTCAGGAAGACGACGATGTACTTAACGCCGACCTGACGGGCGAGCAGGATGTGCTCGCGGGTCTGAGCCATGGGGCCGTCGGTGGCGGCGATGACCAGGATAGCGCCGTCCATCTGAGCAGCGCCGGAGATCATGTTCTTGATGTAGTCGGCGTGGCCCGGGCAGTCGACGTGAGCGTAGTGGCGCTCCCAGGTCTCGTACTCCTCGTGAGCGACGGAAATGGTGATGCCGCGCTGACGCTCCTCGGGGGCCTTGTCGATGTCCTCGAAGGGAACGAAGGTGGCCTTGCAGCCCTCGGTGGTGGACAGAACCTTGGTGATTGCCGCGGTAAGGGTGGTCTTGCCGTGGTCAACGTGACCAATGGTGCCGATGTTTACGTGCGGCTTAGAACGATCAAACTTCTCCTTGGCCATTGCCGTCCTCCTTAAACGAAACGGCCCTGATGGCCGCTTCAATTTACTGACGTACTCAATATATATCTTCGGCGTTTCCGCCGTAAGAATCTGGTACCGGTGACTGGATTCGAACCAGTGACATCGCGGGTATGAGCCGCGTGCTCTAACCAGCTGAGCTACACCGGCAAGGGTGCCTTGCGCTTGAAAATGGAGCCCGCGACCGGATTCGAACCGGTGACCTCTTCGTTACCAACGAAGTGCTCTACCGACTGAGCTACACGGGCAAGAATGGTGGGGATGTCTGGACTCGAACCAGAGAACCCAGAGGGAGCGGATTTACAGTCCGCCGCAGTTGCCGCTGTGCCACATCCCCATTCTTTTTTCAAGCACCCGCGGGAACCGTTGCCCCCGCAAGCGAAGAGAATAATATGCCCCGCGACTTTTTGTGTCAACAAATCCTTTTTGTAATCCACGGTGCCGGGCGTGTACATCTCTACAAATGGCCTTGAAATCGTTACGAAGTCCTTGTTTTCATTGCGCCCGCGAACCATCAAAGTAGTGAGGGTAAGCCCTTCTTGCGGGGTTAGCCCCCGCGGGCGGCCCTCAGCCGGGTGGTCCCCGCAACCGGCCCACCCCGCGCGCAGACCCAAGGAGCACCATCGCATGCCCAGCACCAGACCCTTTGACCTCGTCGCCTTTGACCTGGACGGAACCACGATTCCGCACGCGGAGAAGTTCATGCCCCAGCGCACCAAGCGGGCGTTTGCCCTTGCCCACCAGCGCGGCTGTGTCGTGGCGGCGGTCACCGGCCGGCCCGTGGACATGCTCTCGTTCATTTACGACGAGCCTTGGATGGACTACCTGGTCACGCTGAACGGCAGCCTGGTGCGCCGCGCGAGCAGCGCGAGCGGCCGCGCCGAGCTCTTTGGCGCTCCCCTCGCGCCCACGCAGTCCGCGGCCGTGTTCCAGGCCCTGGCCGGCCTGTGCCGCGGCTGGTTCGCCTTCCTGCACGACGCGGAGTACATGGAACGCAACGTCTTCTCCTACATGGTGAACCTCTCCGGTGCCTCCGCGGAGGAGATGCGCACGCACTTTCCTGGCACGGAGCTGGTGGATTCCGTGCCCGCGCTGGTAGCTGCCGGTGACTTTGCTGGCGTCTACAAGATTCAGTGCTCGTTTGGCGACCGGCAGGAGCGCGACGAGGGCGCGCGGCGGCTTGAGGCGCTGGGCGGCCTGGAGCTTGCCCGCATGGGCGACCGCGAGATCGAGGTCACCACCGCGGGCGCCAACAAGGGCGACGCGCTGGTCAGGCTCGCGGGCGCGCTGGGCATTGACCCCGCCCGCGGCGTCGCGTTTGGCGACGACGGCAACGACCTGGGCCTTCTTCGCGCCGCCGGCACGGCCGTGGCCATGGGCAACGCGACCGTTGAAGTCAAGCGCGCGTGCGCGCGAATAACTGAGGACAATGAGCACGACGGCGTCGCGATCGTCATTGAAGAAATCATCAGAAAAGAGACTGCCGCGTTATAGCGCGCGGCAATCTCTTTTTCTATTCGCTTTGCCCGATCAACCCAATGAGCTGCCGCCAATCGGAAATGGCCAGGTACGCCGGGTCATCGGCGCTTCGCGCATGGTCCTGATTGCCGTACAGGATGGGCAGTATGCCTGCGGAGGCCGCGCCGACGACGTCCGTCTCAAACGTGTCGCCGCAGAACCAGACCTGTTCGGCGGAAAGGCGCGCCTTCCTGAGCGCCATGTCAAAGAGCCGTCTGTCCGGCTTGCGGATGCCATAGCTGCAGGAGGCGATGATGAACTCAAAGTCGTTGTCCGGCAGCAAGAGGGCGATGCGCCGGCGCAGCGCGGCGGCGGACCAGCCGATGTTGCTGATCACGCCGCTCCGGATGCCCGCCCGGCGCAGATACGAAAGCGTCTCGAGGATGTACGGCGTGCGGGAATTCCCGGTAAGGGGGGACGTGTTGTCCCAGAGTATGTTTTCCGCCTCCGCCAGGGACACGTCCAGCTCGATCCCGTTGTATTCATACTTGAATCGCAGCAGCTGCAGCTCGCCCGGC
>OMVJ01000058.1 GCA_900314495.1 uncultured Olsenella sp.
CCTCGGAGGCCCTGCTCCTCTCGTGGAGCGAGCCCCCGGTCTCGAGCCATTCCCTGTGCCAGGCTGCGAGCTGGACGCGGGATGGATAGCCCAGCTCCCCTATCGTCGTCGTCGCCTTGAGGCCGTGCTTGATGTAGAGCTCGACCGCCCTGGTCCTCTGCTCAAGGGTGTACACGCAATCCTCCAAACGTCATCGTTTGGTACGGATTTCCGGTACCACCCCCGTTTGAGCGCCGAAAGATTTCGGGTCGGAGATGCGGCAGCCGGAGAGATCGCGCCCGGGCGGCTCCGCCGCGTCCGGCGTCGAGGCTCCGGGTGATTGCGCCCGCCTGGTCCTTGGAGAGGCGTCCCACGCCCATCCTCTCGGCTATCCGCCGCGCCTTGCGGGCGCTCGTTCCCGTGGCGCACGTCTCGACCACCGCGGACGCGAGTGCCCTGTCACGTCGTCCGGGAAGAAGCTCCCGCTCCTGAGCTTGGGACCCCTCGGTGCCGGCGTCCCCACGCACGTCTGCAGGCTGCGCTCCCCGTGGCCGCTCCTGCTGCTGGCGCCGCCATGCACGCCTCGTCGGCCTCCGCGCTCATCACCTCATCGACTATGTACTCCGCCAGCTGGCGTGTCAGCTCCTGCATGTAGGTCGTGCCGTCCTGGAACTCGGCAGGTACCCGGGGCAACCTGTGCCGTGAGGGTCGCCTCTGGCAGGCTCTGCATTGCGGCTGGGATGCTTTCCCGCTTGCGCCAGCTTTCCAGATACGACCGCAAGTGCGGACGGAGCGAGCATAGAAGCTTGGTGCCCAACGCTGGTACGCCCGCCAGCCGCGGAGAAGTTCTTCTCGCCCTGAATTAATGTCCTCCGGATGTGTCAGAGTCTAGATGGGCTGATGGCAATGCGACGGCGCCTTGCTTCTGGGGCGTTCGGAGGCGAGATCATGGCAGGTTCCGGTGAGCTTGGAAGTCTGACCGCGGCGACGAGGTCGCTGTGGGGCAAGTCGGATTACGGCGAGGGGGAGTGCTGGCTCCCGCTGTACGTGCACCTGGCTGATGCCGCTGGGGTGGCCGGCAGGCTGTGGGATTGCTGGCTTCCCAAGGCGACGAGGGAGGTTGTCGCACGAGCGGTTGGCGGTGAGGATGGCGGGGACGAAGCATCGGCCAGGTCCCTTCTGGTGTTCCTCGCGGGCGCGCACGACGTTGGGAAGGCTACGCCGGTGTTCCAGGCGAAGGGCGTGCCGTTTGGCTGGAGCGATGCGCGGGGCATAGCCTGGAAGCCCGAACGTGCGGGGTTCGTGCTGAATCGCGATTTGGTGGGGAAGCGGGACCCGACGCATCCGATTGCCGGCGAGCTGATTCTGGAGAAGTACCTTGCCCGGCATGGCGCGCCGGATTGCGGGGCATCCGGGGTGCGCTCTCTTCCCAGCATCGTTGGCGCCCACCATGGGAACTTTCCCGTGCGGACGCGCCTGCATGACGGCAGTCATGACCTGCTCGCGCTGGGGTGGGGCGGAGAGGGTCACGAGGCCTGGGAGGAAGCCCAGGACGAGCTTGTGGGCTATGCCGCGTGGCTTGCGGAGATTGACGACGAGCGGCTTGGCCACCTTGTGCGGCTAAGGCTTGACGTTGCGGTGGAGAGCCTGCTTACGGGTATGGTGATCATCAGCGACTGGCTGGCGAGCGATAGCGACCTGTTTGAGCTGCTCGACGTCTGCGATGTGGATGACGGCATGGACGCCGCAACGCTGCGCCGCAGGCTGGAGCGCGCCTGGGCCATGGCGCATATTCCCGCGCCATGGTCGGAGCAGAGGCCCTGCGTGGAGCCGTTTGGGGAGTTCTTCTGCCATAGGTTTGGCCTGCCTGCCGGCATTGAGCCAAGACCCATACAGAAGGCTGCCGAACAGGTTGCGTGGGATGCGAAGGACCCCGGTCTGCTGGTGATCGAGGCGCCCATGGGCGAGGGCAAGACGGAGGCCGCGCTAGTTGCCGCGGAGCTCTTGGCGTACCGTCGGGGACTGGGCGGCGTCTGCGTGGCGCTGCCCACAATGGCGACGACGGACGCGATGTTCGCGCGCGTGCGCAAGTGGCTTGACAGGCTTCCGCGCGACGGGAGCCTCGAGGAGAAGGACATCTATCTTGCGCATGGCAAGGCAGACCTGAACGAGGAGTTCCAGGGACTCGTGAGGGAGTCCCGGCGGCATAGGAGCCTTGTGGGAAATGCTCGCGAGGGTGATGCGCGCGAGTTCGAGTCTGAGGGTGCGACGGTCTCCGCGTGGATGTACGGCCGGAAGAAGGGCATGCTGTCGAACTTTGTGGTGTGCACCGTCGACCAGGTGCTGATGGGCGCGCTCCACATGAGGCACCTCTCGCTAAGGCAGCTTGCGCTGGCCAACAAGGTTGTGGTGGTTGACGAGTGCCACGCGTACGACCTGTACATGAGGCAGTACCTGGATGTGATCCTGCAGTGGCTTGGCTATTGGCGAGTCCCGACGGTGCTGCTTTCCGCGACGCTTCCGGACGGACAGCGCGAGCGCATGGT
>OMVJ01000057.1 GCA_900314495.1 uncultured Olsenella sp.
CGGTTGGTTGTGCAATCATCTGGAAACGTGAGGCTTCAGGAGAGGTTGCCTCGCAAGGGAATGCCGTAATACGGGGCCGCGTGCCCTAGACAACCGGCGCTGGGGCGTCGGCGAATGGTAAGGAGAGTGTTATGGGTCGTTTCACCAATCCGCGTGATCTGTACTTTGGCGAGGGTGCCCGCCACGAGGTCAAGAACTTCAAGGGCCACAAGGCCATGATCGTCTCCGGCGGCAGCAGCATGCGCCGCGGCGGCTTCCTGCAGGACGTCCAGGCCGACCTTGAGGCTGCCGGCATGGAGGTCCAGCTGTTCGAGGGCGTCGAGTCCGACCCCTCCGTTGAGACCGTCATGAAGGGCGCGGCCGCCATGCAGGCCTTCGGCCCGGACTGGATTGTTGCCATCGGCGGCGGCTCGCCCATCGACGCGGCCAAGGCCATGTGGATCAAGTACGAGTACCCGGAGTGCACCTTCGAGGACATGTGCAAGGTCTTCGGCATCCCTGAGCTGCGCAAGAAGGCCCACTTCTGCGCCATCAGCTCCACCTCCGGCACCGCGACGGAGGTCACCGCGTTCTCCATCATCACGGACTACCACAAGGGCATCAAGTACCCCATCGCTGACTTCGAGATCACGCCCGACGTGGCCATTGTTGACCCCGAGCTCACCTACAGCATGCCCGCCAAGCTCTGCGCGCACACCGGCATGGACGCGCTGACCCACTGCCTGGAGGCCTACGTCTCCACCGCGGCGTCCATGTTCACCGACGCCAACGCCCTGCACGGCATCCGCGAGATTCACCAGTGGCTGCCCGTCTCCTACACCGGCGACAAGGACGCCCGCCAGCACATGCACGAGGCCCAGTGCATCGCCGGCATCGCGTTCTCTTCTGGCCTGCTGGGCATCGTGCACTCCATGGCCCACAAGACCGGCGCCGCGTTTGAGAACGGCCACATCATCCACGGCTGCGCCAACGCCATGTACCTGGGCAAGGCCATCCAGTGGAACTCCCGTGACGGCCGCGCGCGCGAGCGTTACGCCTACGTTGCCAAGGAGATCCTGCACCTCCCCGGCGAGACCGACGAGCAGCTTGTTGAGGCCCTGGTCCAGGAGATCCGCCACATGAACGACCAGCTCAACATCCCGCAGGGCATCAAGAATTACGCGAACGGCGGCATCAAGGCCGACGACAACGCCCAGCCCGTCATGGTTTCCGAGGCCGAGTTCAAGGCCAAGCTCCCGCAGATTGCCGCCAACGCGGTGCTGGATGCATGCACGCCCGAGAACCCGCGCGAGACCAAGGCCGAGGACTTCGAGAAGATCCTGACCTGCTGCTACTACGACGAGCCGGTTAACTTCTAAGTTTTCCCTGCGCGGCGGCGCACGATAGCGGCGCGGACAAGCGAGCCCGAGCAGCCAAACGGCGCGCGAGCGGCGGAGCCCCACGGCCCCGCCGCTTCTTTGCAGTACGGCTGGGCTGCAGGAGTGGTTTTCGTCGCTTCGTGTAGACCGAAGCGCGTCCTGCGCGACCCGACCTGACCCTCAGTCGTGATTCGAGAACTTGTGCACTTAGGTCGCGATTTTGGCGTCGACGGGCAGAGGGCACACCCCGTCTGACCTGCACTTTTCTTCAGGGGTCTCGGCGCTGAAGGTGCGAATCCCTACGGTGGGAGAGAGGCACTTTTCGGCTATGCCTCTGACCTGCGACGATAGCACGTGCCCGCGGTTCTGGCGCGTGCACAAGTTCGAAAATCACGACTGAGGGTCCCAAGGCGGCTTGTATCGGGGGCCAAGAAGTGCTCCCCAAAAGCCGATTAGGGCCACGAGATCGGGGTCCCGCGAGGGGCGTATACGGCAAGCGGCGGGTTTCCCGGCTCGTGAGTTTGGGCATACTGATTGAAAATGGGCGGAGAGTTGGAATGGGGGAGACTGATGTCTGAGCGCGATGCAGACGTGTTGGCCTATGTGGTTTGGGTAATAAACAAGGCGGCTCAAGCTTGGGAGATTCTCCCCGCCGAGGCGTATGCGAGGATGCAGCGCGCGAACATCGTGGACGGGTACCTCATTCCGTGCTTTGACGTGCTGCATTCCATGGGCGAACAAACGGTGCTTGAAGACGTCGAGTTGATTGCGCGGCGCGAGGGGGTTGAACTGTGAGGCTGTATCACGGGTCGACTCAATCCATCGAGCGACCGAATGTTCATCACTCTCGCAAGAATCTAGACTTTGGGCAAGGCTTCTACCTCACCTCTTACTTTGATCAAGCTGCGAAATGGGCGCGGCGGAACCGCTTGGCGCGATTACGATTTGATTGTCGGCGGCGTGGCCAACGACAAGGTCTATTTTGCTGTTGATATGTATTACCAGGGCATTTGGGACATGGATCGGACGCTAGAGGCCTTGCGTTTTTACAAGGTTAACGATCAATGGTGCTTCGTAAGTCAAAGTGCGCTGGACGCGAAGGTAGTGTCGAGAAAGTTGGTGTAACGGCCGCTCGGTAGGCGTCCGGGCCATCACCTTGAACCAGTCGTCGCCTCCTGAATCCTACGCCGCCTCCAGCC
>OMVJ01000054.1 GCA_900314495.1 uncultured Olsenella sp.
GACGAAGGCCTGCGCGAGGCCGTTGGGCTCTGGCTGCACCGCGTAGGAGAGCGAGACGCCGAAGTCTGACCCGTCGCCCAGCAGGCGCTGGAAGTTGGGGGTGTCCTGCGGGGTGGAGATGATCAGGATGTCCTTTATGCCCGCCAGCATGAGGGTCGAGAGCGGGTAGTAGACCATCGGCTTGTCGTAGACGGGCAGGAGCTGCTTGCTCGTGACCGTGGTGAGCGGGTAGAGGCGGGTGCCGCTGCCGCCCGCGAGGATGATGCCCTTCATCGTGCCCTCCTAGCTAGGGATTATCGTTTGCCCATACCCTTCCATGATGCTACCGAGAAGCAACAAGGGGCAGCTCAATGGGGCCGTTGCGCCAAATCTTCTTATGCCAAAAGGGGACGTTTCTGTTTTGACACACGGCCGCAGATACCCCTGCGGCCGTTCGCGTTCTTTGGCTATGCGGGTTCAAGCGCAGGGGTATTTGGGTCGGCGCTACTGTTGCCGCCTCTGAGCGTCCCCCTGTTATCCTGGCTGGTTTCGTAGATCGCAAATGCGATGATTGCAAGTCCCAGGAACACCTTCCACGCTTTTGCGTCGGTGTTGATGATGCATTGCACGGCATTTGCAACTTGCTCGATGTGTCCTTCGTTCCGTTCCATGGTAAATGCCTTTCTGTCTGGCTCTTGACTGTGTCATCATAGTAATCGGCCAGAAACTCGCATACTAGTGGCGTATTGACGTAGTTTTCGACCGATTGGAGGGTCATGGGACGTCCAAGGAATCAAGCGATAATATCGGTCTATCGCTTTCGGCTTGTCATGAGGGATGCCAAAGAATACTTGGTGGTACCTAGTGACTTTGAGATTGAAGCAGACGTTTCAACTCCACCGAAACTTGCTGCATGGTGCCATGAATACTGCGCGAAGCGTGCTAAGACGGCTGCAGGCGGAAAAATGGGTGCCGAGGACGCCAAGGATGTTGAGGGTAATCCCATGCACGATCTCGCCGAGAGGTCTATCCGGAGAAACCTACAGGATGGGCGGATGGATCCGAGGACGTTAGACACCATCGCACGGGCGCTCAACGTTGATGTACGACTACTCATGGGTAAGTTCGAGCACCCATATGAGCAGCTTACTTCCGAAGGCGAAAAGAGTGCGTGGGATGCTTCGTGCGGGCATCCTAAGTTCCATCCCTATGTGAGCAGAGGCTACGAACGAATCGACTATGCAGAGTACATCAAGAGTGTCCTGCTTGCGCATGGTGTGGGCACCGATGCATACGCCCGACTGACGTCCTTCTACAGGCGCAAGTTGGAGGACGAGCTCGACCAGGCAGTCACGCGGGTCCTGCGCAAATGGGCAGACGAAGGCTTTGAGGGGTTTCCTGGAGCGGGACAAAACGCTCTCCTCGCCGATCGCTGGGACGAGGAGTTATTGAAGAGGTTTACAGCCGCTGACGCGCGCAAAATGATTCGCGCTTATCAGGAGAGACTCGCCATCGCAGGCAGAGATGCGTTCATGCGTGAACCATATGCGCCGCGGAATTCTGCGACCGCGAAGTCCTAGGGAGGCATTCACCTGGCGTTGCGGATGGCGAGGCTTGCGAACGGATGCTCACTACACTTCCTCAGAGGAGAAGTCATGTTGAGGGGTGCCGCGATGGCGAGCGCTAGTGCTGGTTTGGGTTTGAGATCCTGCGTGCGATAACCCTGCCTATGCGGTGAGGTATTCCAACGACAAGCGCGTTGCCCATGCAGAACGCGCGGTTGCCGTCCGTCATGCCCGTGTCGGTCCAACCCTTGGGGAAGCCCTGCAGCTGGTCCAGCTCGTCGGGGACGAGGCGACGGAGACGGCCGTCCGACGTTTGGATTACGTGCTTGAAGCGCGACGGGCCCGAACCCCCCTCCCCGGTGAGTATCGTGCGGGAAGGCCTGTCGGTCGCGTCCGGGAAGGCCATCGCTCCCTCGGAGTACGTGTACTCGTGGCCGTTGGCCGCCACGCGGGGCTCGCGCTTGGAGCCCTTGAGGTACTCCCACTTGGGGAGCTGGTCGTCCGGGATGTAGAACTGGGCAGGTACCTGCGACTCCGGCACCAGCACGTCGCCCAGCGTCCTGCGCTCGCCCGAGTAGCGCTCGACCACGTCGCAGGTGAGGACCGTGTTGCCTACCAAAACGCCGCGGTTGCGGAAGGGCGAGAGCTTGCGGCCCCTGTTGAAGTTGGCCGACGCGTCGACGGGGTCCACGGGAATCTGGACCTCGTCCACGACAGCCTGGTGCTGGATTGGGAAGGCTTCCGGAATCACGCCGTCGTACAGGCGATGGCCAAGCTTCCAGTCCTGCGTGCGCTCCGCGAAGATGTAGATGCGCTTGCGGCGCTGGGGGAACCCGTACTCTGCGCTGTTGATTACCTGCCACTCGGCGCTGTAGCCTAGGCTGGCGAGGCAGGAAAGGATGATCGCGAAGTCGCGACCGCGCTGCTTGGCGGGGCTCTTGAGGATGCGGTCCACGTTCTCGAGGAGGACGAGCCGTGGCTTCTTGAGGTAGAGGAAGCGCTCGATGTCCCACCAGAGCACTCCCTTCTTGCCCTCGATGCCGCGGGCGCTGCTTAGCGTGCGCGCCACGGAGTAGTCCTGGCAGGGGAAGCCGCCGACCGCCATGTCCACGTCCGGGATGCCGCGCTCTCCGGCCTCGTACTCGTCCAGCACCCTGTTGATGTCCTCGCAGACCACCGAGCCCCGGCCGAAGCGCTCCTCGTAGCAGCGGGCCGCGAACTGCCGCCTGTCCGACCCAGGCTCCCACTGGTTGGCCCACACGGTCCTGAAGGGACCTGCCGCGGGAAGCTCCCACTCGGGATGGTTCGTGCTGCGGTACCCGTCCAGGCCGAGCCTGAACCCGCCGACGCCCGCGAAGAGCTCGGCAACCCTGATTTCGTCCGACACGTTTATCAACCTCTCTGCTGTGCCCGGCGTTGATGTGCGTACATGGTAACCGATCCGCGGGACAAGATCAAGGAGCTAGATTCCGGCGTCTCGGAGCACCCCCGCCACGTAGCCGTGGTTGAGCCAGAAGCTCTGCCTGGTCATCCAGCGGCCGTCGGGAAGCTCGTCCGCGTCGCGCTCCACGTTGCCGTAGTCGACTCCGCCGATGCGGTAGGCGGACCTAGCGGAGTGTGGCCTCACGTGCGCGACGGGGCTCTCGGTCGCCTTGGGCAGGTCGTTCTCGAACCTGTCACCCCTGCGCTCGATGCGCACGCCGCGGCGGATCGTCGCCACGGTGCGCTCCCAGCACTCGCGCAGCGGGCCGTCAACGTCCGCGTCGGGCATCTGCCACATGACGCAGCCCATGAGGGTGGCGGTCCCGTCGAGGTTCTTGCGGAACGCCACGAACAGGTAGGTGGTGTTGTGCACGTAGCTCCTGAGCTCGGACTCCTCCCAGGACTCCTCCGCGGCGAGCTCGCGGAAGCGGAATGTGGGCAGGGGGACGCTCTCCCTCACGCGGCCGTCCGGCTCCTCGCGGATGGCGCGCACCACGACGCCGGCCTTCTCGAACTCGTCCGCGCGGTCGCCGCGCACGCCCAGCAGCCGGTACGCGATGGTGGACCACTGCGCCTTGTTGCCCGTGTAGGGGATGCCCAGCGCGAGGCAGAGGCTGGCGTCCGACTCCCCGGCGTGCGCGTTGATGATGGTTTCGCAGTGCGCCCTGAGCTCCCGGCCCGCGACGCCGAGGGAGTCCGCCCTGGCGGCGCCCATCACGTAGTGGTGGAGGACGTAGTTCATGTAGGGCTGCTTGTAGCACCAGGCGCGGCGGCGGGCCAAGCGGTCCGGGGCGTAGTAGCGCTGCGGCTGCGTGCTCCTCTCCCTGTTGGCGCCCTTGGTGCAGGCGCCGAGGTAGGCTGTCGCGCCCTCGGAGAGCAGCTCCGCGTGGCCGGAGCGCACGAGGGCGGCGATCTGGCGGTAGTCCTCCTGGATGACGGCGAGGTCATCGGCCGGCGGGGTGAAGAGCGTGACGTAGCGGATGCGCTGCTCGTACCTGGGGACCCCCCTGTCGCGCCCGTAGTGGACGAGCAGGATGCTCCGGCACTTGCGCCAGAGGTGGGACCCGGCGAGCTCCGCCTCCACGGGCAGGTCGTTGGGGATCATCGAGAGGACGAGCCTCTCGCCCGCGGCGATGGTCCCGTCCTTCTTCGTGTCGAAGCACGTGGCCTTGAGCTCCACGCCAGCCTCGGCGAAGTCCGCCTCGGAGTCGCTGTTGGATGCGTACCCGAAGTAGCGCTCCTCCAGCAGGGCGCCCATGCCGCCCTTGTAGGAGCGGCGGTCGAACTCCTTCGCGGCCGGGGCCGCGGGGCCGCCGTCGGGCGTGATGCCCAGGTCGAGCACCTGACGGAAGCTCATGCCGACGAGGTTGCCGGCGTACCTGAGGATGGAGTTCGAATTCGTTGGGTCGTATGCGGGCATGTCCGTCTCTCTTCTAACCGCTTGTCCTGCATGAGCTAATCGCCATATATCTTCCCTGGCGGCAGTGAATGAGTGCTGTCGATAATCTGCGGGCCTCCCACAGACTTATACGTTAGCGAGTACGGGGTAGAATCGTTGGGAGGAATTCCATGGAACCCCACGGGCAGCCGCTCGCGGGGTTTCTGTCGTGCGTCGGGACGCGTGACAAAAGAGAAATGACAAAAGAGAAACGTCCCCTTTTGTCACGTCTCTCTTCGATACAACAAAATGAGAGGTGCCGTGCATGTTCATCAACCGAGTCTCACAACGCCTGCTGGCCGCGCCGGAGCTGCTGCCGCTTCTGCACGAGCTCAACCAGGGAAACGACGCCACACTGGCCTTCTGCACGAGCTCAACCAGGGAAACGACGCCACACTGGCCGTGGCCCAGAGCGCGCGTCCCCTTATGGTGGCGGCCCTGTGGGCGCGCGACCCCCGGCCCTGCCTGCTCATAGTCTCCGGCGAGGAGACGGCGGACCGCGCCGCCCGCCACCTGGCCGCCTGGCTGGGCCGGGGCGTGGTGTGCCGCTACCCGGAGCGCAAGGACTGGCCCTGGTCCGACAAGCCGGCGGACGACGCCGTGGTGGGCGCCCGCTGCCGCGCGGTGGAGCGTCTGGCCCAGGGCGAGAAGTGCCTGGTAGTGGCCAGCGCCCGCGCCCTGCTGCGCCGCGTGCCGCCCAAGAGCTCGGCCTACTTCGCCAGCAGCACCTTCAGCGTGGGCGACCAGGTGGACTTTGAGGACGTGCCGCGCCTGCTGGTGGGCATGGGCTACGCGGACGCCGCGGACGTGGCCGCGCCTGGTGCCTTCCACGTGCACGGCGACACCGTGGACGTGTACCCCGCGCAGGCCACGGCCCCCGTTCGCGTGGAGTTCTTTGGCGACGAGGTGGACCGCATTCGCCGCATGGTGCCCTCCACGGGCCAGACCATCGGCGAGCTGCAGTCCGTGACCATTGTTCCTTGCCGCGAGCTGGCACTGACGGAGAAGACCATTGCCAACGCCAGCCGCGCCCTCTACCAGCGGGCGGACGAGTCCAAGGCCGTGGCGGCGGACCTGGAGCTCATTCGCCAGGGCTCCTCCTCCCCGGTGCTGGACCAGTACCTGCAGGAGCTGTACGGCAAGACGGCCTCGCCCCTGGACTACGTGTGCAAGGACGCCCTGGTGGTGCTGGCGGAGCCGCGCGCCCTTTTCGACGACTGCACGCGCGCGACGGACGAGATTACCGCCGCCTGCAACGCCCAACGCATTCCCGCGGAGAAGCTCTACACCTCGCCGCAGAAGCTGGACTTTGGCAAGCAGCAGAGGCTCACGCTTTCCAGCATGCTGCGCGCGGGCGCGGCGGGCGCAACTGCCAGCTTGGCCGTGAAGCAGCCCAACATCGCTGGGTCTGACACCAAACTGCTGGGCCGCGTGCGCGGGCTCATAAACGACGGCTGCTCCGTGGTCTTTGCCGTGCCGGACCGCGCCGCGCGCGAGGCCCTGGAGCTTACCTTCACGGACGAGAATATTCCCTTCACGGAGTCCCTGGCCACCGCGGCTGCCAATTCCGTGCCAGTTACCAGCCAGGACGCCAACATGGGCGTGGTCCCGCTGGAGCGCGGCCAGGTAACCTTCTTTGACGCGCCGGTGCCGGCGGGCATTGTGGTGCCAACCGCGCGCCTGGGCGTGCTCAGCGTGTCCGACCTGACGGCCCGCATGAGCCACCACCGCCACCGCGTGCGCAAGGTGGACCCAACCAGCGTGACCTTCCCCTTCAAGCCCGGCGACTACGTGGTGCACGCCACGCACGGCATCGCGCTGTTCTCGGACATAGTGCGGCAGGAGGTGGGCGGCCGCGAGCGCGACTACTTCTTGCTGGAATATGCCGACGGGGACAAGCTGTACGTGCCGCTGGAGCAGGTGGACCGCATCACGCGCTACGTGGGGCCGGACGGCTCCAGCCCGCGCCTGACCCGCCTGAACACGGCAGACTGGAGCCGTGCAACCGGCAAGGCCCGCAAATCTGCCAAGAAGCTGGCATTTGACTTGGTGGATCTGTACACCCGCCGCAGCGCCGTGGCCGGCCACGCCTTTGCGCTGGACACGCCGGAGCAGGAGGAGATGGAGTCCAGCTTCCCCTACGCCCTGACGCCGGACCAGCGGTCTGCCATCGCGGACATAAAGGCTGACATGGAGAGCGACAAGCCCATGGACCGGCTGCTTTGCGGCGACGTGGGCTTTGGCAAGACGGAGGTGGCCCTGCGCGCGGCCTTCAAGTGCTGCATGGACGGCAAGCAGGTCATGGTCCTGTGCCCCACAACCATCCTGGCCCAGCAGCACTACGATACGTTCTTCGACCGCTTTGCCCCCTTTGACCTGAAGGTGGAGGTCCTGAGCCGCTTTGTGACGCCGGGCCAGCAGCGTCGCGCCCTCAAGGGCTTTGCGGACGGCAGTGTGAGCGTGCTCATTGGCACCCACCGGCTGCTGTCTGCAGACGTAAACCCGCACGACCTGGGCCTGGTAATTATTGATGAGGAGCAGCGCTTTGGCGTGCAGCATAAGGAGCAGCTGAAGAACATGCGCGAGCAGGTGGACGTGCTCACGCTCTCCGCCACGCCCATTCCGCGCACCATGCAGATGGCCATGAGCGGCGTGCGAGACATGAGCATGATTCTTACCCCGCCGCCGGGACGGCTGCCCGTGAAGGTGACGGTGGGCGAGTACGACCCGGACGTGGTGAGCGACGCCATCCGCCGCGAGCTGCAGCGCAAGGGCCAGGTGTACTACGTGAGCAACCGCGTGAACACCATCGAAGACGCTCTGGAGCGCGTGCAGACCGCCGCGCCGGAGGCCCGCGTGGGCGTGGCGCACGGCCAGATGAGCCCCAATCAAGTTGAAGAAGTGATGATGGACTTCCAGGAGCACGAGATAGACGTGCTGGTAGCGACCACCATCATTGAGTCTGGCATCGACAACCCGCACACCAACACGCTGATAATTGAGGACTCGCAGCGGCTGGGCCTGGCGCAGCTGTACCAGCTGAAGGGCCGCGTGGGCCGCGGCCGCACCCAGGCCTACGCCTACTTCATGTTCCCGGCGGAGCTGCCGCTGACGCCCGAGGCCACGGACCGCCTGACGGCAATAAACGAGTACCAGGACCTGGGCAGCGGCATGCGCATTGCCATGCGCGACCTGGAGATTCGCGGCGCCGGCTCCCTTATGGGCGCGGAGCAGCACGGCAACCTGAGCAGCGTGGGCTTTGATTTGTTCACGCAGATGCTGGGCCAGGCCGTGGCGGAGGCCCGCGGCGAGACGGGCCAGGTGGAGCAGGCCGAGGTCACCATTAACCTGCCGGCAGACTTCTACCTGGCTGACGAGTACCTGCCGGAGGTTGACAAGCGCGTGCTAGCCTACCGCAAGCTTGCTGCAGCCACGGAGCTGGCCGAGGTGGACACGCTGCAGCGCGAGCTGGAGGAGCGCTGGGGCGCCATGCCGCAGGCCGCGCGCAACCTGTTCGACCGGGCGCGGATTCGCATTCGCGCGCAGCGGCTGGGCGTGACGTCAGTCTCGCTGACCAACGGGCGGCTCATGTACCAGGGGATTGAGGTGCCGCGGCAGGTGGCGCTGAGCTTCCGCGAGCGTCGTGCAATATACAAGCCAAAGAGCAAGCAGCTGGCCTACCCCTTCCACGGCGGGCGCGGCGGCGCGTACGGGGCCGGGCGGCC
>OMVJ01000047.1 GCA_900314495.1 uncultured Olsenella sp.
CGGGGTTGGCCCCAAAGGCAGCTGTCCCGCCGGCTTGCCATGCGCCGTTGAGCAAACATCAAAGCGGAAAGGGTTGGTTTGACTATGAACATCGTTCTTTTGGGCGCTCCTGGCGCCGGCAAGGGCACTCAGGCGCAGAAGCTGGTTGCGGACTACGGCGTGGCCCACATCTCCACCGGCGACCTGCTGCGTGCGGCCATCAAGAATGGCACTGATCTTGGCAAGCAGGCCAAGGAGTACATGGACAACGGCCAGCTGGTGCCGGACTCGCTGGTCGTTGGCCTGGTCAAGGAGCGCCTGGCCCAGCCGGACGCCCAGAAGGGCTGGATCCTGGACGGCTTCCCCCGCAACACCGCGCAGGCCACCGTTCTGGACGCGGAGCTGGGCGGACGTTGCCTTCGACGTCATCGTGAAGCGCCTGTCCTCCCGTCGCACCTGCAAGGGCTGCGGCTACACCGCCGGCCCCGACACCGACGCCTGCCCCCGTTGCGGTGGCGAGATGTACCAGCGCGACGACGACAAGCCGGAGACCATCCAGAAGCGCCTGGACACCTACCAGAACCAGACCGCGCCGCTCATTGACTACTACTCTCCGCGCAGGGCAAGCTCATCAAGGTCGACGGCGACCGCCCGGTGGACGAGGTCTACGCTGACGTGAAGAAGGAGCTTGGGCTCTAATGATCCGCATCAAGACGCTCGAGGAGATGGAGGAGTACCGCAAGACGGCGGGCACCCTCTCCAAGGCCGTGCTTCGGCGCGCGGGCAAGATGGTCAAGCCCGGCGTGACCACGCTGGAGATTGACCAGATGGTGGAGGGCTTCATTCGCCTGCACGGCGGCACCCCCGGCTTCAAGGGCTACGGCGGCTTCCCGGGCAGCATCTGCGCGTCGGTGAACGAGCAGATCGTGCACGGCTTCCCGCTCTCCAACGTGGTCCTGAAGGACGGGGACATCCTCTCCATTGACACGGGCGCCAACAAGGCCGGCTGGGCGGGGGACAACGCCTGGACCTTCTACGTGGGCAAGGTGTCCGACGAGGTCAAGGGCCTGTGCGAGTGCACCCGCGACTGCCTTAAGGCCGGCATAGAGCAGGCCGTTCCGGGCAACCACCTGGGCGACATCGGTCACGCGGTGCAGACGCTGGCAGAGTCCAACGGCTACGGCGTGGTGCGCGAGTACGTGGGCCACGGCGTCGGCCACGACATGCACGAAGACCCAAACGTGCCCAACTACGGCAGGCGCGGCCGCGGCGTGAAGCTGCAGGCAGGCATGGTCATCGCCATTGAGCCCATGATTACGCTTGGCACGCGCAAGAACCACGTGCTGGCAAACGGCTGGACGGTCGTCACCGACGACGGCATGCCCGCCGCGCACTACGAGAACACCATTGGCATCACCAAGGACGGGCCCATCATCCTGACGCAGGACGAGCTCGGCCCCTGGTGCAACATGCAGGGCGGGGAGTAGCGGCACCGCGCCCGCAACCGCAAGCCTCTTCGGGCGGGTGGGCCATGCGGCCTGCCCGCCCCTTGCTCGCTTGGGAATCCTTGTGGGGAAAAGGTGCAGCGTAGACTGTCCCAGAAAATTAATGTAGGATATACAGTTGCTGTCAATCGGGAGGAAAGGCAAAAAGGGTGAGTAAGCAGGACGCAATCGAGCTCGAGGGCACCGTCATCGAGCCGCTTCCCAACGCAATGTTCAACGTTGAGCTCCAGAACGGCAAGACCATCATGTGCACCATCTCGGGCAAGATCAGGATGAACTACATCCGCAT
The DNA here is from genome assembly GCA_900314495.1 of uncultured Olsenella sp. Taxonomy (GTDB): domain Bacteria; phylum Actinomycetota; class Coriobacteriia; order Coriobacteriales; family Atopobiaceae; genus Olsenella_K. The sequence goes on from OMVJ01000047.1 coordinate 1,774, forward strand.
CCTCCCCGGAGACCGCGTCGTGGTGGAGATGTCCCCTTACGACCTCACCAAGGGCCGCATCACCTACCGCTACAAGTAGGTCTGCACCCATCGGCGCCCCTCCCGGCGCCACATCAGCCGGAAATAACGCGAGCGGCTGCGCGACTACATAGTACGTACAGGCATTAATGGAAGGAAGAACGATGAAGGTACGTCCTTCTGTCAAGAAGATGTGCGACAAGTGCAAGATCATTCGTCGCCACGGCAAGGTTTACGTGATTTGCGAGAACCCGCGCCACAAGCAGCGCCAGGGTTAAGAGAGGAGTTCGAAGTTGGCACGTATCAATGGCGTCGACCTCCCGAACGACAAGCGTACTGAGGTTGGCCTTACTTATCTCTACGGCATCGGTGCCACCAGCGCCAAGAAGATCTGCGCCGAGACCGGCGTTGATCCCGCTACCCGCGTGAAGGACCTCACCGAAGAGGAAGTCACCAAGATCCGCGACTACATTGACGCGAACTTCACCACCGAGGGTGACCTCCGTCGTGAGACCCGTCAGAACATCGCCCGCCTTATGGAGATTGGCTGCTACCGCGGCCTCCGTCACCGTAAGGGCCTCCCCGTCCGTGGTCAGCGTACCCACACCAACGCTCGCACCCGCAAGGGCAAGAAGCGTCAGATCGGTGCAAAGAAGAAGTAGGGGAGAGTAGAGCATGCCTCAGCAGAAGAAGAACCAGCGCACGCAGCACATCCGCCGCGCTGATCGCAAGAACATCGCCGTGGGCCAGGCTTACATCAAGTCCACGTTCAATAACACCATCGTCTCTATCACCGACCCGCAGGGCAACGTCATTGCCTGGCAGTCTGGTGGCACCGTCGGCTTCAAGGGCTCCCGCAAGTCCACCCCGTTTGCGGCCCAGCTCGCCGCCGAGGCTTGCGCCAAGGCCGCTATGGAGCATGGCCTTCACAAGGTGCAGGTCTTCGTCAAGGGTCCCGGCTCTGGCCGTGAGACCGCCATCCGTTCCCTCCAGGCCGCCGGCCTCGAGGTTTCGGGCATCCAGGACAAGACCCCCATCGCGCACAACGGCTGCCGCCCGATGAAGCGCCGTCGCGTGTAGTAAGGAAGGACAGAAGCAATGGCAGTAGATAGGACCCCTGTCCTCAAGCGTTGCCGTCAGCTCGGCATCGACCCTGTGGTTATGGGTATCAATAAGGAATCCAAGCGCGAGCCTCGCCGCCGCCGTCGCCAGGAGAGCGAGTACGGCCAGCAGCTGCGCGAGAAGCAGAAGGCCAAGTTCATCTACGGCGTGCTGGAGAAGCAGTTCCGTAGCTACTACGACAAGGCCCTGCGCATCGAGGGCATTACCGGCGACAACCTGATGACCATCCTCGAGTCCCGCCTCGACAACGTCATCTTCCGTCTGGGCTTCGCCCGCACCCGCAAGGAGGCCCGCCAGACCGTCCGCCACGGTCACGTCACCGTGAACGGCCACCGCGTGGACATCCCCTCCTACCAGGTGAAGGCCGGTGACGTCGTCGCCATCGCCCCCAAGTTCAAGGACCTGCTCCCCGTCAAGGAGGCCCTCATCGCCACCGAGCACATGGCCGTTCCGTCCTGGCTCGAGGTCGACATCGAGAAGCTCTCCGGCACCGTGCTGCAGCTCCCCACGCGCGACCAGATCGATCTTGACATCGACGCGCAGCTCATCGTCAACCTGTACTCCAAGTAATCAGGACCTGGTTGGAGGTAAACATGTCCGAATTCATCCGACCGCAAGTGTCGGTGGAAGAGATCAGCGAGAACCTTGCTCGCGTGAACGCCGAGCCGCTGGAGCGTGGCTACGGTGACACTCTGGGCAACTCGCTGCGTCGCGTGTTGCTCTCCTCCCTCGAGGGTGCGGCTGTGCAGGCCATCCAGATCGATGGCGTGCAGCATGAGTTCACGACGGTCCCCGGCGTCGACGAGGATGTCACCGACATCGTTCTCAACGTCAAGGGCCTGGTGTTCCGTTCCATGGGTACGGGCAGCGAGGCTGTTGCGTCCGTGAACATTGATGGTCCGGCTACCGTCACGGGTGGGGACTTTGCCATTCCGGCCGAGTTCGAGCTCGTGAACCCGGAGCACGTGGTGTGCACGCTCGAGGAGGGCGCGCACCTCACCATGCAGATGCGCATCGGCACCGGCCGTGGCTATGTCTCGGGCGAGGAGAACGAGCGCGAGGGTGACCCCATCGGTCTCATCCACGTTGACTCGCTGTATTCCCCCGTGCGCCGTTGCGCCAAGGCCGTCGAGCCTTGCCGCGTCGGTCAGCACACCGACTACGATCGTCTCGTGCTGGAGGTGGAGACCAACGGCTCCGTCTCCCCGCGCGACGCCGTGGTCGAGGCTGCCAACATCATCAACCAGCACATGGCCGCGTTCATGTCGCTGGCCGACGAGGAGGAGCCCGTCGAGGATGCCTCCATCTTCGCCGTGGGCAACGAGGAAGAGAACACCGAGCTTGACAAGCAGATCGAGGACCTGGACCTTTCCGTCCGTTCCTACAACTGCCTCAAGCGCGCTGGCATCCACTCCGTGCGCCAGCTCGTGGAGTTCTCCGAGAACGACCTTCTCAACATTCGAAACTTTGGCGTCAAGTCCATCGAGGAAGTCAAGGACAAGCTCGAAGCTATGGGCCTTGGCCTCAAGGCCTAGCACGCCGTCAGATATTGGTTAGGAGCATCTAGACCATGAGGCACAACAAGAAGAGGGGCATGAAGCTCGGCACCGATGCCGCGCACACCAAGGCAATGAAGAAGAGCCTTGTTAAGGCCCTGCTTGAGAACGACCGCATCAAGACCCTGGATGTCCGCGCGAAGGCCATCCGTCCCGAGGTGGACAAGGTCATCACCTGGGCAAAGAAGGGCGACATTCACTCCCGCCGTCTGGCCATTGCCAAGGTTGGCGACAAGGAAGTCGTGCGCGAGATCTTTGAGAAGGCTGCTCAGGGCATGTGGGCCGACCGCAACGGCGGTTACACCCGCATCATGAAGCTTGGCCGCCGCAAGGGCGACAACGCCGAGGTTGTCATCATCGAGCTCGTTACCGAGCCCGTTCAGCCCAAGGCCAAGGCCGCCACGACGGTCAGCAAGGTGGAGGAGCCCGCTCCTGCCGCCGAGCCCGCCGCCGAGGCTGAGCCCGAGGAGGCTCCCGCCGAGGAGACCGCCGAGTAGGCATTGCGCCCAGGCGCACACGCGACTCATCGCAAGACTTGCAGGGACCCCGTACGCGGGGTCCCTTCTTTGTGCGAGGCCGTGCGTGCACCGCTCCTGCTGAGGGGTGCCCCGCTCTTCTCTCCGCCCTTCTCGAGCGGTACTGGGGATAAGCTACAGCCTTTTCCCAATCGGGGATAACCTGGCGCTTATCCCTGGGATAAGCTGTCGCTTTCGCCCGATTGGGGGCAACCTGTGGCTTTTCCCGCCTGTTCTGCTCGCGTAGGGCCCAGGCGTTATGGTGGTATGCTGCCTTAGCGCGCCAAACCGCACCGCATCTGGAACACAGGAGGACCACCGTGGAGCACGAGGATTCAACCCAAATCGACGCAGGTGACGCGGCGGCTGAACTTTCCCCAGGCGCCACGTCGAGCGCGTCGCGTGTGCACGCGGCACCGTTTCGTGAGGTCGCGCTGGTAGACGGTGCGCCTGCCGCCTCAACGCTGGTTGTGCAGCTGGGCTACCGTGGCGGTGGCTTCGCTGGATACGCGGAGCAGCCCGGGGAGCGCACCGTTGCGGGCGAGCTTCGCCATGCGCTGGAAACCCTGCTCAGACGACCTGTTCAGATGGAGTGCGCAGGCCGTACGGACGCCGGCGTGTCGGCCTTGGCGCAGTACGCATCCGTTCCGCTTGCCGCGGGCGAGTTGGATGGCCGGGAGGCCCGCCGCTTTGAGTGCTCGCTCTGCGCGCTCACGCCCGATGACATCTCCGTTCGTGACCTCTTCCTTGCCGACGCTGAGTTCTCCGCCCGCTTTGACGCGACCATGCGCCACTACCGCTACAGAATTGCGGCAGGCAACGCGCGGCCGGTGCTTGCCTGGGACCACGTGTGGTGGCTGCGCAGCCATGTGGACGTGGCCGCGATGGACGCTGCGGCGCAATGCCTGGTGGGGGAGCATGACTTCAAGAGCTTCTGCAAGGCCAGCTCTGCCGCGATTCTTGCTGAAGACGGGCGCTCCACTAGTCGCTACCTGCAGTCCGTTCGTGTCACGCGGGCAGAGGAGGCCGGCGAGGACCTGGTTTTCGTGGACGTTGCGGGCAACGCATTCCTGCACAACATGGTCCGCATCATCGTGGGCTCCCTGGTGGAGGTGGGCCGCGGTCACCGCGATGCCGCGTGGTTGGAGCGCGGCTTGGCCGCGTGTGACCGCGCGGCCGTCGGTCCCACGGCTCCGGCGGAGGGTCTCGTGTTCCAGCAGGTGGATTACCCCACCGGCTCGCTGACGCGCTGGACGTAAGCGGTTGCTAAGAAGCCGGTGTAAGAGGTCCTTTCCCCATGGTCCACGGCTGCTTGGACAGAACGGGTCCCATGGAGGGCAGAAAGTGTCCAGGATTCCGTGGGACATGCTTAGCGGCCTCGTGCGGCGGACAACCAAAGCAAGAGCACTCGGTGGCACAATGCCCGCGTAGTCAACGGCGCGCAGTTTTGTGTGCCTGGCGTGTTAATGGCGGGCCGCATGGTTGCGCCAGTGCCCTCTGTGTGTACAATCCTTGCGCTGCCTGAGGCATAAAACCGCAGGTAAACACATATGAACATTCATTCAGATGGCGCACGGAAGGGCCGTGGCGCCGTCTTTCCGCGCTCAAGGGAGACTCGTAAATGATTGAATGGTTGATGGATGTGCTCATCGACACCGTGAAGGACACGCTGGAGCTCGTGCCCTTCCTCTTCGTCACCTACCTTGCCATGGAAGCGCTGGAGCACTCCACGGAGGGCAAGTCCGAGCAGCTCATCCGCAAGGCCGGCGCGTGGGGGCCGCTCGTGGGCGGCCTGCTTGGCGCGCTGCCGCAGTGTGGCTTCTCAACCATGGCGGGCACCTTGTACGCGGGCCGTCTGGTAACGGCGGGCACGCTGGTTGCGGTGATCCTCTCCACGTCGGACGAGCTCATCCCCATCTTCATCGCGCGTCAGGCCATGCCCTCGCAGCTTCTTGGCATCATCGTGACCAAGGTCATCATCGGCGTCGCGGTCGGGTTTGCCGCGGATGCCGTGCTGCGCGCCCTGCACCGCACCGGCGACGGCCACCCGCACATACAGGAGCTGTGCGAGCGCGCCCACTGCCACTGCGGGGATGTGGACGAGGACGACCCCTTGGAAGTCACCGGCGAGCTCTCTGCAAGCTCCAATGGCCATGTACACCACGCCCACGCCCACGGTCACCACGGCCGCGGCGCCCGATGGCTGCACATCCTGCGCAGCGCTGCCATCCACACCCTGGAGGTCACGGGCTTCATCTTCGTGATCGGCTTCGTGTTCGGCTTCGGCATCGAGTTCGTCGGACAGGACACCATCGGCGGCATCTTCTCGGCCTACCCCACCATGGCGACGATCATCGCCGCGCTCATAGGCCTCATCCCCAACTGCGGCGCGTCGGTCGCCATCGCGGAGCTCTACCTGGACGGCACGCTGGCAACCGGCCCCATGCTGGCGGGCCTGCTCGTCTCGGGCGGCATGGGCCTGCTGGTGCTGTACCGCACCAATGCGGACGTGCGCCAAAACGTGATCATCACGGTCTTCATCTTCGTGGTCGGCGTGCTCATGGGCATGCTTGCGACAGCAATGGGCCTCACGTTTGCGTAAGGGCCCGTTGGTCCCGCATTCCACAACATAGGTACCAGGCATGTCGCAGAAGTAATACCGCGCAGGTAACCAAAACAAGCCACCAACGCCGCCTATTCGGTTACCGAGAAAACCAACCGCTCCCCGAAAGTCTTATGTAGCTTAGGTGTCACCGATTTGCGAATCTTCTGGATTCCCGCGAGGTCTCAAAGTCTCGGCTCGGCTTGCAAATTGGGCTGATATGGTGTCATGTGTTCGCGCGATTGCTGCGCGTCAAGTTTGCTCAATCGCAGCTCAACAGCAGAGAAGGAGCTTTGCAGGGAATGCCGAGCAAGGTCACCAAACAGCCCATGGTCAGCGTGATCATTCCCGCGTACAACGTGGAGGATTACGTCCAGCGGGCGGTGGAGAGCCTTCAGCGGCAGACCTTCAGCGACTTCGAGCTGCTCATTGTTGATGACGGTTCCACCGACCGCACGGGTGACATAATTCGTGGCCTTACCCGCCATGACCAGCGCATTATTGACTTCCACCCGCAGAACGGCGGGGCTCCCGCTGCGCGCAACCTGGCGCTTGACCACGCCCACGGCAAGTACATCTACTTCATGGACGCGGACGACTGGGCGGAGCCGCGCATGTTGGAGGACATGGTCAACGAGGCCGAGTCCCAACACGTGGAGCTTGTCGTTGCCGGCTTCTACATTGACACCTACTATGGTCCGGACGGCCAGTTCACCACCGAGGTCAAGAGCCGCCCCTCCAAGGTCTACAAGACGCAGCAGGAGTTCCGCGCCGCTGCCTGGCAGCTCTTCGATGAGAACCTGCTCTACGTGCCGTGGAACAAGCTCTTCCTGCGCGAGCGCATCGAGCGCCTGGGCATTCGCTTCCGTCCCACCTTCTGGGACGACTTCCCCTTCGTGCTGGACTACATCCGCGACGTGGAGTCCGTCTCCGTGCTGGAGCAGCCCTACTACCACTTCATTCGCCAGCGCCAGGATTCCGAGACCTCCCGTTGGCGCCCCGGCATGTACGAGAAGCGCGAGGAGGAGCACGGCTGGATGCTGGACCTCTACCACCACTGGGGCCTGGACGGCGACCCAGCCAGCATGGAGGTCATCCAGCGGCGCTACATCGAGCGCCTGGTTGGCTGCATAGAGAACGTGTGCGACCCCAAGTGCACCCTCACCACGGAGCAGAAGCTGGAGCTCATCAAGAAGATGATTACCAGCGAGCGCGCCCAGCTGGCCGTCATGCTGGCGCGGCCGCGGTCGCGCATGATGCAGACCATGCTCATGCCCATCAAGGTGCAGAACGCCCGCATGGCCTACCAGGAGGGCAAGTTCATCTCGTTCGTGAAGAACCACAACACCAGGGTGTTTGCCACCCTCAAGGCCAACCGCTAACGTGACAAAGGGGGAGACAAAGGGGGACGTTTCCCCTTTGTCATCCCGGTTGTTATTGGTTGGCGTGTCAAACGGGAAACGTCCCCATTTGACATAGACTCACCTTACATACAAAGAAAGGGCGCCGCCCGAAGGCGACGCCCTGCGCGTGTTATGTGACAAAAGGGAAACGTCCCCTTTTGCCACGCTACTCAGCCAGCGGAGCCAGCTTGGCGGTCATGTCCGCGGCAGCGGTCTTGCCGGCGCCCATGGCCAGGATGACCGTAGCGGCACCGGTGACGATGTCGCCGCCGGCCCAGATGCGCGGGTCGGACGTCTGACCGGTGTCCTCGTCAGCCACAATGTAGCCCCAGCGGTTGAGCTTCTCGGGGCCAATGAGCTTGGCAATGGGGTTGGCGTTGGTGCCGATGGCAGAGATGCCCAGGTCGCACGGCAGCTCGTCCACAGAGCCCTCAATGGGCACCGGGCGGCGACGGCCAGAGGCGTCGGGCGCACCAAGCTCCATGTTCTGGACGCGCACGGCGCAGACGGCGCCGTCCTCGCCGGCAACGAACTCGACGGGGCTGGCCAGCTCGTGAATCTTGACGCCCTCGGCCTTGGCGTGCTCCACCTCGGCGCGACGCGCGGGCATCTCGGCCTCGGTGCGGCGGTAGCACAGGGTGACGGACTCGGCGCCCAGGCGCAGAGCGGTGCGGACGGAGTCCATGGCCACGTTGCCGCCGCCGAAGACGACGACGTTCTTGGCGCGCTTGGTGGGGGTGTCATACTCCGGGAAGCGGTTGGCCTTCATCAGGTTCACGCGGGTCAGGTACTCGTTGGCGAAGAAGACGTTGGGCAGGTTCTCGCCGGGGATGTTGAGCATCTTGGGCAGGCCGGCGCCAGTTGCAATGTACATGGCGTCATAGCCCATGGAGAAGAGCTCCTCGGCGTTGGTGATGCGGCCGACCACGGCGTTGTACTCGAACTTGACGCCCAGGGCCTCCAGGCCGTCAATCTCGCGCTTCACGACCGCCTTGGGCAGACGGAACTCGGGGATGCCGTAGGCGAGCACGCCGCCGCCGGTGAAGAAGGCCTCGAACACGGTGACGTCAAAGCCGTTGCGGGCAAGCTCGCCGGCGCAGGTGATGCCAGACGGGCCGGCGCCGATGACGGCGACCTTCTTGCCGTTCTTGGGGGCCATCTTGGGCGCGGAGGCCAGCTCCGGCTGGTCGCCCAGGAAGCGCTCCAGCTGGCCAATGGCCACCGGCTCGCTCTTGATGCCGCGAATGCACTTGCCCTCGCACTGGTTCTCCTGCGGGCAGACGCGGCCGCAGATGGCGGGCAGCATGGACTGCTCATGAATGATGTCCAGGCCCTCGCCGTACTTGCCCTCGTAGATCTTCTCGATGAAGGCGGGAATGTTGATGTTGACGGGGCAACCCTGCACGCACAGCGGCTTCTTGCAGCGCATGCAGCGCGCGGCCTCGGCCTTGGCCATCTCGGGCGTGAAGCCCTTGTCAACGGGGCGGAAGTCCGTTGCACGCTCGATGGGATCTTCCTCGTTTGCGGGCGTGCGCGGAGCCTTCATGTCCGCAACCCAGCGACCCTTTACTTCTGGCATGCGCAGTTCGCCTCCTCATAGGCCTTGAGGGACTGGCCCTCCTCGGTACGGTATGCAGCCTGACGTGCGCGAAGGTCGTTCCAGTTGACCTTC
>OMVJ01000056.1 GCA_900314495.1 uncultured Olsenella sp.
CAAAGAGGTCGCTCGCGGCCTTGAACTCCTGGGCCGTCAGGTCCTCCAGGCCCTTGTTGTGCTGCTCGCAGTACAGGACGAGCTCCCCCACCACGCGGTGCGCGTCGCGGAAGGGCAAGCCCTTTTTGGCCAGGTAGTCCGCCACGTCGGTTGCCGCGGTGAAGCCCTTGCCAGCCTCCGCCAGCATGGCGTCTGCGTTCACGGTCATGGTCTCCAGCATGCCAGCTGCAATCTGCATGCAATCGTTGAGCGTGTGCGCCGCGTCCAGCGGGCCCTCCTTGCACTCCTGCAGGTCCTTGTTGTAGGCCAGCGGAAGTGACTTCATGGTGGTGAGCAGGGCCATCAGGTCGCCGTACACGCGGCCCGTCTTGCCGCGCGTGAGCTCGGCAAAGTCCGGGTTCTTCTTCTGCGGCATGATGCTGGAGCCCGTGGAGTAGGAGTCGGAGAGCGTGATGAAGCCGAACTCCGTGCTGCTCCAGAGCACAATCTCCTCGCACAGGCGGCTGAGGTGCATCATGCTCACGGCGCAGGCGTACTCAAGGTCCAGCAGGTAGTCGCGGTCGCTCACCGCGTCCAGGCTGTTGGGAATGGCGTGGTCAAAGCCCAGGAGCTCCGTGGTGTACTGGCGGTCCAGCGGATAGGTGGTACCGGCCAGCGCGGCAGAGCCCAGGGGGTTAGCGTTTGCCGCATCGTAAGCCGCGCGCAGGCGTGTGAAGTCGCGAGCAAACATCCAGCTATATGCCAGCATGTGGTGAGAAAAGAGCACGGGTTGTGCATGCTGCAGGTGCGTGTAACCGGGCATCACGACACTGGGGTTCTTCTCTGCCACGTCGATGAGCACGTGGCGCAGCTCCACGTTGCCAGCCATGAGCTCGTCGCAAAGGTCCTTGGCCAGCAGGCGGATGTCCGTTGCCACCTGGTCGTTGCGAGAGCGGCCGGTGTGCAAGCGGGCACCCGGCTGACCAATCTGCGCCGTGAGCTTGGACTCCACGGCCATGTGCACGTCCTCGTCGTTCACATCCCAGGGGAAGGTGCCGTCGGCAATCTGGCTGGAAATCTGCTCCAGGCCGGCGTCGATGGCGGTCTGGTCGTCGCTCGTGATGATGCCCTGCTTGGCCAGCATCTTTGCGTGCGCGCGCGAACCCGCAATGTCCTGCTGGGCCATGTTCTTGTCAACCTCAAGCGAGGCGCCGAACTCCTGCGTGAACGCGTCGACGCCCTTCTCGAACCTGCCGCCCCAAAGTGCCATGAGGAAATCCTTTCCAAAAAGGGGCGCGCCCCCGACCAGAGGCCAGGGACGCGCCGCCAGAATCGTTGCTGCTAGCTTACCGCACGCAGGCTGCAAGCCTCGTGTGCGTCAGCTGCTTGCCAGGCGCCAGCCAGCCGCAAGCCTTACGCCGGCTGCTTGCCGCTCGCGGGACCCTGCGCCTTGGACCAGGTGCTAATCATCAGCGAGTGCAGGTCGATGAAGCCCTTGGAGGCCGTACGGTCAAAGGTGTCGCCCTCGCCGTAGGTGGCCAGACTCTCGTCGTAGAGGGTGTGCTCGCTCTTGATGCCGTCCATGAGCAGCGAGCCCTTGTACAGCTTGAAGCGCACGGTGCCGCTAACGAACTTGTTGCAGTACTCGTTGAAGGCGTCGATGGCGTTGCGCACCTGGCTGTACCAGTAGCCGTAGTACACCTGGCTGGCCCACTCCTGGTCCATGTGCTGCTTCAGCTTCAGGGTCTCGCGGTCCAGGGTGATGGACTCAAGCGCCTTGTGCGCCTCGATCAGGAACATGGAGCCGGGGCACTCGTAGCACTCGCGGGATTTGATGCCCACAACGCGGTCCTCGATCATGTCGATGCGGCCGTAGCCGTTGCGGCCGGCAATCTCGTTTGCCTTGATGACCAGCGGAAGCAGGTCCATCTTCTCGCCGTTGATGGCCACGGGGACGCCAGCCTCAAAGGTGACCTCAACGAACTCGGGCTTGTCCGGCGCCTCCACGGGGTCGGTGGTCATCGTCCAGATGTCCGCCGGCGGCTCGTTCCAGGAGTCCTCCAGCACGCCGCACTCGATGGCACGGCCCCACAGGTTGTCGTCGATGGAGTAGGGCTTCTTCTTGGTGACGGGGATGGGCACATCGTTCTGCTCGGCCCAGTCCATCTCGGACTCGCGCGTGGTGAGGTCCCACTCGCGCACCGGGGCGATGATCTTCAGCTTGGGGTCGAGCGCGTGGATGCAGGTCTCGAAGCGGACCTGGTCGTTGCCCTTGCCGGTGCAGCCGTGGGCGATGGTCGTGGCGCCGTACTCGTGCGCGATGTCCACCAGGTGCTTGGAGATGACGGGGCGGGACAGGGCGGAGAGCAGCGGATAAACGCCCTCGTACATGCCGTTGGCCTTGATGGCGGACTTGACGATGGTGTTGCAGTACTCCTCGCGCATGTCCACGGCCTCGGAGTAGATGGCACCCATGTTCAGGGCCTTCTGCTTGACCCACTCAAGGTCCTTCTCGTCCTGGCCGACGTTGCCGCAGATGGCGATGACGTCGAGGTTCTTCTTGACCTGGAGCCAACGGACGATGACGGACGTGTCCAGACCGCCGGAGTATGCAAGAACGACCTTTTCCTTCTCAGCCATGATAAAGACCTTTCTGTTGGTGCGCGGGCTGCGCACATTGCTTAGCTTGTTTTACGTGCAATTGCTTGGTGCAAAGAACCTCTGCGCGCTCTGTTTACGAACGGGTCGAGCGCACAAAAATACCCGGCGATGCCGGGTGCCGTCTTGGTCCTAAGTTGGGTGCGGTTGTGCACAGGGCCAGAACAACACGAGTCATCGCGAGGTGATTCGTCGGGTCTGGCGTCGCAGGAGGGCCTCATTCGCGTTGAAGTGGTGCATGTTCGCGAACGTACGCTTCATAGCGTGGCCTCCTCAAAAGCGAGTGGCGCGTGCTCTTGCACGCGGCTGCAG
>OMVJ01000021.1 GCA_900314495.1 uncultured Olsenella sp.
GGTCACGCCGCCCGTCTTCTTGGAGTCGTACTGGAAGTAGGCCTGGACGTACTTGTCGGTGTGGTCGCCGATGATCTTGATGGAGTTCTTGTTGGCGCCGACGGTACCGTCGCCACCCAGACCCCAGAACTTGCACTCGATGGTGCCCTCGGCCGCGGTGTTGGGGGCCTTGGGGTCCATGGGGAGCGACATGTTGGTGAGGTCGTCCACGATGCCGATGGTGAACTCGCGCTTGGGCTCGTCCTTCTTGAGCTCCTCGTACACGGAGAAGGCAGCCGCAGGAGGCTCGTCCTTGGAGCCGAGGCCGTAACGGCCACCGGTGACGATCAGGTCAGACTTGCCGGCCTCGTACAGGGCGGAAACGACGTCCTGGTACAGGGGCTCGCCAATGGAGCCGGGCTCCTTGGTGCGGTCCAGAACGGCGATCTTCTTGACGGTGGCAGGCAGGGCCTTGACGAAGTCCTCCACGGACCACGGACGGTACAGGCGAACCTTGACCAGGCCGACCTTCTCGCCGTGGGCGTTGAGGTAGTCGATGACCTCCTCCAAGGTGTCGCAGAAGGAGCCCATGCAGACGACCACGCGGTCGGCGTCAGCCGCGCCGTAGTAGTCGAACAGGTGGTAGGAGGTGCCCAGCTTCTCGTTGATCTTGTCCATGTAGGACTGGACGACGGCAGGCAGGGCCTCGTACGTGCTGTTGCAGGCCTCGCGGTGCTGGAAGAAGATGTCGCCGTTCTCGTGGGAGCCGCGGGCGTGCGGGTGCTCGGGGTTCAGGGCGTGGTCACGGAAGGCCTGGACGGCGTCCATGTCCACCATGTCCTTGAGGTCATCGAAGTCCCAGGTGGCGACCTTCTGAATCTCGTGAGAGGTACGGAAACCGTCGAAGAAGTTCAGGAACGGCACCTTGCCCTCGATGGCAGCCAGGTGGGCGACGGGCGCGAGGTCCATGACCTCCTGGACGTTGCCCTCTGCCAGCATGGCGAAGCCGGTCTGGCGGCAGGCCATGACGTCGGAGTGGTCACCGAAGATGTTGAGGGCCTGGGTGGCAACCGTACGGGCGGACACGTGGAAGACGCCGGGGAGCTGCTCCGCGGCAATCTTGTACATGTTCGGGATCATGAGGAGCAGGCCCTGCGAGGCGGTGTAGGTGGTGGTAAGCGCACCAGCGCCCAGCGAGCCGTGGACGGTGCCGGAAGCACCAGCCTCAGACTCCATCTCGACGACCTTGACGGGCGTGCCGAAGATGTTCTTCATGCCCTGAGCTGCCCACTGGTCAACATGGTCGGCCATGGGGCTGGACGGCGTGATCGGGTAGATGCCCGCCACCTCCGTGAAGGCGTACGAGACCCACGCGGCGGCCTCGTTACCGTCCATTGACTTGAACTTTCTTGCCATATCCTCTCCTTTGAAGCGATACGGTCCACCACACAGGTGGCTATTGCCGTTAGCAAACCCACCGGCCAAAGCCGGCAAGAGGTGCCCTGCTCTCCAGGCGGCCGAAGTTCCCCTTCCGGCCATACCCAGATATGTTCATCATAGCGCAACACAGGCAGACTCTAAGCCCTTCTGGACCCCTAAAGTATCCAAAGAACTAAACCGGTTTATCTCCACAGCGCCTACACGTTGGTTGGGGCTGGCTAGCCCTTCATTGAGGAGAGCAGCTTCTGGTAGGCACCCGCAAACTTGAGCGCCCGCTGACCACCTGCATCCTCCGCCGGAACGACCCCAAACTCGTCCGAGACAAGAAAGAGCTCGTCAAAGCGCTCGTTGCCCTTCAACACGCGGGCAAGCAGGTTCTCGGACCTGCATACGGGCATGCCGATGGTCCGCGCCAGGTCGTCCACCAGAGTGGACGCCCCCGAGGGCATGGAATCCTTGGGCAAGTCAAACACCAGCTCGTCGCCCTTCACGGCCCAGAGGGTCTCTGGCGCCACCTTGGTGTGCGAGCACTCCCTTCGCGCCCCGCGCGCACGCGCAAGCAGGTTGCTCAGGTTCCTGCGCTTGAGCTCCTCGAACGGGCCAACCGTCATTGCGGCCTGCCCCTCGTCATCCACGATGATCATGAGCACGCCGTCTGGGTATTCGGTGGAGCCGTCCTCCAGCGTCCACTCAATATGCTGCTTGGCCCACGCAACGAGCCCCATGGACACGCGCTCCCCGCCCAGCTCCCGGGCCGCAAGCGCGCGCAGGTGCCGGTTGGCCATGGGCAATCGCTTGTTCGCCAGCCTCCAACGGCACACGAGCGCCGGCCGACCCAGCTTGAAGCCCTCTTGTATTGCGTAGTCCTCACCCATTTTGCCCCGACTTTCCCCGCGCAGGAGCGGCCCGCCCTTAGGCGCGGCAGCCGAACCCCCAATTCCAGACGTCCTTTGAATGTACCCTCGCGCCACCGACCATATACCGCCCTTCCCCTGCAGACTCAGTGCGCCACCACTGCTAGAATCCGCGCTAGCGATTACTGGCCGCAGGCATGCTTCGCCCTGCGCGTCCGTTGCGCGCCACTCAACGTCCCAAGGATGCCGAATGAACAACCCCACCACAAAACAGCAGGTCGTAGGCAGGTTCGCCCCCACCCCATCAGGGCGGATGCACGCAGGCAACCTGTTCTCCGCCCTCATGGCATGGCTCTCCGTCCGCTCCTCCGGCGGCAGGCTCGTCCTCAGAATCGAAGACCTTGACCCCCGCGCCCAGGATCGCCACACCGCACAGGTGCTCATGGACGACCTTGAGTGGCTGGGCCTCACCTGGGACGAGGGCCCCTACTACCAGAGCGAGCGCGGCGATATATACCTGGACGCCCTTGGCCGCCTGCGCCAGGAGGGCCTGACCTACCCCTGCTTCTGCACGCGCGCGGAGCTTCACGCTGCGACGGCGCCACATGCCTCCGACGGCACCTATATATACCAGGGCACGTGCCGCAACCTCACCCCAGAGGAAGTTGCGGAGAGGCTCAAGCGCCGGCCTCCAGCCACGCGCCTGCGTGTTCCCATGCCGGCAGACCCACACAGCAGCTACTCTTTCGTGGACAAAGTCTATGGCCTGCAGAGCGAGGTCCTTGCCAGCGAATGCGGCGACTTCCTCGTCCAGAGGAGCGACGGCGTCATTGCCTACCAGCTTGCGGTGGTTGTGGATGATGGCCTCATGGGTGTTACCGAGGTGGTTCGCGGCCATGACCTTCTGGGCTCCTCCGCCCGGCAGATGTACCTCCAAGACCTCCTTGGGTTCCCACACCCTGCGTACGCACATGTTCCCCTCCTCATTGCACCCGACGGGCGCCGCCTTTCCAAACGGGATGCCGACCTTGACCTCGGGGCCCTGAAGGAGCGCTTCCGGCGCCCCGAAGCCATCATCGGAAGGCTCGCCTCACTCGTCGGCATGGCGGAGCCTGGCGAAGAGGTCTCCGCAGACCGGCTCGTCGGCCGCTTCTCGTGGGAAGCAGTGGCCGCGCATCGTGGAGACATCGTCGCGTCGGAAGAATTTCTCACCAAGTAATCGTTGTGAGCTTCGCGGTTGTGGGGTATGATGCTTTGGCACGTGTTGGAGAGCTGACCGAGAGGCCGAAGGTGCCCGCCTGCTAAGCGGGTATAGGATGCAAATCCTATCTGGGGTTCGAATCCCCAGCTCTCCGCCAGAGCATCCGCCTGCCATCTCAAAGAGGTGGCAGGTTTTTTGTTGCCCCGCCAGGCCTCCAACCGCGCCATGACCCAGCCGCCAGCGCACGTCTCAAATTTTTTCAAAAAAAATTCTTGACGTGAGCTGGTTGCAGGAGCAATATAGGAAGTCGCAAGCGGCCTTACCTCAGCTGGATAGAGGAACTGACTACGAATCAGTCTGTCGCGGGTTCGAATCCCTCAGGCCGCACCACGAATTCTCGGAGCCCCGTTTGGGGCTCCTTTTTTTGTTCTGCTTCCTCTCGCAGCTGTCCCACGCATAGGGACGGTAGGAGACGCCTGCGCCCGGGCTGTCGCACAAGTACGAATAGGTGACGCCACACCCGTCAAACACGTCCATGAGCTCAGAGAGGAAGCAGCCGTCCACACGGAAGAAGTCCGTCAGCTGTTCCGCCAAGCGATACCTCCCCCCATATGCCTGCCCCAGGCTTTGAGCCACAGCGGGCAAAGCCCCCTTGCCAATGTAGAGGCGCTGCAGGCGCGCGCCGCCGCCAAAGAACTCCCGCGTGAGCTCCCCCTCCGTGAGCTCGCTCACGGAAATTCCACCGTTCCTCTCGAACTGGCACCATACGGTGCGAGCCTCGCTCCCGTCGTCGGTCTTGAGCATCAGCCTTCCCGCGTAATCCTGAACCTGGGCCATTCCGTCCTCCGATCTTCGCCTTCCTCTCTGTCCTCCTTGTACCCAGACTCCCCAATGTTTAGAACATTTGTTCGGACTATTTTGAAAAATTCTTCTCGCGTCGCCGCGGGGTGCCCAGCCGCCCCCACCCCAAGCACAAAAGGGAGGGGCCACGCTGCCGTGACCCCTCCCCAAGACTTATGCCGTTCAGGGCGCGCCATTCCCCGCGCGCCACCTTTTACCTGCGCCTATGCCAGAGGCTTGATGACCTCCATGTCGCGCATGTAGGGACGCAGGGCCTCGGGCACCGTGATGGAGCCGTCGGCATTCTGGTAGTTCTCCATGATGGCGGCCATGGTGCGGCCCACGGCCAGGCCGGAGCCGTTGAGGGTGTGCACCAGGCGCGTTCCCTTGAACTCCGTGGGGTCCTTGTAGCGAATGTTGGCGCGGCGAGCCTGGAAGTCCCAGCAGTTGGAGCAGGAGGAGATCTCCTTGTAGTTGTTGTAGCTGGGCAGCCAGACCTCAAGGTCGTAGCACTTGGTGGCGCTGAAGCCAATGTCACCGGTGCAGAGGGTGACCACGTGGTAGGGCAGACCCAGGACCTGCAGGCAGTGCTCGGCCTCCGCGACCATGGACTCAAGCTGGTTCATGGAGTCCTCGGGCTTGGCGAACTTGACCATCTCAACCTTGTCGAACTCGTGCACGCGAATGATGCCGCGCGTGTCGCGACCGGCAGAGCCGGCCTCCTCGCGGAAGCAGGGGGTGAAGGCGGTGTACCAAAGCGGCAGGTCAGCGCCATCAAGAATCTCGTCGCGGTGGATGTTGGTCAGCATGACCTCGGCCGTGGGGATGAGGTACATGCCGCCGGACACGTGGTAGAGGTCCTCGTCGAACTTGGGCAGCTGGCCCGTGCCGAACAGGGAGTCGTAGTTGGTGATGACGGGCGGCCACCACTCCTTGAAGCCGGCCTTCACGTGCTCGTCAATGAAGAAGTTGATAAGCGCGCGCTCCATGAGGGCGCCGGTGCCGCCCAGCAGGTAGAAGCGGGTGCCGGCCAGCTTGATGCCGCGGTCGAAGTCGATCATGCCCGTGGAAGGGCCAAGGTCCCAGTGGGCCTTGGGCTCGAAGTCGAACTGCGTGGGCTCGCCCCAGCGGCGGACCTCCGGGTTGTCGGAGTCGTCCTTGCCGTAGGGCACGGACTCGTGGGGAATGTTGGGGATGGCGGCAACCAGGTCAAAGAGGTCCTTCTCCACGGCGGAACGCTTCTCGTTGAGCTCGGAGATGCGGTCCTTGTTGGCCGTGACCTGGGCCTTTGCCGCCTGAGCCTCCTCCTTCTTGCCCTGCTTCATGAGCAGGCCAATCTGCTTGGAGGCGGCGTTGCGGTCTGCCTGCAGCTTCTCGACCTCGGCGATGACGGAGCGGCGCTCCTCGTCCAGCTCGAAGAACCTCTCACGGTCCCAGTGGGCGTTCTGACGGGACGCGCAGGACTTGTCCACGACGTCAGGGTTCTCACGAACAAACTTGATATCGAGCATGTGTCTACCTCTCTATTACCCATCGGCCGACGCGCGCCGGCCTCCAGCGTCAAGCTCGTGCTACTTTTCGCCATACGCTTTGGGAGTATATACTTGTACCCGCTTTGAACGGCATGCAGAAAGAAAGGCGCACTTCATGAGCGCAATCACCGGCTTCTTCTCTTGGCTCTTCGGCACCAGGACGGGCGTCATCTGGCTTGTCCTTGGCGGCGTTGTCTTCTTCCTCGTTGTTGCCTTCGTCCTTGAGCGCCGCACCCGCGCTGAGTTCTACAACCACGAGAAGACGGAGGACGACTGGGACCTCTTTGACGACGATGACGAATAGGCACTGAGCAGGCAGACCTCTACGAATGATGGGACCAAACGCGAGGCCAAGGCGCTGCACCGGCAGGTGCGGCGCCTTTTTTGTCGCCTGAACCGGGGCCGCTACGCCACTGTGGGTCCGGGCTGATACCCTCAGTCGTGATTCTGTGACTTATGCACCTCGACCCCGATTACGGAATACCGGTTCAAATTCCATACCGCTTTTGACCTGCAGTTTTCTCAGAGGAAGTGACGGCACGGAATGCGATTCCCTACGGTGGGGAATAGGCATTTTTTGACTAGGCCATTTAACTGGGATGATAGCATGTAACGAACAAGACGCTGGGTACAAAAGTCGTAGAATCACGACTGAGGGTCTTGCCCCCACTCCAACCAGCGCCCATGAACCAAAGGCGCAACACAAAAGCACCGAGCCTTCCCCGCCAGGCTGCACGCAATACAAGAACTCCCCCGCAGGCTCTTACCTGCGGGGGAGTCCCTAACATTCATGGTGCGGGCGAAAGGACTTGAACCTTCATGACGTTACCCTGCACACATACCCTCGCGGAATCTCATACCCTTACACACCGTTTCACCTGCGCATTTGCGGAATCTCGCGGAATCTCGCGGACTATAAGATTCTGTCGTTCTGTACCAGATTTGTACCAGCTAAACGGAAAACTCTTGATGTATACGGCTGGAGGGCATTCAGAGCCTGACGCTCAGGCGCTCCTCAATGGCCTTCGCTCTCGCCAATGGGCAAATACCCATGCGACCCTGCGCGCGGGCCTTAGGCGGGCTCTCAGGGGCTCAAATCCTGAGCGCCAGTACGTTTGAATCGGCTGAATGGCGTTCGGCACGACTGACTAGGTACCCAACATGTTCCCTCTGGAGCATACGCGGCGGATTTGAGGGGCGGCGTTCCCCCCTGCTGATTCCGTTCGGACGGTGTTTGTAGTGGGGGCGGTGACACTCAGACCGTGGATGTTGCGCGCTCAACAAATAAGAACGAAAGCGAGTCGGAATCCAATCCCTGTGCGCCGTTCGGGCTGGGCGATTCCAAAGTGGGGTTTTGGGCGTCTGGGGTACTCGAAGTGGGACTGGGTTCTCGAAGTGAGACGGAAACCTCAGGCGCTCCTGCCGTGGTCATGGTCGGATGAGGGCAACGGCCACGATCTGGATGAGAAATGACTTGGGCGAAGATGGGCTGTGAGGTACGGCGCGATTCGTTTCACGCGGGGGGATAAGAGACTGCGGCCGGGGAGAAGCGTCGAGCTGCATCCGCTCCCAACTTCTCAACGCCCCTGCCGTCACGCCCCCCCTCCTTTTTTTCTAAATAGGGAAAGACTGCGGCCGGGTAAGAGCTTCGAGCGAAGACCTGCCGCAAGATTCTGACGCCCCTCCCGCTTTCAGTGGGACGCTTGCCCATGCAAAACATCTTCGCGGCTCTCAGCGGCTCTCAGCGGCTCGGTGACCTACGGTGCTCCTGACGCTCGCGGTGCTCCAGCTCGCGGCGCGAGTCGAGGTCAGCGGCGGCGCTGCCGAACGTCGAGCAACGGCCTGAGCACTCGCGGTCATGCGGTCCTGACTACAGTTTGAGCTACGGATTGGCTACAGATGCGAGCTGGGCCACACGTGCGGTGACCTGCGATTACTACGGGTGACCACACCTCTACAGATGTTTCCGACTTCCCGCACATTCACGTTACGCACCCCCCACCCACCTACCCACTCCCCCTACCCTCCTATATATCTCTCCAAAGTAAAAGTATTGTAGATGTGTAGTAATCGAGGGCAAACGCCATGCCTGACCTGCGCAAACGCACTACTACAGATTGAGCGGCAAAGTGTGGTAATCCGTGGTCAATCCGTAGTCAGACGCGGCACAAAGAAGGAGGACGCCCTGAGGACGCCCTCCCCCTATCATCGATACACCCTCAATCGTGTGGCGTCCACGCGACTACTCCTCGCGCATGACGTACCTCCTGAATGACCTGCCGCTGCTGTCCTTGCGCGTGACTGTCTTCAGCTCAGGCATGGCGTCCGACATCTTCCTGCCGAAGGAGACGGCGCTCCTAGGCGTGAGTCCAGAGTTCTCGCACCACGTCTTGTACCTCTGGTACACATCGTTGGTCGGCAGTCCGTCGAGGTCTCCAGCGTCGAGGGCGGTATCCTCCAGCCACGCTTCAACACTGTCGTTCTCGATGCGGAAACGCTCCTTCAGCTCCTCAGCGGCCACGTTCGGCGTGAGCTCGCCACGCTCCAGCACGCGCTGGAGTCCAGTCACGGCGCGGACGAGAAGACGCTCAGACGCCCTCTCGGTGGTCAGCTTGCGGACGACAAACGGGTCAAAGTCGGGCGAGGTCTTCTTGAATTCGTGCGTGAACGGAATCGGGCTCAGCCTGCGCATGAATCCGAAGTTGTTCGACGCCACGTGCGGCATGACGTTGAAGCTGAAGACCATCGTGCAGTACGGCGTAAACGTGACGCCACTCCTCTGCTTCACGTCTGAGTACATGGCACCTCCTGAGCTGACCTTCTTCAGGACGCTCTCCAGCTTGCGCGAGATTGTGTCTGAGGTGGCGTCATCACCTATGTTGGCGAGCTTGCCCATGAGGTTCAGGGCGGCAAAGCGTTGCTCCAGCTCGTCAGGCATGATAGCGGTGATGTTGTCCCCACCCAACGCGGTGCGCATGGCGGTCATCAACGCGCTCTTGCCGTTCTTGCCCTTGCCAGTCAGCGCGAATATGAATGGGAAGTCGTTGGACCGGAAGAGACACAGACCAATCATCTCCTCGATATCAGCAAGTGTGGCCTTGTTCCCGTCCGCGATTCTCTCCAGAGCGCGGTCCAGCTCCTCGCATTCGGCGGAAGGATTCCAGTCGTGCGGTACGGTGTTCGGAATCCTCAGGCTCTGCGAGTGCGGGACAAACTCCCCACTCTCCACGTCGAGGACGCCATTCCTGAATGAGACGTACCTGGGGGATGCCTGAGGGTAGCGCGGCGCGCTCAGGTTGAAGAGTGACGTTACCTCGGTCCTAAGCTGCCGCTTGGCGTTGCCGTCGAGGGAGATCACCTCGCGCTCAACGGCGTCCCACCCCACCTGATACATTCCGCTCCTGCCGCACACGGCGGGCATGCCGTCTATGAAGCATCCGCCACGCTCTGAGGTCAGCTTGCGGACGAGCTTCACGTGCTCGGGCTCTTGCTCGCGCTTCTCAGCGTTCTTGCCGCTCAGGGCCTTCTCGATGGTCAGCTCTCCATAGGTCGAGCTGCCGTGGTACTCGTCCCACTTGGCACGGTATAGTCCGCTCTTGCGGAAAACCCTATCCATCTGGGCGGCGTCACCTGTGTACTTGGCAATGACGTTGCACAGCACGAGGTCACCCTCAGAGTGGCTGGAATGGCCGTCGAGGTCTCCACGCCACAGCGCGGGCTCGTCCTCTTTTACCTTAGACACAATGGCATCATCGGTCATTGTGGCCTTGGGCTTGGTCTTGGGCTTGCTCGCCTGAGCTGTCTTCTTCTTGCCGGGCTTGCCCTCCTTGGCCTTGGGTTTGAGATACGTCTGGTAGACCCTCCTCAGCACGGCGGATTCTGAAGCCTTGGCGAGTTCTAGCCGACTGCCGTTGAAAAGGTTGGTGGTCACTGTGAAGAAGCGGCCTGAGTCGTAAATCTCGAAATCGCCACGCTTGCAGGCGGTGAAGTCGCTGGGCTTCTTGCCCTCGAAGTAAAGGTGGAGTCCAGTACCAGACGGCGATATCTCACAGTACGTGTGGCTATTGTCGGTAATCCACTGGAGCTCCTGCGGCAGCTTGCCGTCAGTCAGCACGTGGTCAATGTCGAGCCCGCAGAATTTGCCGCCGAACACAAAGCCTATGCCGTCCGCGCGGTACCTGCCGCTCTGGAAGGCATCCAGCGCGGTCTCGAAGTCACTCCACGTTGCAGATGCTCGCCTATTGCCCTCCTCAACCTCCTCGGTGGTGTACTTGCGGTGCTCGGCCTTGGCTAGCTCCTTCACGGCTGGAGGAATGTCGATTGACTTGGCGCGGCGTCCGCTCTTCGGGTCATACAGAACTTTTGTCTTCTTTTCTTCTCGCACCTCATACTTCCAGATGACCCACGAACGGGTATCGCGCATGGCCTGAGGGATGAATTCGGGGACGATCTCCACGCTACTCACCTCCTATGAAGTCGATAAGGGATTTCTTCGGGACGCGGATGACGCGACCAACGCGCACGGCGTAAAGCTCGCCACGCTTTATCAGCTCACGCACGGTCTTCTCGTCCACCTGAAGCGCCTGAGCTGCCTGAGCGGTCTTCAGGATATCCGGGTACTCTGCAAACGGTACGTAGGGCGAAAAGCCCTCCCCACCATTGGCGGCAGGGAGGGCAACCTCAGCCCTATCAGAGCTGGAGGTAATCAATCAGGGCCTCCTCACGCTTGATGTAGCGGGATGCGGGCTCTACCTCAATGAGGTCGAACATCGACGGTTCGAGCTTGATTTCCCACTCTGGATGGTCGCAAAGGAGCATCCGCTCGATGCACGGGACGTAAGCGTTAGGCATCTTGGGATATGCGCCACTGCCGTCCGTCACCAGATAGAATGTGTCGCGTACGTCCTGAGCGTACTTGTAGGGAGCGACGCGCCTACCCTGACGATGTGCCTGAGCGCACGGGAATGCAAAGCCATACACCGTGGCATCTTCATTGTTGCCAATCCAGATACCAACTCGATAACTGGTGTGGCTCGCCTTCTTGGTCTCCTCGATGACCTCCTCAGGCGTAAGATGGTTCTGGGCGATATACACAGACGCCCTCTCTGCCCTGCTGCCGTGCTGACCTGCGAAATCGTCACGGCGGCGGGGATTCTTCTTTCTAGTCATCGTTGCACCTCCAACCTTTTCCTCCAACCTCCCACAGCGTCTCAACGATGTGGGAAACCGTTGTGTCGAGACACCAGAGCAACTGAGAAGCAACCTTCACGTCATCACGAAGGTCATCCATGCGCGCCATAGTTGCCAGTTGCTCAGCTCGCGTAAGTGCGGCGTCCAGTTCGTTGTAGTTAGCCAGGTTGACGATGTGGCCGATTCTGGAAGCGGCATCCTCCATCTGGGCAAGAGCTTCAACGCGCTTCATTACTCGCTCACCTCCTTGGCTCGCATGTGGAGCATCATCACGACACGCCACTTGGCGTTCTGGGTGCGCTGGGCGAGGAGGTGCGCCTTCTGGGCGGCGTCCGCTAGGTCTTCCATACCTGCCTTCTCTGCGAGGTCTTCGGCCCACTCCAGCGCCCCATAAAGCTCGTCATCGTTCGACGCCACACTGATTGAGTCGGCGGCGTCATTCATCTGTGCGAGCGCAACATTGAGTCCCTTCCAGTTGACATTGCGCATTGCTTACATCTCCTCTGTCTCGATGACCTGAG
The DNA here is from genome assembly GCA_900314495.1 of uncultured Olsenella sp. Lineage (GTDB taxonomy): Bacteria > Actinomycetota > Coriobacteriia > Coriobacteriales > Atopobiaceae > Olsenella_K. Next base: position 11,558 of record OMVJ01000021.1, read on the forward strand.
CATCCTCAGGGTCTACCTCGAACGGGATGCAGCACGTGTAGTGCGCCATGAGCCCCTGATGCTCGTCTCCGGTTACCTCGCTCATGAGCGACCACGCGCACTCGCTGCCCTTGCAGTCGCTACGGCTGAGCGGGCAATACTTATACGTGTTCACTACTCGTTCACCTCCTCAAAGAGCTCGTTCGGGTCACCCTGCCAGTCCAGCGCGGCAGCAATGCGCTTGCCACGATTCGGGTATGCGGGTTCCTTGCCGTTGACGATTCGATTCAGGTTCACCTGATTCACGTCAGCCATTCGTGCGAGCTGGGACTGGGACATATGGCGCTCTTCCAGCTCCTTCTTGATGCGTAGCATGTTCTTCACCTCCTCCTCTATAGGCTCTAGTGGTATAGTGCTCCTCAGTTGGCGGATACACTAACCCACACTTTTAACCGCCACACGTGAGGAGGAATCATGAAGCAAGAGAAACCGACTTGGCGATTGAGGCTAGTGGATAGGAGCTACCTGAGCTTTGACACGCTCAGTGTCTACCGATTCCCACTCGCCTATGACGAGGAGCTGGAAGCGGTGTTCCCCGCGTACAACCCATTTGGCACGTATACGAAGGAGATCACCCTCGATGCTGAGTTCTACCTGCGCGAGCTGATGAACCTCGATGCCACGAACGAGAAGGAGATTCTTCGTTTCATGGATACCTGGGGGATGCTGACTTCCCCGTTCAGGTCACCACTGATTCCGGGTCAGGTGCTCAACGCGTCCATTGCCACACCTGAGGTTGAGGAGGTAGATGGTAAGCCTGTTGGTTATCCCGTTTCTACACCTGAGGCGTTCAGGAAAGCGTGTGACCTGCGCGACAAAATCAACGCACGTCATAACGGCGTATTGGCGCATGCACAGTTTGACTTCCCGCTGGAAACGTACAAGTTCGCCCCCATGCGGGAGTGCGTCCAGTCGGTCGAGTGGCTTCAGCAGACGATTGACTTTCTGGTGAGGATGAAGCGGGAAGGCACCTACGAAACGGGCGCTTACCTCGATATCGATGTTCGCAACGCGCGCGAGCACGTCATCACCATCAACAGGCTCGTCACTCCCTACTTCCCCCTGTCGGAAATCGTCACTCCCTATGACGAGAAGACTGCATCCAGCACGTCACGCGCCGTCACCCTGCCGCTCAGTATCGCGGTCCTTGCTCAACTAATCATTGGCCTTCGCTCAGATGACGGTTACCGCGTATGCCCTGAGTGCGGTCAGGTCTTCATGTACAAGCGCAACTCGAATGGCATCTCCTCGCGTGACCCACGCGCGCGCTATTGCTCAGCAGAGTGTCAGCGCGCATTCAATCGGAAGAAGGATGTTCGCAGGAATCACGCAAAGAAGAAGGAGGACCAATCATGAAAGTACTGGGCGAGGGTTCGATTGTGGCTCTGGAGAAGCCTGAGAAGACGTGCAAGAAGTGGCAACTTCGCGTTGCCGTTGGTCTCGATGCCTTTTCGGACACGTACAAGGTGAAGACGAGGAGGGTACGCGGCAGCAAGAAGACGGCTCGCATACTCCTACGGGAATTCATCGAGGAGCTGGAGGATGACGGCGCGGTGAGTTTCGACGCCGACAAAATCACTCTCGGCACGTTCGCCAAAGAATGGCTGGAGGAGCGGCGCACGTCCGTCAATCCGCCACGCGCGGGTACTCTGAGGAATGACGAGGTGAGCGTGAGGACCATCGACAATGCCATTGGCGGCGTCCGTCTTGCTGACCTCAACGCGCAGCACATAGCAACCTTCTACCGTGGCTTGGTCAGCGGTGAGACCTCGCTCTCTCGTAAGCCACTCTCTGGAGCGTCCGCGCACAAGAAGGCGGCAACCCTCCAGCAAATCCTAGATGTGGCAGTCAGAAGGCGTCTCATTCCCTTCAACCCATGCTCTTTGCTGGAGAAGAGTGAGCGTCCGAAGGTTGACACGCCTGAGCGCATGCCGCTGACTGACGAGGACGCCATGAAACTGATTGATGCCCTCTACGCGGGCGAGCCTGAGTCGCACACGATAGGCGCTCTCTTGGCTATTGAGCTCGGTTGTAGGCGTGAGGAGCTTCTTGGTCTCTCTTGGGGAGACGTTGACCTCCAGCACGGCATAGTCCATATCCAGCGCGCATACACTCAGGACGAGCTCCAGTTGATGCCCACAAAGTCAAAGATGGGAGACCGATTCATACCCATCTACGGCAGTCCGGTTCACAAGCGCCTGATTGAGTGGCGCGAGGTCCAGTCGCTCAGGCTGGAGAAGCTTGGGATGGGTCAGGACAACGCCACACCTGTTGTGACGAGTCGAGTCGGCGGGCGGATTGTCCCCAACAACTTCTATCGATGGTGGAGGAAGTATTGCGAGAAGTGCGGAATCGCCCCTTGCGGGCTGCACACGCTACGCCACACATACGCAACGGCATTGGGGAGGAGCAAGGTGGACCTGAAGACCATCCAGAAGCTCCTCGGTGACTCAACTGGAGCGGTTGCCCTGAACATCTATCAGCACTACGTTGAGCAAAACGGCGCGGATGCCATGAGTCTGGTAAGCGGTCTGTATCATGGCGGGCTCGCAAGCGGCGGCAATGGCGGCGCGAGTGGCTTCACGGCACTGGAGGAGCAAGCACGTTTGCAAGTTATCCGCAGGTAGAAAACCGTCTCTGTACCAGATTTGTACCAGTACAACTTTTTATCTAACAGAAAGAGCGTTTCCGTAGGTTGGTTTAGCGGCCTGTACCTGCGGAAACGCTCTTTAAGTATCAATGGTGCGGGCGAAAGGACTTGAACCTTCATGAGATTGCTCTCATACGGACCTGAACCGTACGCGTCTGCCAATTCCGCCACGCCCGCGTGCGGGAGCTATAGTACTACGAACGCGCCAGTGTTTTCAAGCAGAATTTTCTGGGTAAAATGAAGAAAACTCACTGCCGCCCTCCGGCGCGACTCAAACGCACCACAACCAGATCTGGAGTCGCCTTGCTCTACCCGTCATCCACACAGAACGGTGTCACCCCGCCGCGCCCCCAACCCGCGGAACAGATGATCCTGAACCGCTACCGCGTGCTCAGCTCCAACACGGAGGGCGGCTTCGGCACGGTCAACGTTTGCTGGGACACGCGGCTGCAGCGGCGCGTGGCCATAAAGACCATCCCTTTGCGCGTGAGCGGTGGCCCGGCCGTGCCCGTCTCCACCCTGGACGAGGCCCTGAGCGAGGCGCGCACCTCCAGCCTCCTGGCCCACCCCAACATCGTCACCGTGTACGACTTCGAGACGGACGGCAATGACTCCTACCTGGTCATGGAGTACGTTGACGGCCTCAACTTGGCAGACCTGCTGGCCCGGGTGGAGGGCGGCGTGCTCACCTTTGACGAGACCGCCCACGTGCTGCGCAGCGTTGCCGCCGCCCTGGCCTTCGCGCACGAGAACGGCGTCCTGCACCTGGACATCAAGCCCGCCAACATAATGATCGACCGCTCCGGCACGGTTAAGCTGGGCGACTTCGGCATGGCCACGCTGGCCTCGGCCGCCGGCTACGGCGGGGCCCGGGGCGGCACCGTGGGCTACATGCCGCCAGAGCAGATCGTGGGCGACCTGGTAGACGAGCGCACGGACATTTTCTCGCTCGCGGTGGTGGTCTGGCAGTGCCTGACGGGGTCCTGCCCCTTCTCGGCCCCCACGGCGGACCTGTCACTGCAGAAGCTAGAGCGGGGGCCAATCCCCGCCCTCTCCAAGGTGGAGCCAGCGCTGGCCGGCATGGTGGAGGAGACCCTCCTCACTGCCCTTGAGCCCAAGGCCTCCCAGCGCATGGTTGCCGTGGAGGACCTGGCGGAGCCCGTCATTGCCTACCTGGGAGACCCCCAGGAGGGCAAGGAGTCCCTGCACGACCTGATTGACCAGCCAGCCCCCGGGGACGAGCCGGAGGAAGATGGCGTGGACGCCCCGGGGCTTCTTGAGCGTGCCCCCTGGCTTCCAGCGGTTGTGGAACGCGGAATCTGCGCCGTATGCGCCGCTGCCGTGTGCTTGCCGGCGCTGCGCGTGGTGCTAGGCGCAGACGTCACGCCCACCCTTGTGGGCCTTGCCGCCGTTGCCGCGGCAACGTGCGCCTGGCCGCCCCTGGGCGCACCCCTGGCGGCGGTTGCCATGGCCCTTGCCCTGGCGGTGGCCGGCGGCGCAGAGGCCTTGGCCGCCTGCCTGGCGCTTCTCCTTATATATGGTGCGTGGTGGGTGTACGCGGGCCGGAAGGCCAAGCTGGCCTCCGCCGCCCTGCTCCTGCCCTGCCTGCTGCCAGCCCCCAGCTCCGGCCTGGCGGGCCTGTGCCTGACGCCGCTTGCGGCGGGGCTCACGGGTGCTTTGGCCTGGCTCTTCCGCCTTGCCTTCCGGGCCTGCCAGGCGGCGGCGTTTGAGCCGGGCGCCCTTGTCGGCCTGCTGGCCTCCGCCGCGGCCGAGCCCACAAGCTGGGTCACGCTTGCCACCTGCGGGCTGGCCGCCCTGGCCTGCAGCGCCCTCTGCCAGCGCGGCAGCGTCGCGGCGGGCGTGGCCGGGCAGGTCCTGTGCCTGCTGGTTTTGGCTTGCGGTCAGCTTGGCCCAACGCTGATGGAGAATGCCGATATCTGGACCGCTCTCGCAACGCCGTATATGGCTCTTGCGATACTCTTTACCGTAATTCTGTGTATAGTGACCGTCCTTGCGGGCCCATCTTCGCAGGGCCAGGAGGGTGATGATTTCTGATGAACGTTCTTTCTGTCTTCGAGCAGCGCGTTGGCACACTGTTCACCGAGAAGGATGCCGGCGTGCCGCCCCTGCCCTTCAAGAAGCTGGGCAAGAAGTCCGTGCGCGAGATGGAGAGCGAGACCTTCGTCATCGACGGCGTGGACACCGCCCCCGCCCTGTACACCATTCTGGTCTCCACGGAGGACGACCAGGCCATGCGCCCGCTGTACGTTGACATTGCGGACGAGCTTTCCTCGCTCATCGAGGCGCAGGCCAAGAAGCGCAGCTACTCCTTTGTGGGCAAGCCCCTTGCGCGCTTCATGGTGGACCCCAGCCTCAAGCACGGCAAGTTCGCCGTCTTCGCCGAGAACATAGACGCCCGCACCCTTGCTCGCCTGCGGGACGAGGAGAACCAGTTCCTGGGCATTGCCGTGCCACAGCCGGTGGTTTACCCGGCCTACGACGCCGCACCCACCGGCGGGGCCCAGCCCACGGACGACGCGGATGCCGGCCTGGACATCATTCCCGAGGACGCGGCCGACCTGGTTGAGGAGCCCCTGGCGGCAGAGGTGCCGGAGGTCGTTCCCGCGGCCGCGGAGCCGGAGCCCGTGGCAGAGGTCCCCGCGCCAGAGGCCGAGCCGGAGCCCGCACCCGCGGAGCCCGCGGTTGAGGCCGAGGCCGAGCAGGTTCCCGAGGTAGCACCGGAGCCCGAGGCCCCCGCAGTGCAGGTTCCCGAGGTCGCACCGGAGGCCGAGCCGGCGCCCGAGCCTGTTGCGGCACCCGCCGCTTCCTGGGACGTTGACGGCCAGGGCGCCACACCGGTGCCCGAGGCACCCGCAGCCGAGCCCGAGCCCGCGCCCCAGGTGCAGGAGGCTGCCACCCCAGACTTCCTGAAGGCCGCATCCGCCGCCGTGGCGGACGCCCCCATGGCCGTGGCGCCCGAGGCTCCGGTGGTTCCCGCGGCGCCGGCCGTTGCGGAAGCACCCGCGGCCCCCGCTGCCCCCGCCCCCAAGCCGGCCCACGCCGCGCCGCAGTCCGCGCACATGGCGTCCACGCCCGAAGAGCCCACCACGCCCGCGACCTGCCTCCTCACGGACCAGGCCAGCGGCAGGCAGTACGTCGTCACCCGCCCCAAGGTCCTCATCGGCCGCGAGCGCACGCCCGGCGGCGTGGTCCTGCACGACCCCAACGTCTCGCGCCGGCACGCGGAGCTCGCCCACAACGGCACCAGCTGGACCATCACGGACCTGCACTCCACCAACGGCACGCTGGTCAACGACATAGACGTGGACCAGTGCTCCCTGCGAGACGGCGACGTCATCACCGTCGGCCTCATAAACCTCTCGTTCAAGGAGGGCTAGCATGATCGACCTGGTACTCTTTGCGGGTCGGATCATCCTCGTCATCTTCCTGTACGTGTTCCTGTTCGCGGCCATGCGCACGGGAATCGGCCTCGTTCGCGGCCAGCGCCGCGACGCCGCCATCTGGTCGGTAGACGTCGAGAAGGGCTCCAAGCAGCTCCGCGGCCTGCATGTTGACATGCTGGGCCCCGTCGTCGTGGGCCGCTCGCAGTCGTCCGACATCGTGATCGACGAGCCGTTCGTCTCGGCCAACCACGCGCGCTTCACCCTGCAGGGCCCCGCCCTGGTGCTGGAGGACCTTGGCTCCACCAACGGCACCATGGTCAACGGGCACCTCATCGGACAGCCCGTCACCCTGCGCGACGGAGACGAGGTGCAGGTGGGCGACACCATCATGCGAGTGAGCCGTCGATGATCTGGCGCGGCAGGAAGAGACAGACAACCGAACCCGAGAGCTCCGTCGAGCCCGTCAACGTTCCCGGCCGCAACGAGATGCCGGTGGAGAACCGTGCCGGCGCGGACACGTCCACCGGCAGCTCCGAGTACCTCTCGTGGGGCGCCCGGTCCGACGTGGGCCTGGTGCGCGCCCACAACGAGGACGCCTTCCTGGTGCGCTCGCCCCTCTTTGCCGTGTGCGACGGCATGGGCGGCCACGCCGCAGGCGAGGTTGCCAGCAAGATAGCCGTGGACACCATTGGAGCCAACGCCCCGGACCACGCGGACGACGTGGTGCTTGGCGCCGCCGTGGAGGCGGCCAACGCGGCCGTGCTGGAAGGCGCGGCCGCCGGCCAGGGCAAGCCCGGCATGGGCTGCACGGCAACCTGCGTGCTCATAGAGAAGAACAAGATGGCCGTGGCCCACGTGGGCGACTCGCGCGTGTACCTGCTGCACGACGGCGCTCTCGTGCGCGTCACGCACGACCACTCCTACGTTGAGGAGCTGGTGGACGCCGGGGAGATCACGGCCGACGAGGCCCGCATACACCCCTCGCGCTCCATCATCACGCGCGCCCTGGGGTCTGACCCAGACATGTACGCAGACCACTTCACGCTGGACGTCTCCGCAGGCGACCGCGTGGTCATATGCTCAGACGGCCTCTCCAGCATGGTGTCCGACAAGGACATAGAGGAGCTCTCCGTCTCCAGCGCCACGCCGCAGGCCGCGGCCAACAACCTGGTCTCCGCGGCCCTCACCGCCGGCGGCCACGACAACGTGACCGTGGTGGTGGTGGACATTGTGGAGGACGGCCTGGCGGAGGTGCACCGCGCCAGAAGGCGCCACGGCATCATCGCCTTTGCCGTGGCCGCGCTGGTTGCGCTGGTCGCCGTGGGCGCGGGTCTTGGCGCCATTTTGCGCAGCTCCTGGTACGTGGGCAACAACAACGGAACCGTGGGCGTGTACCGCGGCGTCAACGACACCCTGCTCGGCTTCCCCCTGTACGAGCTGTGCGACACCAGCTCCGTGGAGGTGCAGAACCTGCCCGAGGCCGTGCAGCACCAGCTGGACGAGGGCATTGGCGTGCCCAGCGAGGAGATTGCCCTCAACACCGTGGAGCAGTACCGCGACCAGATAACCGCCGAGCAGGACAAGGCGGCGCTGGCCGCCACGGAGGCGCAGAACAGCGCCGACACCTCGCAGGGCGACCAGGCCGGCTCCTCCGCCCCGGCCGAGGCAGCACCCGCGGTGGACGCGCAGGCGGCCGTGCCGCAGTCGGGACAGGCGGAGCAGGGCAAGCAAGGGGCAGGTGAGTAGCAATGGGTAGGTTCTTGGTCACACGCAGAAACACCGAGCTGCTGCTGCTTTGCGCCGCGGCGGTGCCCGTCGTGCTCGTCTACGCAATGTACCTCTCCACCGTCAACCAGACCATGGCAATAGAGCCGTCCATGCTGGCGGTGCCCATCGCCCTGTTCGCGGCCTTCGCCGTGGCGCACGTGGCAATCCGCTTCCTAGCGCCCGGGGCGGACCCGGTCATACTTCCCGTGGTCTTCCTGCTGTCGGGCTTCGGCATCACCTTCGTGACCAGGCTCAAGCCGGCGCTGGCCGTGAACCAGGTAATGTGGCTCTTCCTCTCCGTGGCGGCCATGGTGGTGACCCTGGCCCTCATCCGCAACCTGGACGACCTGGCCCAATACAAGTACTCGCTGGGCATAGCGGGCATAGTCCTGCTCATGCTGCCCGCCGTCATTGGCACGGAGCGCGGCGGCTCCAAGCTCTGGCTCACCTTCGGGTCCTTCTCGTTCCAGCCGGGCGAGCTGGCAAAGATCCTGATCATCCTCTTCCTTGCCGCCTGGCTGGCAGAGAACCGGGAGCTTCTCTCGGCCTCCACGCGCAAGGTGGGGCCGGTCTCCTTCCCTGAGCCGCGCATGATGCTTCCCCTGCTGGGCATGTGGGGCATCAACCTGCTCATTGTCGTGCTGGAACGCGACCTGGGCTCGGCACTGCTCTTCTTCACCTTCTTCCTGGTCATGCTGTACGTGACAACCGGCCGCTGGAGCTACGTCATAGTGGCCGTCCTGCTGCTGGCCATTGGCGCCGTCTTCTGCTACAGCGCCTTCGGCCACGTGCGGACCCGCGTCCAGACCTGGATGGACCCCTTCGACAACCCCGACGGCGGCTACCAGCTGCGCCAGTCGCTCTACTCCATAGCCGACGGAGACCTCTTCGGCACGGGCATCGGCAAGGGCCAGCCCACGCTCATCCCCGTGGTCGAGTCGGACTTCATCTTCTCGGCCATCGCGGAGGAGATGGGCCTTCTGGGCAGCTCGGCCATCCTCATTGCCTACATCATCTTCGCCGTGCGCGGCTTTGCCACCGCGGCGCGCGCCAAGTCCGACATCTCGGCCTTCACGGCCGTCGGCCTGACCACCTCCATCACCTTCCAGGCCTTCCTCATTGTGGCCGGCGTCACGCGCCTGCTGCCCCTGACGGGCGTCACCCTGCCCTTCATGAGCCAGGGCGGCAGCTCCCTGCTCTCAAGCTTCATCATCGTGGGCCTGCTGCTGCGCGCCGGCGACGAGGGCACGGGCCGCAGCACGCAGCTCTCCGCGGCGGCCACGGGCGCCGGCAACCCGCTCAACCGCAAGGTCGCGAGCGTGGCCCACGGCAGCCACGTGCGCGGCAGCTTCGGCCTCAACACGCCCGAGTCCGGCGTCCTGGGCCGCGTGGCCCTGGGCAACCGCCTCACGGTGCTGGTAACCGCCTTCTCGCTGCTGTTCGCGGCGCTCATCACCAACCTCACCTACATCCAGATCTTCCGCGCCCAGCACTACCAGGAGATGCCCAACAACAACCACACCATTGCCAAGACGGCCTACGTGCAGCGCGGCGCCATCATCACGTCCGACGGCCAGACCCTGGCGGAGAGCCTGCGCCAGGACGACGGCACCTACGTCCGCACCTACCCCAACGGGTCCGTGGCGGCACACACGGTGGGCTACGTCTCCAGCCAGTACGGCGCCACCGGCATAGAGGCCTCCATGAACGACGTGCTCACGGGCTCCTCCAACTACAGCAGCTGGGGCAACGCGCTGCAGTCCCTGGCCGGCGTGGAGACCCCCGGCTCCTCCGTGGTGCTGACCCTCAACTACCAGATGCAGGTGGCGGCCGAGCGCGCGCTGGACGGCTACGAGGGCGCCATAGTGGTCATTGACCCCTCCACGGGTGCCATCCTGGCCAAGGCCTCCGCGCCAACCTACGACATCACCGACGTCTCCAGTGCCATAGAGACCTCCACCGGCGGCGGCACGGGTCTTCTGGACCGCACGGTGCAGCTGTACACCCCGGGCTCCACCTTCAAGACGGTGACCCTCTCCGCCGCCCTGGACTCCGGCTCCCACACGCTGGACAGCACCTACGACGCCCCTGCCTCCATGGACATTGGCGGCCAGGTGGTCACCAACGACCACGACGCGGACTACGGCAACATAGACCTGCGGACCGCCCTGGCCTACTCCTCCAACACGGTCTTCGGCCAGCTTGGGCGGGACCTTGGCGCCGACACCCTGGTGAGCTACGCCAGGAAGTTCGGCTACGGCCAGACCCTTGGGCAGGACTTCACCTGCACCGCCTCGCTCATGCCCGAGCCCGGCGAGATGACCGAGTGGGAGACCGCCTGGGCCGCCTGCGGCCAGCCCGTGGGCGAGCACGCCAGCCCAGCCGGCCCGCAGACCACCGTCATGCAGAACGCCGTTGTGGCAGCCGCCATAGCCAACGGCGGCACCGTCATGAACCCCTACGTGGTGGACCACGTGCTCTCGCCCGAGGGCGCGACCACCTACACCACCACGCCCAAGTCTCTTGGCAAGGCCATCAGCTCCGACACCGCCAACGCGGTCAGGACCGCCATGCTGGATGTGGTGACCCGCGGAACCGGCACCGGGGCCCAGGTCAGCGGCTACAACATTGCGGGCAAGACCGGCACCGCCCAGGTTGCCAACGACTCCATCAACTCGCTCTTCATAGGCTTCGTGGACTCCGACACGCCCACGCTTGCCATCTCGGTCTGCATAGAGGGCAACGGCGAGGACGTCACCGGCGTCGCCGCGCAGGTTGCGGGCACCGTGCTCGCGCAGTGCCTGCGGGTCCAGGCGATTGGAGCCGCATCATGATGCCAACACGCAACCAGCGCCGCGACCTCCTACGGCCACCACAAAGAACCCGAGAAAAAACGCCAACCACACCACAGACACACAGCGCAATGGAACCAGAGACGATACGTGGCCTCGCCACGATGACGATAGGAGCTTCTCATGCCAGGTAGAGTACTCGGCGGCCGCTACACGGTCCAGGACAAGATAGGCACCGGCGGCATGGCCATCGTCTACCGTGGACTGGACAAGGTCCTCGGCAGGACGGTCGCCATCAAGACCATGCTGCCACAATACGCCGCAGACCCCTCCTTCGCCGCCCGCTTCAAGCAGGAGGCGCAGGCAGCCGCGGCACTGCAGAGCCCCTACATCGTCTCGGTGTACGACTGGGGCAAGGACGGCGACACCTACTACATCATCATGGAGTACCTGCGCGGCACCGACCTCAAGAGCGGCATCCGCAAGCACGGCGCGTTGGACTGCCGCAAGGTGGCGCAGATTGGCTCGCAGATTGCCCAGGCCCTCTCCGTCGCCCACCGGCACGACATCATCCACCGCGACATCAAGCCGCAGAACATCATGGTGCAGCCCGACGGCAACATAAAGGTCATGGACTTCGGCATCGCGCGCGCCAAGAACAGCCACCTGACAACGGACAACTCCGTGCTGGGCACGGCGCACTACGTCAGCCCGGAGCAGACGCAGGGCAAGGAGCTTGGCCCCACCACGGACATCTACTCCCTGGGCATAGTCATGTACGAGGCGGCCACGGGCCGCGTGCCCTTTGACGGGGACGATGCCATCTCCGTGGCGCTGAAGCAGGTGAAGGAGCAGCCCCTGCCGCCCAGCCAGATCAACCCCCGCGTTGACCCGGCGCTGGAGTCCATCATCCTCAAGTGCATGCAGAAGGACCCCAAGGACCGCTTCCAGACGGCGGACGCCCTCTACCACGTGCTGCGCGACTACCTTGCTGGCCGCCTGCAGGCCGTGAACAACGCCACGGCCGTCATCGCGCCCGCGGTCGCCAACGTCATAGGCCCCGACCAGGGTGCCACCACGGCGCCCCTTCGCCCCGCGGTCCAGCCCATCAGGCCCATAACAACCCAGACCACCGGCCACCTGCAGACAACCACCACGGCCACGGAGCAGGCCCAGCAGCGCAAGCGGCACCGCCGCCACGTCTTCCTGGGCGTCTTCCTTGCGCTGGTGGCCATTGCCGCCATCGCCGCCGCGCTCTACACCTCCAACCAGACAAAGACGCGCACGGTGCCCAACCTCATTGGCCTCACGCAGGAGGAGGCCCTCTCGCAGATTGACCAGACCGAGTACTTTGAGCAGGGCAACGTGAAGGAGTCCTACTCGGACAGCGCGGAGCAGGGCACTGTCATAGACCAGACGCCCAACGCCGGCAAGCAGGCCGAGGAGGGCACGGCCATAGACATCGTGGTCTCCAAGGGCAAGGCGCCGGCCGCGGACGTTACGGTGCCTGACCTCAAGAACATGGACGCATCCGCCGCCAACGAGGCCCTGGCCAAGGTGGGGCTCATAGGCCAGGCGGGCGACTCCGTATACTCCGCGGACGTCGAGACGGGCAAGGTGGCGCAGCAGAACCCCGCCGCCGGCAGCACCGCCAAGGCTGGCAGCACCGTCACGTACAACCTGAGCAAGGGCGTGGAGACCGTGCAGGTACCCAGCGTCATTGGCATGGGCGAGGAGAGGGCCACAGCCGCCCTGAAGGCTGCCGGCTTCACCGTGGTCACCAACTCCGACACCAGCGACCAGTACGACGCCGGCCTGGTCTGCGCCCAGTCCGTCACGGGCACGGCCGCCAAGGGCAGCCAGGTGGTGATCACCATCTCCACCGGCGTCAGCACCATCAGCGTTCCCAGCGTCGTGGGCATGTCGGAGTCCGCAGCGTCCAGCACGCTGGAGGCCAAGGGCTTCTACGTGGTGACGTACACCGACACCACCAGCACCGAGGCCGCCGGCACCGTCACCAACCAGTCCCCCAGCAGCGGCAGCGTGGAGAAGGGCTCCACGATCACGATCTACGTCTCTGCGGGATCTTCCAGCCACACGGACGAGCCCTCCAGCGAAGACAACGGTGGCACCCACACCGACAGCGGCGGGGATTCCGCCGACACCACCGCAAGCAGCTCGGACGAGAGCGAGGGCTAGGACCAAGAGGCCAACGGCAACGACGGCCGCCCCTGGGACCTACGGGTTCCGGGGGCGGCTTGCGTGTGGCGGCGGCCGGAGCCGAGGCGCGTCTCGCGCCGAGCGCCGTCCCCGGGCGGCGCCGCGCCACGCCACGTCGCACCACGCCGAATCAGTCCGCCGTTTCGCCCTTCTCTACAAGGACTAGACGGCGTTTCTGGACGAGGTCGTGCCTGATCAGTCCGCCGTTTGGATCATTCCGTCGAAATGCCAACTTCGTTACGTTCGTTCAACAATTGATAACGGCAATTTGCGCGCTAGGGGCGGGGAAACCAGACTCCTAGCGCGCAATTCGACGATATCAATATTTTCTCGAACGGATTGATCCGAACGGCGGACTGATCCGAACGGCGGATTGATTGCCCCCTCGGCACCGCCGCTTGCGGCGCAACTCCCATGCCTAGCTCACTCGAGGAATCCCGTACGCATCGAGCAGCCTACTGAAGGCCTGCCGATCGTAGACCGTCGACAACGAGAACCTGCAGATCTTGCTCACGGAGAGCGACACGCGGGACTCGCGATGCCTCTCATCCTGTACTACCTCAGCCAGACTCCTGCCGCTCATGTAGTCCGGGTCATCGTACTTGATTGCGCCGTCCAGCTCGCCAACCACCCTCGTGACCTTGCCGTTACCAGCTGGTATTCGCCACAGGTAGTCCGCTCGGTAATCGTCACCGGAAAGGTCGTCGTGCAGCGGGTACTGCAACTCTGGAATCATATAGCCCAGCTCGATCATGGTGCCGCGAGCAAACGACTCGCCTCCGTTCTCCGACCGCGGGTCAGCATAAGCAATGGTCTTCCTGGCCGTGCAGATGCCAGGGTAATGTGGGTGCGCCACAATGTAGCGCTCAAGCTCCTCTCGGGGAATCCGCCCGCTACGCAGCGCAGAGTCCGCAATTGCGAGCCCCGAGCAAAACGACTCCGCCCGCATGCAGTCGAACGCCGTGCGCGCAATCGACGTTGCCCGCAGCCCGCCAATCTCCTCCGCGTCGTCATTCTCGACCAAATGCCTTGTTACCAGCCTCGAGCTCTCGGTGTGCGCCTTTCTGCTGGTGCAAATATGCACGCGACGCATGTTGGCCTTGGATACTTCCAGCCCATACAGCGCGGCGGCGGACTCGCGGCAGAAGACGCAGTCGGGAAGTGCTTCCGAAACGGCGCGCAGCAGGAACATGTACCGCGGGAGCAGCTTCATCTTTTGCCATGTCGATGTGCGCGCGAAGCACCCAACGGCCACCTCCTTCACGTCCCCGGCCTTGCACCGCCGTTTGAGCGCGCTGGCCAGCGCCTTGTCCTTCGTGTAGAGCCATGCGCCGCGCTCCTCCGCCGCGTTGAGCAGGTCGTCAATCTCGTTTTGCCTCCGAATTCCCATGGCTTCTACCCCTCGCATGCAACAGTGAGCCGTACGAGGGAGCCTACGCGCCAAGCCATGCAACAAGATTGCGATTGACGTGCTGATAACTTGCATCGACGCGGCAGCAGAACCCGGTCAGCACAAAGCACGCCTGAAAACCGCTGGCAAGAGGGGATCCGATGAGCACGCTCCAGAGCCCCTTCCGTCTCGCAGTGTCCAAGCGGGAACGCGGGCGAGGCACAATCTCCACAATCGCCGCAGGGAAGTCGCCGCAGGACGACACGAGCCCGCGCCTGCGCACCGCGCGCCTACGCAGGCCGCACGTCCACGTTCCAGCTCCCCAATTTGTTGCGCAACAAATTGGTGGCCAAGCCGCGTAACCTAGCAGCCAAGGAGCACGACGGCGAGCGGCTTTCCGGCTGTGCCCCACACAACAGCCACCCGAGAGGAGAGCCTCATGTTCTGTCCCAAGTGCGGCGCGCAGCTTCCAGACGGCGCGAAGTTCTGCGGCAAGTGCGGTGCCAGAATCACGCCCGCGGAGCCCGTGCCCGACGCCAACTCGGTAACGCCGACCACCGTGCCTGTGCCTGACACGACCCCGGCCCCCGGCATGACCGTACCCATGCCCGTCTCGGTCGCGTCTGGCCCGACGATCCACGCCAAGCCAAGGCCCAGGGCCAAGTCCTCCGGGCACGCGTCGGCGGGCGGCATCTCTGTGCCGAGGCTCATCGTGGCGGCAGTCGCCGCAGTGGCGCTGGTACTCTCGTTCTTCACCCCGGCCTTCAAGACCGACGCCGACGTCGTGAGCTACTCCTCCTTTGCCAGCGACGCGGGCGGCTTCCTGGAGAGCCTGTCCGGCGAGTCCCTCGGCGCCAGCAGCCTGCAGTTCAAGGACAGCTACTCCTGGGCGGCCCTGGGCGACTTCGACAACACCTACGAGCAGTACGCAGAGATGGCGGCGGAGGCCAGCAGGCTCGCTGCCTCCATGTCGGGCTCGCTCTCGCTCGACACCTCCGGCCGCACCGTTGGCCCGGGCACCATCCTGGTTCCCGTCATGTGGGTCGTGCTGCTGGTGGCCACGGTGGGCATCCTGCTTTACCTGCTCAGGGGCAAGAAGGGCCTGCTCGTGGCAGGCATGATCCTCTTGGTGCTGGCAGACGCGGTCGGCCTTGCCATTGGCGGGATCTCCGACGGCGTTCTCACGGGCAGCGCCTACCTGGTCTTCGGCCTGATTCTTGCCATCGGCGCCGCCGCCGGCGGGGTCATGGTCAGGGAGTAGGGAGCGGGGTGGACCGCGTCGTCTGCCGCATTAGGTCTTTCCATAGCTTCCCCGATTGGCCCGCCCGAGTCATTCCGCCGTTCGGATCAATCCGCCGAAATACGAACTTCGTTACGTTCGTTCCATAATTGATAACGTCGAATTGCGAGCTAGTGGCCAAGAAAACGGCCCTCTAGCTCGCATTTTGACGTTATCAATATTTTCTCGAACGGAATGATCCGAACGGCGGAATGATCCGAACGGCGGAATAATCCGAACGACGGAATGATCGCGTGAAGCAGCGTCTGAGAAATGCCTTTCCCCTGGGCGCGTCTGCGAAGTCTCACGAACACGCATGTGGTGCTCACGCCCGACTGGAACTTAAGGGCTCGCTGCCGTCTCGGAGGATCGAGAGGTAATCCTCGTAGAGGAAGGTCCTGTAGCGTCTCTTTCCGTCCTCACGCTGCTGAAGGATGCCACATGCAACGAACTCCGCAACGAGGTTGCTTGCCGTGGGGCGGGAGACACCGAGTCGCTCGGTCACGAAGGCGATGTCTATGATGGGATGCTCCTCGAGCAGTGTTAGTAGCTGCTGCCCCTTTGCCGCGCTGCGACCGAGATGGGTGTTGATGGAGGCCACGGATCTGTTCCTCAGCTCCACCAGTCGCTCCAGGGAGCCGACGGCATCCTCCGCGCTGGCGAGCAGGCACTTGCAGAAGAATGCTACCCAGGGGAGGTACTCTCCACGCTCCCTTACGTCCATGAGGCGCCGGTAGTACTCCGCCCTGTTGAGTTTCAGCTGGTAGGAGGGGTAGAAGAGCGGTCCGCCGAGCACTCCGTCGTTCACCAGTGAAAGCGTGATCAGCATCCGTCCGAGCCTGCCGTTGCCGTCGAGGAAGGGGTGGATTATCTCGAACTGGTAGTGGATGAGCGCGGCCTTCACGATGGCGTCCAAGTCGGCGCACTCATTCGCGAACCTCTCCAGATCGGAGAGGGCGTCCCACATGTCGTCGACGTTGGGCGGGACGTATGCTGCTTGCCTGAGCGTGCAGCCCGCTGGGCCAATCCAGTTCTGAGAGGTCCTAACCTCGCCGGGGTGCTTGTCGGATCCGCGTGTGCCGTCAAGAAGTGTGGTGTGAACCTCGCGAAGGAGCCGGACGCAGAGGGGCATCTCTTTCATTCGCGCGAAGGCAAACTCCGTTGCCCTGACGTACGAGACCACCTCGGCAACGTCCTGCTTGACAAGCTCGGTGTTGTCTGGGTCCAGTACGTCGTCGAAGGTGCATTGCGTTCCCTCGATCTGCGCCGAGAGCAGTGCCTCCTTGCGCACGTACATGGTGAGGTACATCTCTTTGTTGGGGACGAATCTGAGCATGCCCTCAAGCTCGCCGATCTTTCGCGAGCACATGCCTAAGAGCCTGATCGTTTCGGCGTCCAACTCCAGGGGTGTCAGCTGTGACAGTGGGGTTGGAACAAAAGACTGGTACTCTGAGATGCCAGAGAGGTTTCTCCGCAAGAATCCCTGCCCATTGTCCTTCCACTGCATGACGCCTCCTAACGATGAGAAACTTGCGTTAGGGCATTCTAGTCCAATCTAACGAAATTGTTTGCCAAGATTCTTTCGTTAGAGAATTGGTTTGCAAGACTAGGAGAGCAGGCAATGTTACCCACCCCCCTACCGCGCAACCCCTTCCAAAGCTTCCCCGATTGGCCCGCCCGAGTCATTCCGCCGTTTGGATCAATCCGCCGAAATACGAACTTCGTTACGTTCGTTTCATAAGTGATAACGTCGAATTGCGAACCAGTGGCCAAGAAAACGGCTTTCTAGCTCGCACTTTGACGTTATCAATATTTTCTCGAACGGAATGATCCGAACGGCGGAATGATCCGAACGGCGGATTGATCGCGCGATCTCACCGTCCGCCCGCTCAACGCAAAGCAGCCCAGCGGCCACCCGGCCACTGGGCTGCGAAGTCTCTGGTGCCCCCGGACCGATTCGAACGGTCGACACCTGCTTTAGGAGAGCAGTGCTCTATCCCCTGAGCTACGAGGGCATGCGCGAAGGGTATTGTAGCATCCCCGCGGCCACAGCGCGAGCGCAGCCGCGCAACAGCTACTTCTTGCCCTTCGCCGCCTTGGCGGCATCCTTCTGGGCCTTGGCCGCCGCGCGCTCCTGACGGTCGCGGTCCAGCACGGCCTGCAGGCGCTTCACCGTCATGCCGGACGCCTCGGCCGTGTGCACCTTGCGCAGGGGGCGAATCTTGCGCCAGTCGAACACGAAGGACCAGATGATGAAGACGTATGCCAGCACCATGAACACGATGGAGACGAAGCCGGCCGGCGTGGAGTAGTCCGCGGAGGCATTGCCCGCAACGGCCAGCGGAATGAAGGAGAGGACCAGGCAGCCAAAGCCGACGCCCATGATGATCCACCACTTCTTGCGCAGCTCCTTGTAGGCGGGGTCCTCGTCCAGCAGGATCTGGGCAACCGTGTCAACGCGGTCCTCAGCCTCGCGCTGGCGGCGACGCTCCTCCTTCTGCTCGTCCTTGCTCATGGTGGCCATGTTCTTCTTGGACTTGGTCTTGCCAGAGGCAGAGACCACCGTCACGGACGAGGCGGCCTGGCGGGCGGGCTTGGCGCGGGTGACGGACTTCTTGGCAAAGCCCGTGGGCTTGGCCTCGGGGTCGTCCTTGGGGAGGTCTGCGCTGGCAGCGGCCTTGCCCTTGCCTGCAGCCTTGTCGTCCTCGGCGGCGGGCTTGCTGTTGGCGGCAACCTCTGCGCGGGCGCCCTGAATCGTATCCTTCAGTGACATTAGCTTTCCTTCATGGGTTTGAACTCTTCGCCGGTGATGATCTGGAAGGCCTCCTGGTAGCGCTTGGACGTGCCTTCGATGATCTCCTGCGGCAGGTGGGGCGGCTGGCCCTGCATGTCCCAGTTGGCCTTCAGCCAGTCGCGCACGAACTGCTTGTCGTAGCTGGGCTGCACGTGGCCGGGGACGTAGCCCTCCGCGGGCCAGAAGCGGCTGGAGTCGGGCGTCAGGCACTCGTCGATGAGCGAAAACTTGCCGTCAATGAAGCCGAACTCGAACTTGGTGTCCGCGATGATGATGCCGCGCGTGGCCGCGTACTCCGCCGCGGCGTTGTAGATCTTGAGCGAGTTGTCGCGCAGGAGCTGAGCCGTCTCCTCGCCCACAATCTCTGCGCAGCGCTCGTAGGAGATGTTCTCGTCGTGGTCGCCCAAGGCTGCCTTGGTGGACGGGGTGAAGATGGCCTCCGGAATCTTGGACGCCTCCACCAGACCGTCCGGCAGCTTGATACCGCAGACGGTGCCGTTCTGGTCGTAGGTCTTCTTGCCGGAGCCGGTAAGGTAGCCGCGCACGATGGCCTCGATGGGGATGGTGGTGGCCTTCTTCACCAGCATGGAACGGCCGGTAAGGTAGTCCGCGTACTGCTGGTACTCCGCCGGGTAGTCCGCCACGTCGGTGGAGATGATGTGGTTGGGAATGAGGTCCGCGAACTTGTTGAACCAGAACGCGGAGATGCGGGTCAGGATCTCGCCCTTGTAGGGAATCTCGTCGGGCAGGATGAAGTCAAAGGCGCTCACGCGGTCGCTTGCAACCATGAGCAGGCTGTCACCGCAATCGTAGATATCACGCACCTTGCCGTGAGAGTCAGGGCGCAATTCAATCGTTGCCATGGGGCATTCTCCCTTCAGACACAAACGTAATTGGCATTGTAGTAGATATGGCCGTTCGGGGCATGAAAAAGCCCCGCTCATCCAAGATGCGCGGGGCCAGAATGCCAGCTACTTGCCGGCGTTGGGCCCGTGAGACGAGCGGCGCTCCCGGTAGGCCAGCGGAATGTGCAGCGTGAAGGTGGTTCCCTTGCCCAGCTCTGAGTCCACGGAGATGGTGCCGTTGTGGCGGTCCACTATCTCCTTGGTTAGCGAGAGGCCCACGCCCAGGCCGCCGGCCACGCGCTCCCGGCTGGCGTCGCTTCTCCAGAAGCGACTGAACACGCGCGGAATGTCCTCTTTGGCAATGCCAATGCCCGTGTCTGAGACTGAGATGAGCACGTCCTGCTTCTTCCGCGCCACCGCCAGCACGACCTTGCCACCCTCTGGCGTGTAGCGCATGGCGTTGGAGAGCAGGTTGACCGTGGCCTCGCGAATGAGGTCCGGGTCCAGCTCCGCAATGAGCTCCGCCCTGCCCGTGTTGTTCTGGAAGGTGAGCTCCAGGCCGTTGTCCTGGAAGAGCTGTGCCTGGTAGGTCACCAGGCCGGCTGCCAGCTCCACCACGTCGCATTTCTCAATGTGCAGGGGCGTCTTGCCGTTCTCCATGCGCGAGAGCTTGAGCATGGCGTCCACCAGGCGGGACAGGCGGCGCACCTCAATGGCCACCGTGGCCAGGTGCTCCTGGTCCGCCGGCAGCACGCCGTCCTGCATGGCCTCCACCGTTGCCTGCATGGCCATGAGCGGCGTGCGCAGCTCGTGAGCGACGTCGCTGGTCAGGCGGTGCTCCAGCTTTATGTCCTTCTCCAGCGTGGTGGCCATGTCGTCAAAGGTCTCGCCCAGCTGGCCCATCTCGTCGCTGCCGCGCAGGCCGGTGCGGGCGCTCAGGTCACCGTTGCGAATCTGGTTGGCCGTGCTGGTAATGCGCCGCAGCGGCCTGATGAGGCTCCTTGACCAAAGGTACCCAATTATCCACGCCAGGACTATGGCCAGCATGGCCGCCGTCACAATGGCGCTGTAGGAGTTGCGCTGGAAGGAGGAGTCGCTCTTGGTCAGCAGGGCCTCAGACCCCGTGATCCACAGGCGCACCTCGCCAATCTGCACGTGGGAGGCGTCGTACACCGCGGAGGAGACCACGCGCCCGTCGTTCAGGGCCGCGGTGTCGCGCACGGTTGCGGGGCCCACGTCGTTGTAGAGCACCTTGCCGCTTGTGTCCAAGAGCTGCAAGCCCACGTCGTCCATGGAGTCCCCGGTGTCCTGCACGTAGCCCATGACGTCAGCGGTCCAGCCGCCCGCGTTGCCGTACTGCAGTGACAGGGTGTCTGCCAGCTGGTCTGCCGTGCGCTGCAGGTTCTCGCGCGTGTAGCTTTGGAACTGGCCCTGCCACACGTACGCCAGCACGGCGGCAAAGATCACTGCCGTCATGACCGCGATCATGGCAAAGGAGAGCGTCACCCGCGTGGAGTAGGAGATGGAGGCCTTGGCGGTGCGCCTTATTGTGTTGTAGGACGAGCGGCTACCCGGCTGATCGTCCGGCCTCTCCTTGGAGGGGCCGCGATTGGCCATGCCTATGGAACCCATCCCTACTTCTTTGGCTTGTCGGCCGGCTTCTCGGGCGCCTCAAAGCGGTAGCCAACGCCGTGCACGGTGTAGAGCCAGCGCGGGTTGCGCGGGTCGTCGCCCAGCTTGGCGCGCAGGTTCTTCACGTGGGAGTCAATGGTGCGCTCGTAGCCCTCAAAGTCGTAGCCCAAGACCTTCTCCACCAGCTCCATGCGGGTGTACACGCGGCCCGGGAAGCGGGCAAGGGTGGTGAGGAGCTTGAACTCTGAGGCGGTGAGGTCAATCTCCTTGCCGTCAATGGTGACCTTGTGGCCCGAGATGTCTATGACAAGGTCCCCGAAGTCCAGAATCTCCAGCTGGGGCTCGGACTCCGCGTGGGCGCGGCGCAGCAGGGCGCGCACGCGGGCCACAAGCTCGCGCGGGCTGAAGGGCTTGATCAAGTAGTCGTCCGCACCGAGCTCCAGGCCAATGATGCGGTCCTCCACCTCGCCCTTGGCGGTGAGCATGATGATGGGCACGTTGGACGTCTCGCGGATGGCGCGGCACACGCGCTCGCCGGAAAGCTTGGGGAGCATGAGGTCAAGGATGATGAGGTCAAAGGAGTGCTTCTCGAACTCCTCCACGGCGGACTGGCCGTCGCCGACGCCGCGCACGATGTAGTTCTCGCGCTCCAGATAGGCGGCCACCGCGTCACGGATGACCTTCTCGTCCTCAACCAGCAGGATTCTCTTCTCATCAGACGCCATAGCAGACCCCTATCACCTGAGGCCACCGCAGTGCCGCGGAGGCCGGACTTGCTCATCATAAGCTCTCTTAGTTTAGCGCTCCTACGTGTTTGAGGTCGATTCCTCTCCATCGGTGGATGCGCTGTCCTGCTCTGCGGCATCGGTGGATGAGCCTTCGTTCGTTCCGTCGTCCGTTGCGCTCGTTCCGTCCTCCGAGTCCTCGTCCTCGGTCTTCAGGTCCGCCAGCTCCATGGAGAAGCTCCGCACCGTCACGGAGTCCGGGTAGCCCGTGTCCGCCGTCTTGACCGTGGCAAAGGTCACGAAGTCGTCCGACGTGCCCACGCGCGCGGGGAACTCGCCGTAGTCAATGCAGCGGTTGGAGGCCACCAGGATGTTGTACTTGCTGCTCGTGGTGTCAACCACAAAGTAGGACGCCGTGCTCTTGATGACGAAAAGGCCATCCTTGCCCGCCACGCCCGCGGCTGGCTCGCGCGCGAGCGTGATGAAGGGGCCCGCGCTGGGACCGATGTAGGTGCCCATGTTGCCGAAGAGTCCGCCGGAGTTGTAGTTGGCCTCAACCGAGAAGCAGAACTTGTCGCCAATGCGCACGGCGCGGAAGGGGCGCACCGTCTGCGGCATGACCAGCTGGTCCACCGTGGTCTTGAGGCCGTCGCCCAGGGAGTAAGCCGTGATGCCGTAGAAGACTCCCTCGTCGGCGCGGACGCGCGGGGCCAGCGTAACGGTGCCGTCCGGCGCGGAGACCGCGGGCGCCGTGGCAAAGCGGCCCGGCGACTCCACCACCGCCTGCGCGTTGGCACTGCCCACCGTCCACAGGTAGCAGAAGGAGTGCTCCGTGGTCTTGCTGCCGGAGGTCGCCGGCATTACCTCCCAAATGACGGAGCTGCCCGTGCAGGCAAAGAGGGGCGGGTCATAGTTGGCGTCCGCCTGCCACAGCGTGGTCGTGCTGCCCGTGAGCGCGCCGTCTGAGAAGGCCGAGGCGTAGAAGGACCAGGCGTGCGTGAGGTAGTCCAGCTCCACCCAGGCGTAGACGGAGTCAGAGCAGCGCACGTCGTAGATGATGATGGTTTGGCTGGAGGTGACGGGCTTGGGTACAACGTCCGCCAGCTTGCCCGTCTTCACCGAGAAGGCGCAGCCGCGCACCACGGGGCTGGCGGAGGCGCCCGTGCGGGTAACCGGAATCCAGGTGCCCTCCGCCTCGTGCAGGACGCAGCCCAAGGGGATGGTCCAGGTGGACCCCTCCTTGATGTTGCGGTCCTCCATCTGCTCGTACGAATCCGTGATGCTGGTCGCGTCGCCGGAATCCACCACCATGGGCTCGCCCACGGGCTCCGTCTGGTCGTGCGAGCAGCCGCCCAGGACGCCGATGGCCGCGGCGGCAGCACCCGTGACGACGGCCCCCTTGAAGAGCCCCCGCCTGGTCATGCTGTGTCTTGCCATACGCACCTCCGTGACAAAAGGGGATGTCAAAAGGGGACGTTTCCCTTTTGTCATGTCAAAAGGGAAACGTCCCCTTTTGACACGCTTTGTCACATCTAGTCGAACTGGAGGGTCTCCAAGCGGTCGAAGACCACGTCAATACGGGTGAGGAAGGACCAGGGGTCAAAGATGCGGTCCAGCTCCTCGCTGGTGAGGGTGCAGGCCGGGTCCGCCTCAAGCCGCTCGCGGAAGGTGGGGCCGCTCACGCACTGCTGAATGTCGTGCCAGGTGGCCATGGCGTTGGACTGCACGATCTTGTAGGCGTCCTCGCGCGTGATGCCCGTCTCCACCAGGGCCAGCAGCACCTTGGAGCTGAAGAGCATGCCGCGCGTCTTGTTGAGGTTGGCCTTCATCTGCTCCGGGTACAGCACCAGGCCGTCCACCACGCGGATCAGGCACTGGAACATGTGGTCCAGGCCGATGAAGGTGTCCGGCAGGGCGATGCGCTCCGTGGAGCTGTGGCTGATGTCGCGCTCGTGCCACAGGGCCACGTTGTCGTAGGCCACCTGGGCGTTGGCCTTGCAGATGCGCGCCAGGCCGCAGACCTTCTCCATGGTGATGGGGTTGCGCTTGTGGGGCATGGCGGAGCTGCCCTTCTGGCCCTTGCGGAAGGGCTCCTCGGCCTCAAGGGTGTCAGTCTTCTGCAGGGAGCGGATCTCCGTTGCAATGCGCTCGCAGGTGCATGCCGTGGTGGCAAGCACGCTTGCCAGGTAGGCGTGGTGGTCGCGGCTGATGACCTGGGTGGACAGCGGGTCGTGCTTCAGGCCCAGGTGCTCGCACACGTACTCCTCAATGAAGGGGTCAATGGAGGAGTAGGTGCCCACCGCGCCGGAGATTGCGCCGTAGCTAATGTTGTCCAGGGCGTCCTTCAGGCGGTCGTAGTCGCGCTTGAGCTCCCAGGCCCAGGAGCCGAACTTCATGCCAAAGGTCATGGGCTCGGCGTGGATGCCGTGGGTGCGGCCCACGCAGAGGGTCTTGCGCTCCTCGAAGGCACGGCGCTTGCAGATCTCTCCCAGCTGCTTGCAGTCTGCCAGGATTATCTCCGTCGCCTGCTTCAGCTGGTAGCACAGGGCGGTGTCGCCCAGGTCCGTGGAGGTCATGCCAAAGTGGACCCAGCGGCTGGGCTTGGGGTCGCCCTCCGGCACGTCCGCGTCAATGTAGCTGCCCATGTTGGTGAGGAAGGCGATGACGTCGTGGTTGGTCACGGCCTCGATGGCGTCGACCTCCTCCTTCTTGAAGGCTGCGTGGTTGCGAATCCACTGCGCCTCCTCCTTGGTGATGCCAATCTTGCCGAGCTCGGCCTGCGCCTCGCAAGCCAGCACCTCGATCTCCTGCCAGATGGCGTACTTGTTCTCAAGCGTGAAGATGTGACCAATCTCGGGGCGGGTATAGCGATCGATCATGCGAATTCCTTTCGGCCGAACGTTCGTCGGTCACAATTCTAGCGCGAGCGGGCGGTGGTGTATCACTATAGGGGCACGTGTCAAAGGGGGACGTTTCCCTTCTGACACATGACAAAAGGGAAACGTCCCCCTTTGTCACGTTTACCAGGAGAGCCCATGACGCGCACCGACCACACCAAGCAGGACATTGCCGACGCCTTCAAGCGGCTGCTGGCCCACATGCCGCTGGACAAGGTCACAGTGACGGCCCTTGCCGAGGAGAGTGGCATCACGCGGCAGACGTTCTACTATCACTTCTCTGACCTGTACGACCTCATTTCCTGGATCTACTCCACGGAGTCAGAGCGCGTCTTGGGCAGCGAACGCACCTATGACACCTGGCAGATGGGCCTTCTCGCCATCATGGACTGGCTGCTGCAGAGCCGCAACTTCGTGATTCGCACCATTCACTCCGTGGACGCCGCCTATGCCCAGCGCTACCTCAACGACCGCGTGCGCGGCCTGGTGTACGGCGTGGTCTCCGAGGAAGCCGCTGGTCACCGCGTGTCCCAGCAGGACCAGGCCTTCATTGCCAGCTTCTATGCCGCCGGGCTCATAACCGTGGTCATGGGTTGGATCGACGAAGGCATGCGCGAGAACCCTTCCGCCGTGGTGGAGAAGGTCAGCCTAACCGTGTACGGGGACATCCCGGCGGCGGTGGCCCGCTTCGAAGCGGCCGGCCGGTAGCTTGGCCACGCCTGCGGCATGCCCGGCAGGCGGTCTTTTTTACGAACGCAGCCATCTGTAAAGTTCTTTGACACGTGCCAACACATGTCTGGTTTTAAACATACGTCTGCGTGGAATCTTCTCCGTAAGCAGCCCCGCGGGACCTCGCGGGCCCAATCTGGAGGAGGTCACCATGTACTACAGCTCTGGCAACTACGAGGCGTTCGCCCGTCCGCGCAAGCCCGAAGGCATCGAGAAGAAGTCCGCCTACGTGGTGGGCACGGGCCTGGCGGGCCTCACCGCCGCCTGCTACCTGGTGCGCGACGCCCAGATGCCCGGCGACCACATCCATGTGCTGGAGGCGCGCGAGCTGCCCGGCGGCGCCTGCGACGGCGAGGACCAGCCCATCGGCTTCACCATGCGCGGCGGCCGCGAGATGGACAATCACTTCGAGGTCATGTGGGACCTCTACCGCTCCATCCCCTCCATCGAGGACCCCAGCGTGAGCGTGCTGGACGAGTACTACTGGCTCAACAAGGACGACCCCAACTACTCCCTCTGCCGCGCCACGCAGAACCGCGGCCAGGACGCCCACACAGACAAGAAGTTCGCCCTCTCCGACAAGGGCCAGCTGGAGGTCATGAAGCTCTTCTTCACCCCCGACGAGCAGCTCTTTGACAAGCGCATAAACGAGATCTGGGACGATGAGGTCTTTGGCTCCAACTTCTGGATGTACTGGCGCACCATGTTCGCATTCGAGAACTGGCACTCCGCGCTGGAGGTCAAGCGCTACGTGCAGCGCTACATCCACCACATTGGCGGTCTGCCCGACTTCACGGCCCTGCGCTTCACCCGCTACAACCAGTACGACTCCATGATCCTGCCCATGGTGCGCTACCTGGAGGCGGCCGGCGTGAGCTTCGAGTACGGCTGCAAGGTCGTGAACGTTGAGTTCGACTTTGTGCCCGCTGCGGCCCACGCCCCGGCCAAGAAGGTGGCCCGCGCCATCGTGGTGGAGCGCGCCGGCAAGGAAGACCGCATCCCCCTCACCGAGGACGACCAGGTCTACATCACGGACGGCGGCTGCGTGGAGAACTCCAGCTGGGGCAGCCAGAACACCGTTGCCAAGGTCGACACGGAGCTGCGCCCCGGCGGCGGCTGGGACATGTGGCGCCGCATTGCCGCGCAGGCGCCCGACGGCTCCTTCGGCAACCCGGACAAGTTCTGCTCCAACCCCGAGGAGTCCAACTGGATGTCCGCCACCGTGGATACCGCGGACCCCACCATCATCTCCGCCATCCAGCGCATCTGCCGGCGCGACCCGCTGAGCGGCCGCGTGGTCACGGGCGGGATCGTGACGGCGCGCGACTCCAAATGGCTGCTCAGCTGGACCATCAACCGCCAGCCGCAGTTCAAGAACCAGCCCCAGGGCCACGTGCTGGTGTGGGTGTACGCCCTGTTCACTAACAAGGAGGGCGACTTCGTGAAGAAGCCCATGCGCGAGTGCACCGGCGCGGAGATATGCCAGGAGTGGCTGTACCACATCGGCATCCCGGAGGACCAGATCGTGAGCCTGGCGCAGGAGGGGGCCAACACCACCACCTGCTACATGCCCTACATCACGGCCTTCTTCATGCCCCGCACCGACACCGACAGGCCCAAGGTCGTGCCCGACGGCGCCGTTAACTTTGCCTTCCTGGGGCAGTTCGCCGAGGTGGCGCGTGACACCATCTTCACCACGGAGTACAGCATGCGCACGGGCATGGAGGCCGTCTACACCCTGTGCAACGTGGACCGCGGCGTGCCCGAGGTCTGGGGCTCCGTGTACGATGTGCGCTGCCTGCTGGACGCCACCACCAAGCTGCGCGACGGCCACCCCGTGACGGAGATGATCAACAAGATGCCGCTGGTGCAGCGCAAGGCCGCCCAGGCCGCGCTTGGCAAGGCCAAGGGCACCGACCTGGAGAAGCTCCTGAAGGAGTACGGCATCATCTAGCGTGTCAGGGGTGACAAGGGGGACAAAGGGGGACGTTTCCCTTTTGACACTCCCCAGGCGAGGCGCCGTACGAGGCTTCACCCCTCGTAGCTACCCCACAACCGAAGGCGTTCGGTTGTGGGGTAATAGCTCACAAGTCATTTAACTGCGACTATAGCAGGTAAGAGCGCTACCCCACAAGCGGAGCCCTCCGCTTGTGGGGTAGCTTCTTCCTGGCACACCGGCCGTGTGACAAAAGGGAAACGTCCCCTTTTGTCACGC
>OMVJ01000019.1 GCA_900314495.1 uncultured Olsenella sp.
GCTGCCGCGCGCTGCCCTCATGAGCGAGGACATCGCCAAGCACGCCGACTTCTTCTCCTTCGGCACCAACGACCTCACCCAGACCTGCCTCGGCTTCTCCCGCGACGACGTTGAGTCCGCCTTCATGCCGCTCTACATCGACAAGAAGATCGTCAAGCTCAACCCGTTCGCCACGCTCGACCCGGGCGTTGCCAAGCTGGTGGAGATGGGCGTTCAGGGCGGCCACAAGGGCAACCCCGACATCATGTGCGGTGTCTGCGGCGAGACCGGTGGCGACCCCGACTCCATCCAGGTGTACTACAAGCTCGGTCTGGACTACGTGTCCTGCTCGCCGTACCGCGTGCCCATCGCCCGCCTTGCGGCTGCTCAGGCCAAGATCTCCCAGAACGGCGGCGCTCAGAAGCTCGCAAAGTAGTCTCTGAACTGCTTGCACGCTGAAGTGCTTTGAGGAGGGGAAGGAGTTCGTCTCCTTCCCCTCCTTCTGTCTGTGACGGCCCTTCCTTTGGAGGTGCTAGGGTGTCTGTACAACTTTCACGTAAGGCCGTGAGCAGGCGCGGCTTCATGGGGCTGGCAACGACCGTTGGCGTTGCTGCGGGCCTGTGCGCCTGCTCTTCCGGCGGCGGTTCTGAACAGGCGGATGCTGGCTCCGCGCCTGGATCCTCCGCTGCTCCCGCCGAACTGACGCGCAAGCCGCTTGACGAGTACAGCTGGCAGGAGCTGGCAGAGATTTCCCGCAAGATCGAGGCGGCAGGCGGGGGAGACGCCTCCGCGCAGGTTGCCAGGGACTTTGGCATCCTTGCGGACGACGGTAGCCTGGCGCAGCAGACCAAGCGACTGGACATGACCAATGGCCTCTCCATCAACACTCGTGTGGCGGGCGTCATGCACGACCAGAAGGCGGACGGCTCGGGCCCGTGCGGCCTCACCCTCATGACCGTGGGTGGTGTTGATTTGCTGCCCATGAACGAGGCAGCTACCAGCGAGGGCGGATGGGAGGCCTCCACCCTTCGTGCCTGGCTCGCTCAGGATGGCAAGGCGCTTCTGCCGGATGACCTTGCGGGGTTGGTGGTGCCGGTGCAGAAGATGACGAACAACACGGGCGAGACCCGCACGACGGATTCCGTCACCGCTACAACGGACGAGCTGTGGTGCTTCTCGGCACGCGAGGTGTGCGGCGAGCTTGACTGGTACGCCAAGGAGTACAACGGCACCTTCGCGAGCGACATGGACAGGATCCTGAACGCTGAGGGCGACCAGTACCAGTGGTTCGCGGAGGCCGGAGTGACCCCGCACGGGGGAGAGGCCGCCCTGAGCCTGGAGGAGTCCACGGGGAGGACCGCCTGGTGGTACAGGTCCCCCTTCCCCTTCGATTGGACGCAGACCAACATGGACGACTACTTCTACCAGGTCAAGGACACGGGCTACCCGGAGTCCCTGGCCGCGCCGGAAAGCAAGGCCGCCGTCGTCTTTGGCTTCTGCGTGTAGGGGAGTAGACGGTGAAACCAGACCTGAGTACGCTGCAGGAATACGTGGATTCGAACCTTGAGCTGCGGCAGGCAATTGGGGCCGACGCGGACGAGCCCGTGCGCCTGCGGCCTCTTGCGCAGGGCGAGTACAACCTGAACTTCGCCTTCGAGGCAGGACGCGGTCCACGGCGGCACGGCTTCGTGTTGCGTGTGAACCTGGGCTCTCAGATGCACCTGAAGCACCAGATTGCCTACGAGATGGGCGCCCTCAGGCTGCTGGAGCCAAGCGGCCGCACCCCCAAGGCTTGGTACGTGGACGACTCGCGGGAGCAAGTGCCCTGGGGCGTTGGCGTGGAGGACCTGCTGGGTGGCCGCCCCCTTCGCTACCAGACGGACATGCCCGTGGCCGCGGCGATTCTGGCAGACATCCATGCCCTGCCCGCCCCGCCGGGGATTCCGGAGGATGCTGCCAGCGAGGTGGCAGGGGCGCAGACGGGCCTCGTTGCGCCGGCACGGCCCCTTGCCGCCATCGTGGACGAGTGCGACCACATGTATGCGGTGTACAAGTCTTGGGCGCAGGCGGACGCGAACGTCGTGCGCAGGATCGACAGGCTGCAGCATGCGGCGCACAAGATTGTGGAGGGCGACGGCCCCGCTACGTCCCGCCACATCGTGAACACGGAGCTCAACTCCAACAACTTCCTGGTTGTGGACGTCGACGGGGTTCCCAGCGTGACGGAGAGCCATCTCATCGATTGGGAGAAGCCCGTCATCGGCGAGGTCGAGCAGGACCTGGGCCACTTCCTCGTGCCCACGACCACGCACTGGAAGACGGAGACCATCCTCTCCGCGGCGGACGTGGACCGGTTTGTGGACCTGTACGTGCAGGCCGTGAACGGGCGCTTTCCCTGCGACGGCATTCGCGAGCGTCTGGACGACTACCTCACCATCACGTGCCTGAGGGGCGTGACCTGGTGCGCAATGGCCTACACGGAGTACGCCGGTGCGGACGAGCGGGCCCTACGTAACGCGGACACGTTCCAGAGGATCCAGGAGTTCCTCTCTCCCGAGTTTCTGGACATGATTGCGCGCGAGTACTACCACCTGGGCTAGCGGGGCATGGAGTAGGTGCCGGAACCGCATCAATACTCAAAGTGGTTACCATATTCTGGCACCTAACATGAACACGTCCGGTCACTGGGACAGGGGGCATGAAGCGCATGCCCCCATTTTTGTGCCGCGTCGAGCCAACAAGGCACCCGAATCAGTTGAGCTGGGCAAGCGCGAGGTCAATCAGCTTATCAGTCCAATCCGCCATGAACAGTGGAATGCACAGGACGTCACCGTCTAGGCGGAGGTTGCGCAGCGAGAAGCGCACAGATATCGGCACCTTTTCCTGGAACTTCCTCCTGTAAGCCTTCATGCTCGTGCTTTTCACCGACGTACCGGATTTCACCTCGATGGGAATCACCTTGGTGCCGTGCTGCACCAGAAAATCCACCTCATGCCGAGGGTTGTCCTCTGCCCAGTAACGCGGCTGCCCTTCGTAGACACACTCAAGTGCTTGGAGGATGTAGTTCTCTGCCAACGAGCCTTTGAATTCCGTAAAGAGCTCGTTGCCCCTCACGACCACCGATGAGGGCAAATTCGCTTGTCGCCTGAGCAGTCCCACGTCGGGTAGGTAGAGTTTGAAGGCGTCGACTTCGTCATAGGCCGCGACGGGAATGCCGGGGCCTGTGCTTCGGTAGATTTTCTCCGCCAGGCCTGCGTCTACTATCCACTGGATGGCATCCTCGTATTCGCGCGCCCGCGCGCCTGGCTTTACCGTCTTGTACAGGAATTTCTTGTTCTCTCGCGCCAGCTGCGAAGGAAGAGACTGCCAAACCAACCGAATCTTCGGAACAATCTGCGCGGGTGCGTGCTTTGCGAAGTCGCGCTCATAGGCGAGCAGTATCTCGCGTAACGCATCGTCCGTCCTAGAGATGTCGCCAGTCACAAGCCATCGGTTCAGAGGCTCTGGCATGCCACCAGTAGCTAGGTACTCCCGGAAGAGCTCCAGGATTCGGTTGAAGAATACGTCTGGTATAGGAATGAGTGCGTCAATCCCCGTGAGGTAGTCCAAGAAGTCCTGCTCTCCAGCTGCGGCGAGGAACTCAGAGAACGTCATCGGTCTAACGGCAAGAGTGTCCACCTTACCTACTGGGTAGGAGGTCCCACTCATGGACACCCCCAGGAGTGACCCTGCCGCGGCAACGTGGTATTCGGGTGCTTCTTCGCAGAAGTACTTCAGGGACTCCAGAGCAGGACCACACCTCTGTATCTCGTCAATGACGAGCAACGTAGTGGCGGGATTGATGGGCTGTCTTGTCAGGAGCGAGAGCTGCCGCACAAGGCGGTAGGGGTCCTTCGTGTTTTCAAACAGCTGTCGCGCATCGGGATCTCGATCGAGTGGGAAATAGGCAAGGTTGTCATATGCGCGACGTCCGAACTCCTTGAGGGCCCACGTCTTGCCAACCTGGCGGATACCATCGAGAAGCAGGGGCTTGCGAGTGGGAGAATTCCTCCACTCTTCCATGGAAGTCAGAACGCGCCGCTCCAAAGGTGCCTCCTAAGGCAGGAATCACATTATTATTAAGAATAAAGTGAAGATTATCACATAATCATTAAGAAGTACGTGCCTACCGTCACAGATTTGTCTGTTGGTGAATCACGGTTGCCTAAGAACATATGCCGTCTCATAGGCGTAGGGTCTTGAGCTTAGTCAAGCATTAGACTATCGAAGCGCTTATAGGCCCCAAGAAGGGCTACCAGCTGCCCGCCTTGGTCCTGCTCGGCCATCCTGCGCCAAGTGCCGAGGTGCCACGTCAGGTGGAGGTGACGGTGGAGAAGAAGGTTCACTGGAACGAGTGGTAGGCAAGGCTGCTAGGCTGTGGCCCTGCTAGCACTTCAGTGACTCCCTACGCGGTCCAACCAGGCGCGCACGTGCGGACCGATGGCGTTCGGGTTCGTGCGCGCCTGCTCCAAGAGCCAGGCAAGGTCGTAGGGGTCGTCGAGGTCGCGCGTCTGGGGGCCAATGCCCACGGTTCTGCCAGTAGCCTGCAAGCTCGCCATTGCCTCGTCGAAGACGCTGCCGCTACCGTAGCGCTTGCCGGCGAAGAGTTGTGCGCAAGGCTCGCGTAGGCCCGCCATCCAGTAGCCTTGGTCTGCGCTGGGGCAGAGGAGGGCGTCCTTGCCCTCAAAGGCCGCGAGACACGACTGCAGCGTAGCCACGTCAACCAAGGGCAGGTCAGACCCCATGAGAAGGGCCGCGCTCGCGCCAGATGCCAGCTCCGCGTCTATGGCGTTGGCCATGCGGGCACCCAGGCCCGCGCCGTGCTGGCGGTGTACGCGGGCTTCCTCCGGCAGACCCTCGAGCAGGCGAGTGCGCGCTTCCCGCCCGCTGCCATCGGAGTCCTCATCGGAGAGCCAGACGCTGAGGTAGCCATCGTGCGACTGGGTCACGCGATGGAGCCGATTCGCCTCGTCCAGAATCATGGCAAGCTGGAGACTGGCGCGATCCTCGGCCGAAAGCGCGGGCGCAAGGCGAGACTTGCAGCGGCCTGGCACGGGAATGCGCGTGAACAGGATGAAGGCCGTGGCCATGCCTGCGTGGTCTGCCATGATTTCTCCTACCTGACGTCCTTGTAGAGCCGCATGAGCTCCTCTGGGCTCGTGCCTTGTCGGTACAGCTTGCGCAGGCGGCGCATGAGAAGTGCCGTGTGGATGAGGCCGCCCTCGTGGAAGCGGCGGTCGCTAGTGAGGATGGTGTCCGGCAGCTGACACGGGCGCAGTTGCCTGCCATTCTCATCCTTTAGCGCGTGGAGCCGCAGGGAGAGGTCGTAGTCCTCCATGAGGGGAATGGGCGGCATGCCGCCGGCGCGGTCGTACAGGTACCGGGTCATGAACGGTGCCTGGTCTGCGAAGGGGATGCCGCGGCGGGCGCGCCGGTTGCTGTTTGCCTCGCCGATGCGCCAGAGAATTCCCGTGGTGGGCCAGCGCAGGGTCAGGCAACCCCATTCCGTGCCAGCATCCAGCGACTGCAGAATGTGCGCGAGCGTCTGCGGCGCAAACTCGCTGTCCACGTGCAACAGCATGAGGGCTCCACCATGACTGGCCTCTATACCTGCGACGCATTGGGCTCCGCGCCCCTTGGGGCACCGAAGAAGCCGCAAGCCTAGGTCGCTGGCCGTTGCCTTGGAGAGAATCTGCAGCGTGGCATCCGTGGAACCCCCGTCGCAGAAGATGACCTCGCACGAACCTGGCGCGCACGGCACTAGGGCCGCCTCAAGCACGGCGAGGAAACCCCCGATGACCTGTTCCTCGTTGTAGACGGGCACAACTATCGAGAGCTTCGGCCGCTCGTCTGGCTGCTGGTTCGCTGCCGCGCCGTCCGTCATGCCTTGGCACCCACCAGCGGCTCGAGGTTCTTGTCGAACTTCCTGCGGGCGCGATTGGCCAAGGCGTGCACGGCATCGGGCTCCTCGTGAACGCCCAGCGCCACCGAGGTCAGGTGGACGATTCGGTCCACCCCATACCCCATGCGGGCGAACTGGCCGGAGCAAGAGGCGCACGAGGTGTAGAGCGGCCTGTCGTCCGCCAGCTGGAAGATGCGGTCATCCAACTTCTTTATGGTCTCTGGCCCCTTGGAGGCAACGGACGGCTTCAGTCCGCAGCAGGGTGCCTGCAGCGGCTCAAGGGCGGAAATGTCCATGTAGGAGGCAATGTCCTGGTTCCAGTGGCTTCCGGGCAGCTTTGCCGGGCAGGGAATGAAGAGAGCGCCGACTGGCCACTCGTCGTCCGCCAAGGGGCCTTCACCTGCAGCGATATGCCCGCGTGGAGCAAAATCCCACTCCTTCAGCTGCTGGTAGACGCTCACACTCTGGATGCCCGCCTTGGCTAGTCGGGGCTCAAGGTAGTCCTGGCAGTCCGGGCACACGAAGATTACGCGCCGCACGCCTATGCGCGCAAGCCGCTGCTCCAGCTTCGCCTCGCACTTCTCAGCCAGGTTCGTCTCGCCCCAGTAGTAGGCGGAACGGGCGCAGCAGTCGTAGGCAACGCCCGCGCCGTGCTCGCGGCACACCTGTACCAGCGCGTCCGTGGTGCGCGGGAACTGGGAGGGAAAGCTGCAGCCAGGGAACAGCAGCGTCGGCGTCTGCCCCTTGGGGTAGGCCTTGAAGGGGTAGTGGCCCTTCTCCAGCACGCTCATGAACTTGGCGCCGCTGAAGGGGTAGGAGGGGACATCCTGTGTCACTGCTATTCCTCCTCCGCCTGGATGTTTGCCTTGCGCTTGAGAACGAACGATATACCAAGTACGACGGCAATCAGCGCCACGGCAACCAGGAGCAGCTGGGTGCGGTGCTCCGCGTCCACGATGCCTGCGGCCGCAATGGTGTAGGCAGCGGTGCCCGGCAGCAGGAAGAGGGCGGAGAAGAGCGTGTAGCGCCAGAACTTGATGTCCGTGATGCCGTAGGCAAAGTTCTGCAGGTTGAAGGGGAAGGCGGGGACCAGGCGGGTGATGGCCAGCACGTAGACGTCGCTCCTGTCCGCACCCTCGAACAGGATCTTGTTCAGTGCCTTGCTCTGCGCCAGCTTGGGCTTGAGGGCGTCCTTCAGGAAGTAGCGGCCAACCAGGAATGAGATGGCGCAGCCGATGATGACGGCAAACCAGCAGAGGATGGTGCCCCAGAGCGCCCCGAAGACGGTGCCCGCAACCAGGGCGAACACCACGCCGGGCACAGCCAGGGCAACGCAGGCCACAATGGACACCGCCACGTACAGGGCTGCCGTCTCAAAGGGGTGGGCTGCCACGCCCGCCTGCAGGTTGGAGATGAGGTTGCCGCTGGAGAGGGCCTCAGACCAGCCGAAGACGTGGTTGAGCACCAGCACGAGAACGACGATGCCGATGAAGATCCAGAGCTTCTTACTCCTCATTGCTGTCCGTCCCGTCGGGGTTGAGGTCTGCGTGGCGGCTGACCCAGATGCGGCGCAGGAGGTAAACCAGCGCAAACAGGGCGAAGATGAGCATCAGTGCCGTGATCACGGTCTTGGTGCTGCCTGTGAGCATGCCGCCCACGTAGGAGTACACGATGGTTGCCGGCAGCTGCCCCAGGCCCGTGGCCCAGAAGAAGCTCCAGAAGCCCATGCCAGTGAGACCGGCGGCGTAGCTCACCGCGTCGAAGGACATGAAGGGCAGCAGGCGGCAAACGAGGATGGCATTGCTGCCGAAGCGCTGGAAGAAGCGGTCGATGGTCTCCAGCACACCGTGGGTGGCAAAGTGGGCCACGGCATCTCGGCCAAGGATTCGGGCGATGGCAAAGCAGATGGCGGCACCCAGCATGGCGGACGCCCAAGAGAGGATGGCCCCTTGCCACCAGCCGAAGACCGCCGCGTTGGCGAAGGTGATGAGGAAAGCGGGAATGGGGGCGGCCAGGCTCTGCAGGACCATGAGCAGGCAGGAAACCGCGGCCGCCCAGGGCCCGTAGCTGCGGATGAGCTCCACCACGGCGTCCGTGTTGCCAGAGCTGAGGAGCGAGAAGATCGTGGCAATGGTATTGCGTACGGTGGGGACGAGGGCGCAGACGGCGACGATGGCGGCAATGACCGCCACCGTGACTATGCGCGTGACCCTGTGGGTCTGTCGCATGCGGGCGGCGTCGGCCTCCTCGTCCACGTTGTTGAGGTCAATCCGCATGTTGGGATCGGACTTGTGCTGCTGGGGAGCGGGCTTCGTGTCGGCCGCCTTCGCAAAGTGGTGGGCAGCCTCGGCCTCCTGTTTGCGGGAGAACACGAAGATTGCGCGAAGCCCAGCGACGAGGGCTCCCAGGTCCAGCAAGGGAAGCGTGAAGACGCGCGCGTAGTAGGCAGTGGGCATGGGCATGTAGGAGGGACGGTTGGCGGGTACCTGTGCCGCGGTGATGGTAAACGCTGCCGCCAGGCAGGCGAGGGCAACCACGACGACCAGCCGGACCACTCTGCGACCGCCGCCTGTGTGGGAGCGCAGCAGGGCGACGAGCGCCAGAACCGCCACGACTGCTGGCACCACCAGCATGCCAACGAATGCCGCATCCATGGGAACTGAGGCGGAGAGGTCGTTGAAGAGCATCTTCACGATGCGGTTGATGGTCATGAAGTTGTATGCGCACCAGTGGAGGACGACTCCGCCCAGGGCGAGCACCACTGCCAAGACGTCGACGATGGTACCTAGAACGTGCTTCTTCTTGCTCAAGTTGCCCTCCTATGAAAGATGCAAATGCCACAGATGAGAAGGCCCCCCGGCGCAGGTGCGCTGGGGGGCGCTCATCACGCGGTGCCTAACTAGGACTTGACGGCCTTGTCCGTGGAGAGGTCGGCAACGGTCACGTACTGGACGTCACCCTTGGTCGGGTCGCCCAGCTGGACCTCGTTGGCACCGTCCATCTGCCACTCGAACCAGCCGCCGTCGTACAGGGCGAACTCCTTGACGCCCTCCTGGTAGCAGATCAGGCAGGGGATGGTGGCGCGCCAACCGGTGCCGCAGTAGAAGGCCAGGGAGTTGTCCGTGGAGGCGTCGTAGTCCTTCAGGTACTCGTTGATCTTGTCGGTGGTGACGGTGGCGCCATCAATGAAGTAGGAGCCGTCGTCGGTGTCGTGCGCCCAGACGGCGCCCTTGGGCTCGCCGGCGCGGTCGATGTAGCTGTAGCCGGAGGTCTCGCCGCAGTACTCCTTGTAGCTGCGGACGGAGCAGAGCCTGAAGTCCTGGTCGTTGGCCAGCTTGTCCTTGACCTCGTCGATGGAGAGCACGTACTCGGGGTGAGCGGGGATGGTGACGCCAAAGTCCTCCTCGGTGGGCTTGGGGTCGTTGACCGTGGTCTCGGTGTCGTAGCCAGCCGCGGTCCAGGCCTCGAGGCCGCCGTCCAGGGCCTTGACGTTCTTCACGCCAGCCCACAGGGCCGCCCAGGCCATACGGTCGTCGGCGGAGTCAGTGCCCTTGGCGCCGTACACGATGACCGTGGTGTCCTGCGTGATGCCGTAGTTCTTGAAGAGCTCGGTGAACTCCTCCGGGGTGCGGTAGTTCCACTTCTCCGGCTCCTCGATGTAGTCCGTGTTCATGTGGACGGCACCAGGGATGTGGGCCTCGGTGTAGGCGGTGTCATCCTCGACCTCGCCCCAGCCGACCTCCATGAGGACGTAGCTCTTGGAGGCGTCCTCGTTGCCGTCGATGACGGACTTGACCCACGACGGGGAGACGTAGACGGTCTTGGCGTCGTTGGGATCGAACCCGTTGACGGCCTCGACCTCGGTGCTTGCTGCGGAGGAGCCCGCGGCGGCGGAACCGGCAGCAGAACCGGCGGACGAGCTGGAGCTGGCGTTGCTGGAACCGCAGGCGGCAAGGCCGAGCGCGGCTGCCACGCCTGCTGCGCCGACGAAGCTGCGGCGCGTGACGTTCATGTTGGACACGAGTGCTTCCTTCCCTCTCTTGTTACATCGTGGGGTTGCAGGTAAAACAACCCTAATGGTCGAAGTCTACGTAACGGGGAGGTTTCGGGCGTCTGGCGCGTCGAATATAAAATGCTGCACCTCTCACCAATAAACTAATCAGTGGCAAGGTTGCGAGAGATGGCCCGTGATGCCTGGTACCACGCGTCGTAAACGTGCTCGCAGACGCTCGCCGCGTCAACCGGGGCGACGAGGCGGACCGAGGCAGCGAGTGCGTCCGAAAGGTTGGTTTGCCTGCTGGTGTCCAGGAAACCGGAGCCGATGAAGCGCCTGTTGAGGGCGACCCTGCAGGACAGTTGCTGAACCAGTTCTGGCTGCGCGAGTGCGACGGCTGCCAGCACATCCCAACCAACGAAGCCATCCACGTGCCACTCGCGCTTGGCTCGCTCCATCCAGGGAATGCAGAACTCGTCAAGCAGGCGCGCGGAGGCCGCGGCGGGCATGCAGTCGATGAGCCTGCTGCGGAACTCCATGGTGGAGAAGGCCACGCCCAGGCAGTGGTGGGCGTCGGCGATGAGCAGGTGGGAGGATTCCGTGGAGAGGCCGAATGACCTGCTGGCGTGTGCGGTGCCGAGCACCTCGTACGTGGCTTGGCCATCCACGGAGAAGTTGAGCTCGTCCATGATCCTGCCGCCGACGCACAGCGTTCTGGTCATTCCTCCCATGAGGGCGATCTCGTGGAAGCGGCCCAAGGTGCCGGGGTCGAGTCTCTCCGCCGCGGCGAGGTCCGTGGTCGCGCCCAGGGAGAGGAGGGAGAGGGCCCCCGGCTGGCGGCGTGCCTCGGCTGCCAGGTAGCGTGCCGCGTCGCTTGGCTGGTCCAGGGTTGTGCCGGCGTCCGCACCGCGAAGCACGGGCACGTCGGAGAGGCCCATGCGCTGGCAGAGGGCCACCGTTGCCTGGTAGGTCTCTGCCGTCGAGGCGTTGCCGTGCGTGCAGCAGATGGCGCGCACGTGCACGTCGGGCCTGCCAAGCAGGTACAGAAGGGCCAGGCCGTCGTCAATCTCCGCGCCCGGAATGCCCATGGTGTTGTCGCAGGATATGATTAATTCTTTCATGTGTTCTCCCATGTACTGGCTGCTTGCGGGCAGGCGCTGGCGGGTGGCTGCCGTTGCGCCGTCGACCCAGACCACAGACCCCCCCAAACTGCACCGTTCTTGAATGGTAATCAGTTTCCCACAGTTTACATGTGGCTTCCATGACATAGGATTTGACAATCAGAGTCGAGTTTCGCGAGAGCGAGAAGAGTCAAGGAGGAGCTTGTCATGGCAACGGAGAACCAGAAGCATCAAAACGCGACGCCCGTGGATGCCTCGCGGGGGAGGGTCGCTCTCACGCGTCGTGGCTTCTTGGCTGGCGGTCTGTTGTCTGGCCTTGCGCTTGCCGCCACCGGTTGCTCGGGGTCTGGTTCGCAGGACGCCGCGGGCTCTGCCGCCGGTTCGTCCGCCGCTGCGACGAACCCCACCAGCGCCGACGACCTGAGCTGGGACGAGGTGCTTGCCGCCGCCAAGGGCCAGAAGGTCAGCTGGTACGGCTGGGGCGGCAGCACCGTGCGCAACAACTGGATAGAGTCCGTGCTGGTGCCGCGCCTGAAGGAGCAGTACGACGTCGAGCTCGAGCTCGTGGGCATGGACATCAACGACATCCTGACACAGCTCTCCGGCGAGTTCCAGGCAGGCAAGACCACCGACGGCGGCTCCATAGACTTCATCTGGATCAACGGCGAGAACTTCGCCAGCGCCAAGGAGAACGGCTACCTGTGGGGCCCCATGGCCCAGGCCCTGCCCAACTTCCAAGACTACGTGGACGCGGACTCGCCTGAGATTGCCTACGACTTCGGCTCCAAGGTGGAGGGCTACGAGGCCCCCTACGGCAAGACCCAGATGGTCCTGTGGGTGGACGGCGCCAAGATTCCGGAGTCTGACCTGCCAACGAACCCAGACAGCTTCCTTCAGTTCTGCAAGGCGCACCAGGGCCAAGTAACCTACCCGGAGCCCGGCGACTTCACCGGCACGGCCTTCATCAGCTGCCTGATTGCCGGCGTCATCGGCAAGGACAACTTCGAGCAGCTTGCCACCATGTCAGACGCAACGGCCGACGAGGTGAAGGAGATTATCGAGCCCGGCCTTGAGTACCTGCGTTCCCTCAACCCCTACCTGTGGAACGCCGGCTCCACCTTCCCCGCGGACTCCACCACCTGCGGCCAGATGTACCAGGACGGCGAGCTGGTCATGAACATGGGCTACGGCGAGCCGCAGGCCCTGGTGGACGTCGGCACCCTGCCTCAGACCACCAAGGCCTTCGTGCTGCAGTCCGGCACCG
Organism: uncultured Olsenella sp.; assembly: GCA_900314495.1. Taxonomy (GTDB): domain Bacteria; phylum Actinomycetota; class Coriobacteriia; order Coriobacteriales; family Atopobiaceae; genus Olsenella_K. Next base: position 12,300 of record OMVJ01000019.1, read on the forward strand.
TGGGCAACACCAACTACATGGCCATCGCGGCCAACGCGCCCCACAAGTACGCGGCCATGGTGGCCATCAACGAGGTCATGAGTCCCGAGATGCAGCTGGACCAGTATAAGGTGCTGGGCAACATCACCGTGCTTGACCTGCAGAAGCTCAAGGACGACGACCGCGAGGCCATCGAGTCCGTGCAGCTGGGCAGCACCATGCTGCCGCTGCAGGACAAGCTTGCCGTGCGCGTGGGCGAGGCCTCTGGTAAGGTCATCCCCATCATCGAGCAGCTGTGGCACGACGAGGTGCCCGGCAAGTAGAGGCGGGGAGAGGGTCGCATGGCAGCAGGCAGCTCGCGCGTGAGGTGGAGGAGGGCGCTTCGTGCGGCCAGCCCCTACCTGCTTGCGCTGCCTGCGGCCCTTCTGGTTGCCGTCTTCTTGTATGGCGTGGTCACGGGCGTGGCCCAGGGCTTCGGCATCATGCCTGCCCTGGGCATGACCGTGCCGACGCTCAGGTTCTACGGCCAGGCCCTGACGCGGCCGGACCTCTCCGCCTCCGTTGCCTACAGCGCCTACCTTGCCGCGGTCTCGTCCGCCATCGCGCTGGTGGGAGGCATAGTTCTCTCCGCGGCGCTCTCCCGCATGCGGGCGGGCAGGGGCCTTAGGCTCCTTGCCCTGCAGATTCCCATCATGTCCATGCACGCGCTGGTGGCGCTGGCGGTGATGTTCGTCTTCTCCGGCGCGGGGCTGGGACCCCGCGCCCTGCACGCCCTGGGGCTGGTGTCCGGCCCCACAGACGTCGGTTCCGTGGTGGGTGCGCCGTCCGGCTGGGGCATCATCCTGGTGTACGCGTGGAAGGAGATTCCCTACGTGGCCTTCTGCACGGTGACCATAATGGCCAACATATCGGACTCCCTGGGCGAGGCAGCGGCAACCTGCGGCGCCAGCAGGGTCCAGGCCTTCCTGCACGTCACGCTGCCGCTGTGCATGGGGGCGGCGCTCCGGGCCTTCATCGTGGTGTTCGTGTTCGCCCTGGGCTCGTACGAGATTCCCTTCCTGTTGGGGCCGACGGCGCCGAAGGCCCTGCCGGTGCTTGCCTACAACGAGTTCCGGGACCCTGACCTCGTGAACCGCTGCTACGCCATGGCGCTCAACGGGCTGGCCACCCTGCTCTCGGCCATCGCGGCGGGCTGCTACTTCGCGCTCCTCTCGCGCGACCGTGCACGGGAGGAGGGGCGCCATGCATAGCAAGGGCGGCCTGTGGGCGAGGGTCTACGTGGCCGTGCACCTGGCCTTGGTCCTGCTCCCCATGCTCGTCATCGCGCTCTTGGCCGTTGCCGCCCGCTGGGAGTGGCCGCTGGTCCTGCCGCGCGAGTTCACCCTGCGTGGCGTGCGGCAGCTGCTCTCGGGTGGGCTTGGCATGGGGTGGGGAACCGTGGGCGTCTCCGTGGGCATTGGCCTTGCGTCGGCCACCATTGCGACGGTTGCTGGCGCTCTTGCCGCCCGTGCCATATGCTGCCACGAGTGGCCTGGCAGGCGCCTGTTTGAGTTTGCCACCATGCTGCCCTTCCTCATTCCGGGCACGGTCTTTGCCATGGGTGTGCAGGTGGCGTTCATTAGGGTGGGCCTTGCGGGCACCGTCACGGGGGTGACGCTGGCGCACGCCATCGTGTCGCTTCCGTACGCGCTTTCCATAATGGTGGAGGTCACGCGGGCGGCGGGCACGGGGCTGGAGGAGGCATCCAGGACGCTGGGCGCAAGCGCCTGGCAGACGCTGCGGTATGTGACTCTGCCGGCCCTGGGCCCCGGCATAGCCTCCTCCCTCACCATGTGCTACATAATCTCCTTCTCCCAGTACCTGCTTACGCTGCTCATTGGCGGCGGCTCCGTGCGCACGTACGCGCTGGTGCTCTTCCCCTACCTCACGGGCGGGGATCGGGCGGTGGCGGGCGCCTTCGGCCTGGGCTTCATGGTCCTCACGCTGGCGGTGTTCGTGGTGGTGGAAGGACTTCTGGCCAAGGTGCTCCGCATGGATGGACCCCGCGGGGCGGCGGGCTTCTACGCTGGTTAGGACTAGGGACGGGTGGTTTGGCGGAATGCAGATTGAGGTAGGGCACCTGAGCCTGGCGCTGGGCGGCAACCAGGTCCTGGACGACGTCTCCTTCTCCGTGCCGGACGGTGCGTTCGCGTGCGTCCTGGGCGAGTCCGGCGCGGGCAAGTCCACGGTGCTGCGGGTAATAGAGGGGCTGGCCGTGCAGGACGCGGGCTTCGTGACCCTTGGCGGCCAGCCGGCGGACGGCCTGCCCACGGCCAGGCGTGGTGTGGCCATGGTCTTCCAGGACTCTCGCCTGTTCCCCAACATGTCCGTCGCGGAGAACGTCTGCTACCCCCTCAGGGTGCGGGGCGTGCGGGCCGCCGAGCGCCGGGCCAGGGCGGACGAGCTTCTGCGAGAGGTGCAGCTGCCCGGCTACGGCGACAGGCGCACGAACGCGCTCTCCGGCGGTCAGCGGCAGCGGGTCGCACTGGCGCGGGCCCTCTGCGGGGAGCCGGGGGCCATCCTGCTGGACGAGCCCTTCAGCGGCCTGGACGTGTCCCTTCGCCAGGACATGCGGGACCTGGTGCTGGGTCTTCACCAGAAGTTCGGCACGACCATGCTCATGGTCACGCACGACCCACTGGAGGCGCTCACCATGAGCGACGAGGTCGTGGTGCTCTCGCGCGGCAGGCTCGTGCAGGTGGGGACTCCCGCGGACATCCTGCTGCGGCCTGCGTCTGCGGCGGTGGGAAGGAGCTTCCCCGCCACCTGCGTGCTGGAGGGGCACGTGCAGGAGGGGGTCTTCGCCTCGGGCAAGCTAAGGGTTCCGTGCGAGGAGGGCGTTTCGGACGGCCCCGCGCTTCTGCTTCGCTCCTCTGACGGTACGGTCAGGGTCCTGCCCCGGTAGCGTGACAAAGGGGATGACAAAGGGGGACGTTTCCCTTCTGCCACGCGTGTCAATTGGGAAACGTTCCCATTTGACACATGTGGATTCTTGATGCAGCGGATTCTGAGGCGTATACTGCACTTCTGTGTGTAAACGCCATGTGCCGCGCACACGTCGACGGCACCTCTGGACGAGAGACAAGGAAGCACCATGGACTACATTCGCGCAATTGAGCGCCAGCAGCTCCGCGAGGACCTGCCCAAGGTCATCGTTGGCGACAACGTGAAGGTTCACTACCGCATCAAGGAGGGCGATCGCGAGCGCGTGCAGGTCTTCCAGGGCGACGTCATCCGCATGAGCGGCGCCGGCTCCCGTGAGACCTTCACCGTCCGCAAGATCAGCTTCGGCGTGGGCGTGGAGCGCACGTTCCCCGTGCACAGCCCCAAGATCGCCAAGCTGGAGGTCGTGCGTCACGGCCAGGTCCGTCGCGCCAAGCTGTACTACCTGCGCGACCGCGTGGGCAAGGCTGCTCGCATTCCCGAGAAGCGCTAGAGCTCGCTACACACGAGTGTGGGACCGTTCCGCCTTGGCGGGGCGGTCCCTTTTTTGTGAGGCGCCCGGGGCCAGGCCCCAAGCGTCTGTGTGAGGAGGCAGGTGCATGGGCGAGACATCCGAGGGCCGGCTGACGGCGCGCGACGCCGCGGCGCTTCTGGTCCACGCGGACTACGAGCAGATCGACGGCCTTGTGGCGCGCTTCCGCGGGGACGGCCGCAAGCAGGTGCAGCACGCCGTGGAGGCAGCCCTGCGCCGCAAGGAGCGCGAGCGGGCGGAGCGCCAGCGCGTGGAGGCAATGTACGAGCTGCAGAGGACGCTCGGCGGGGACGGCGTGGTCATCGGCGTGGACGAGGTCGGCCGCGGTGCCATTGCGGGGCCGCTCACGGTGGGTGCAGTCGCCCTGCCCCAGGACCCAAAGGTGTGGGGCATCAACGACTCCAAGCAGCTGACGCCCGCGCGGCGCGAGGAGCTTGCGGAGCGGATTGCCCAGGTGGCGGTTGCCATTGGCATAGCCCACGTGCCGCCGGAGTCCATAGACGCGGTGGGAATGGCCACGGCCCTGCGCATGGCCATGGCGCAGGCCATTCGCGACGCGGGCGTTGAGCCCGACGCGGTCCTCATAGACGGTAACCCCATGCACGTCCACTCCAGGGAGAAGACCCTGGTCAAGGGTGACGCGCGGGTTGCCAGCATAGCCGCGGCGTCCATCGTGGCGAAGGTCACCCGAGACCACATCATGGTGGGCTACGACTCCGTCTACCCCGGCTACCACCTGGCCGAGTGCAAGGGGTACGGCTCCAGGGAGCACATCCAGGCCGTGCGGGAGCTTGGGCTCTCGCCAATCCACCGGGCCAGCTTCTGCGGAAACTTTGTGGCCTAGGTTCCCGAGGCTTCCCCAAAGGGGCGCGTCGGCGGTGGTGGCCGCGCGGTTGTGGCGCGGCCCTGAGCTGGCCCGACCTTGGGAGCCGCCGCTCCTGGTGCAAGGTTGCCGCAAGGTTGGCGCACCCTCGGGGCCAGGCTGCTGCAAGCGGCCCCTGTCATGCTCCTGTTTCCACGGACGCCGTTGGGGCGTCCCCAAGGGACGGGAGGGCTCATGGCAGGCACGGGGATTGTCTCGGCGGCGCGCGCGAAGGGGAACGGCGGTTGCGAACTGGCGCATGACCTCTACAGGGATGCCGATTGGTGCAGGGAGGCCTTGGGGCCCGGGCAGGTGCTCGCGACGCGCGGTCGCAGGCTTGCCGCCAAGGAGCTCGGCCGCCTTGGGGAGGATTGTGCCGCGCGCCTCTTGGAGGACCTTGGCTACGCTGTGGTGGAGCGCAACTGGCGCTGTCCCGCGGGCGAGGTGGACATAGTTGCCGAGGACGGGGACGAGACCGTCCTGGTTGAGGTGAAGTCGCGCGACGAGAGGGCAAGGAGGGGCACCGTCGCCCCAGAGCTTGCGGTGGACGGTGCCAAGCAGGAGAAGTACCGCCATCTGGCGCGAGTGTACGCTGCCGGCCACGACGTGGCGGGACTTCGCTTCGACGTCGTTGCCGTCAGCCTGCGCCAGGATGGCGGGGTGTGGATCAGGCACATCCCCAACGCATTCGCCGGGGATGAGCGCTGATGGGCCCGACGTTCAGCGTGCACACGGCGGTGCTGCGCGGCGTGGAGGCGGTGGCGGTGACGGCCGAGGTGAGCCTGGCCTCTGGCATTCCCGGCATCAGCATAGTGGGCATGCCGGACGCCATGGTGCTGGAGGCACGCTCCAGAATCCGGTGCGCCCTCAGGGCCTGCGGGTACACGCTGCCGCGGGCAAGCGTGACCGTGAACCTGGCACCCAGCGAGGTGAAGAAGTCTGGCACGGGCTTCGACCTGCCCATAGCCGTGGCCATTCTAGCTGCGTGCGGAGAAATACCCACCCGTGACCTTGACTCCTGCCTCTTTGTGGGGGAGCTAGGCCTGGACGGGAGCATAGCCCCCGTTCGCGGGATGGTCGCATACGGCATGCTCGCCGAACAGCAGGGCCTGCATGTGGCCGGCGCGGTGGGGGACGTCGCCATGAGGTCCGGGGCGATTCTGGTGCGGAGCGTCGCGGAGCTGACCAAGGGCGTGGCTGCCCTGCCCGTGCTGGAGCCCAACGCGAACGCCGGGCTACGGTCGGCAGCTCCCGTCCAGTCAGACCTGGACTTCGGCGACGTGTACGACCAGGAGTTCGCGAAGCGGGCGTTTGTCATCTCCGCCGCGGGCAACCACGGCCTGCTCATGATAGGTCCACCCGGTGCCGGAAAGACCATGCTCGCGCGTCGCATGCCCACCATACTTCCGCCCCTGAGCGAGACCGAGAGGCAGGAGCCGCTGCTGATCCATTCCGTTGCCGGCCTGGACACCCGAGAGATCGAGCAGGGCGTGCGTCCCTTCAGGGCGCCGCACCACTCGGTCTCGCGCGGGGGCCTCATCGGGGGTGGACGTCCCGTCATGCCTGGGGAGATATCGCTGGCGCACCGGGGCGTCCTCTTCCTGGACGAGCTGCCCGAGTTCGCGTCCAACGCGCTGCAGGGACTTCGGCAACCCATGGAGGACCACGAGGTGCGCCTGGTGCGGGTGGACGGGACGTACGTGTTCCCCAGCAACTTCCTCCTGGTTGCGGCGGCCAACCCCTGTCCCTGCGGCCACTACGGGGACCCGGGCCACACCTGCACCTGCTCGCCCGCGCGCATACAGGCCTACCAGGCAAAGATCGGCGGGCCCATCATGGACCGCATCGACGTGCTGGTGTACGTGGCGCGCCCCTCCGCCAAGCGCCTCATAGAGGGGGAGCGCGGCCTCAGCTCCGACGAGATGCGCGACCAGGTGATGATTGGCCGCGAGTTCGCCTCGTGGAGGAAGGCCAGGACGCAGGCGCCGGCGAACGTGGCGGCCGTGGAGGCGGCACGCTTCAGGCCGGATGCCAAGGCCTACCTGGAGAGATCCGCCCACGCGAGCGCACTGGGCGGAAGGGCCATCACGCGCATAGTGCGCGTGGCCAGGACCATCGCGGACTTGGGAGAGTCCGAAGAGGTGAGCGTGGAGAACGTTGCCGAGGCTTGCGGGTTCCGTACCCGCGCCACGAGCTAGGAAGGGGAGAACATGCCAGACGGAACCAACAGGTGGATGCTGAACGCGACTGACGAGGACTTTCCCGACTCCCTGGTGAGGTGGGGTAAGCCGATAGTCCCCCGGCTGTACGGGGAGGGAGACCGCGAGGCCCTGGACGAGCCCTGCATCTCCATCATCGGGGCACGACGGGCGACGCCCTACGGGCTTGCCGTGGCGGAGATGGCGGGCCGCATTGCCGCAGAGAGCGACATTGTGGTCGTGACGGGAGGTGCCATGGGCTGTGACCGCGCCGCCAGCAAGGGGGCGCTGGACGCGGGCGGCAGGACCGTCATAGTCTCCGGTTGCGGGGCAGACCGCGTGTACCCGGAGTCGTCGCGCGACGTGTTCGATGCCGCACGCGCCGGGCGGGGCGCCGTCGTCTCGCTGGTGGAGTGGGGCGTGCCACCCATGCGGCCCAACTTCCCGCAGCGGAACGTGGTGATCGCGGCGCTCTCGCGCTCGCTCTTCGTGGCGGAGGCGGGCATGAAGTCCGGGACCATGAGCACCGCCGAGGCGGCCGAGAAGTACTCGACACGCCTGTACGCGGTGCCGGGCAACATCTTCTCCGCGACGTCCCAGGGGACCAACAAGCTCATCTCCATGGGGGCCTCTATAGTGACGAGCGAGCTGGACCTGGAGACCCTCATAAGCATGGACTACGGCAAGTTGCGAATGCAGGGCGGCGCGCCCATAGCCTTCGAGGGACGTGTGCTCTCCGCCCTCTCCGCAGGCCCCCTGCGGCCTGACGACCTGGCGCACGCGCTTGAGGAGTCGGTGCTGACCGTGATCCAGACCGTGACGGACTACGAGACAAAGGGCATACTTGAACGACTGCCCGACGGCTCGTACTCCATCACGCGATCCGCCTATCTTGAGCACTTCGAGGCGGAGCGAAGGGCGACCGCGGGCAGCGGCCGGGGCATGCAGACGGAAAGTGGTGACGCGTGAGCGAGTTTGTTGAGGTTGTCGGCGGGGGCCTTGCTGGAAGCGAGTGCGCCCTTCAGCTTGCGGCGCGGGGAGTCCGCGTGCGCCTGTGGGAGCAGCGTCCGGTGAGCATGTCGCCCGCCCATCACACGGACAAGATGGCGGAGCTGGTCTGCTCCAATTCCCTCAAGTCCATGAGGGAGGACAGCGCGGCCGGCCTGCTGAAGATCGAGCTGCAGATGATGGGCTCGCGCCTGCTTGAGTTCGCGAAGCAGGCGGCGGTGCCTGCAGGCGGCGCCCTTGCGGTGGACCGGGACGAGTTCTCCGGCCTGGTGACGGCCGCCATTGAGGGGGACCCGCGCATAGAGGTCGTGCGGCAGGAGTTGACCGCCATTCCCGAGGGCCGCTGCGTCGTAGCGGCGGGCCCCCTCTGCTCCGATGCGCTCTTCGAGGACATCTCCAGACGGGTGGGTGGCTCGCACATGGCCTTCTTCGACGCGGCGGCACCCGTGGTGGACGCGGAGTCGCTCGACCGTGGCATCGTCTTCGAGCAGTCTCGCTATGGCGAGGAGGGAAGGGGGGACTACCTCAACTGCCCCATGGAGCGGGAGGAGTACGACGCCTTCTACGACGCCCTGGTCTCCGCGGAGAGGGTGATTGCGCGGGACTTCGAGCAGTCCGACCTCTTCTGCGCCTGCCAGCCTGCCGAGGAGGTGGCACGGACGGGCCGCGACTCGCTGAGGTTCGGTGCGCTGAAGCCCGTGGGGCTGACGGACCCCCGCACGGGCCGGCGGCCGTGGGCCGCGGTGCAGCTTAGGGCAGAGAACCGCGAGCTGACCGCCTACAACATGGTGGGCTTCCAGACCAACCTCACTTGGCCCGAGCAGAAGCGAGTGTTCCGCATGATTCCCGGCCTGGAGCATGCGGAGTTCTTCCGCTATGGCGTGATGCACAGGAACTCCTTCGTGGACTCGCCGCACGTGCTGGACGGAACATTTGCGATTCCGGGCACCTCGTGCCGGCTGGCGGGACAGATAACGGGCACGGAGGGGTACACGGAGGCCGTGGCCTCCGGCCTCCTTGCCGCCCTGAACACGTACGCGGACATCGTGGGCGCGCAGAGCGTAGCCCTGCCCCGCACGGGTGCGCTGGGCTCCCTCGTTGCTTACGCGACAGACCCGGAAACGAAGGACTACCAACCCATGCACGTGAACTTTGGGCTGGTTCCGCCCATCGAGGGAAGGCGTCTGAAGAAGAAGGAGCGCTACGCGGCGTATTCCGCGCGTGCGCGCCGGGACATGGAGACCTTCGTCCGGTCGAGGCCGGATCTGTTCGCTGCTAGGGGAGCGTAGCCCGCATGGCGGGACGCGGTGCGGGCCCCGTTGCCGCCAAGGCGCGGGCGGACGAGCAGAGGGAGTTTCGCGGGTACGTGGACCAGTTCCTTGCGTACCTGAGGAGCGCGCGCGGCCTCTCGCCGAACACGGTGCGGTCCTACGCCACGGACCTCTCGTCCTACTGCGACTGGGTGGAGCGCGAGGGCGTTCGTCCGCTGGGTGTCTCGCACGCGGAGCTGCGCCGCTACCTGGCGGAGCTCTCCCGTGCCCGCTACGCCTCAAAGACGATCAACCGGCACCTCTCGGCCCTGCGGACGCTTTACAAGTGGCTGCTGAGCGAGGGGTACGCCAAGACGGATGCGGCGGCTGCCCTGAGCAGCAAGAAGGTCGCCAAGACCCTGCCCGCGACCATCAACGACGCCGACGTGCGGGCGCTCTTGGCCACGTGCGACCTGACGACTGCCGTGGGCATGCGCGACGACGCGATGCTGGAGCTCATGTACGCCAGCGGCGCCCGCATCTCGGAGGTGTCGGCGCTGGACGTGCGCGACGTGGACTTCGGCCAGAAGCAGGTTCGGCTCTTCGGCAAGGGGTCCAAGGAGCGCATCGTGCCGCTGTACGACGCCGCCCTGTACGCGGTGCACCGCTACATTGGGGTCGCGCGCGGCGAGCTGCTGGCTGCGCGCAAGGGTGCCGACGACGGAGCGTTGTTCCTCTCCACCCGCGGCAACCGCATGTCCGCCGACTCCATGCGAAAGACGTTCGAGCGGCACGCGGTGCAGGCGGGCGTCTCCGGCAAGGTGACGCCCCACACCATGCGGCACACCTTCGCGACGGAGCTGCTCTCCGGCGGCGCGGACCTCAAGTCCGTGCAGGAGCTGCTTGGCCACGAGAGTCTCTCCACCACGCAGATATACACCCACCTCTCCATCGACCGGCTGAAGGACGCCGCCCGGCAGGCGCATCCGCGCGCGGGGGAAGGGGAGTGAGGCAGGTGGCGGCAGCTGGAGGACACAAGCCGGCCAACCTGTGGTGAGGTGAAGGAGACACTCTCGTCCTTCCCAGTTCTTCACTTACCTGTTATACTTTTCAACTGCTGTGCGAACCCGCATGGCAAAATTCACACGCGTGACGACTCGTCTGCCGTGGTGCTCGGGGCCCAAAAGCCAGGTCCCGGGTGGTTGGGCGGGAATGACATCACGCGGAGGACAAACCACAGGAGGTTTACAAATGGCTGTCAAGATCAACATTCAGACCCTGCTTGACGCTGGTTGCCACTACGGCCACCAGACCCGTCGCTGGAACCCCAAGATGAAGCCGTTCATCTTCGGCCAGCGCAACGGCATCTACATCCTTGACCTCAAGCAGACCATCGTGAATGCGGACCAGGCCTACACGTTCCTGCGCGAGACCGCTTCCAAGGGCGGCACCGTGCTCTTCGTCGGCACCAAGAAGCAGGCCCAGGAGCCCATCGCCACCCAGGCCCAGCGTGCCAATATGCCCTACATCAACGAGCGTTGGCTCGGCGGCATGCTCACCAACTTCGTCACCATGCGCTCCCGCATCGACCGCATGGAGGAGCTGGAGGCCATGGTCGAGGATGGCCGCATGGCCCTTCGCGGCAAGAAGGAGCAGGCCGTGCTCACCAAGGAGCTGGAGAAGCTGCAGCGCAACCTCGGTGGCGTGCGCGACATGAAGGCTCTGCCCCAGGCCCTGTTCGTGGTTGACACCAAGCGCGAGGAGATTGCCGTCCGTGAGGCCAACCGCCTGGGCATCCCCGTCGTCGGCATGCTGGACACCAACTCCGACCCCGACGTGATCGACTACGGCATCCCGGCCAACGACGACGCAATTCGTTCCGTGTCCCTGTTCTGCGAGCTCGTCGCCGACGCAGTTCTGGCTGGCTCCGGCCAGGCCCAGATCTCCGCTGAGGAGATGGCTTCCGGCGAGACCGCCCCTGCGGTCGAGACCGCCGAGGTCGAGGCTCCCGCCGCGGAGTAACGCCCGCAGCAAACGCGTCAAACACTAGTCCGCTCAGTAATCCTGACACAGAAGGAGGCCACAATGGCCGTTAAGATTACCGCCGCCATGGTCAAGCAGCTCCGCGAGATGACGGACTCGCCCATGATGGAGTGCAAGAAGGCCCTCGTCGAGGCTGACGGCGACCTGGAGAAGGCCGTCGACGTCCTGCGCACCATGGGCGTTGCCAAGGCCGTCAAGCGCGCCGGCCGCGATACCAACGAGGGCACCGTCGCCGCCTACGTTTCCGAGGACGGCAAGACGGGCGCCATGCTGGAGCTCACCTGCGAGACCGACTTCGTCGGCTCCAACCCCAAGTTCGTCGCCTTCGCGGAGGCCGTCGCCAAGGTTGCCGCGGAGAACAAGCCCGCTGACGTCGACGCCCTTCTCGCCTGCCCCATGAACGGCGGCACCGTCCAGTCCGAGCTGACGGAGAACATCCACGTCTTCGGCGAGAACCAGAAGATCGCCCGCTTCCAGACCATCGATGCCCAGGACGGCGCCCTGGCCAGCTACATCCACCTGGGTGGCAAGCTGGGCGACATCGTCTCCTTCTCCTTCGCGAAGCCCGAGACCGCCCAGAACGAGGACTTCAAGGCCTTCGCTCACGACGTTGCCATGCAGGTTGCCGCCTCTGCTCCTGTGTCCGCCCGTCGCGAGGACGTTCCCGCTGACGTCGTGGAGCACGAGAAGAGCATCTACACCGCCCAGGCCAAGGAGTCCGGCCGCCCGGAGAAGTTCTGGGATGGCATCATCAAGGGCCGCCTGAACAAGTTCTACAAGGAGAACGTCCTGACCGAGCAGGAGTTCATCAAGAACCCCGAGACCACCATCTCCAAGCTCGGCGATGAAGTCTCCAAGAAGGCTGACGACAAGATTGAGATCGTCTCCTTCGTGCGCTTCAACTTTGGCGAGTAGCCGCCAGCGCAAGGCATGAGCCAGCCCCCTTGTCACAGCGACAAGGGGGCTTTTTCGTGGGCGTAGCTGCGCCGCGTTGCGCCGCCCACCGCCACCGGCGGGATGAACGATGCGGCTTTGGGCATGCCCCTTCAGCTCTGTTAGAATCAATGGGAAAACTGCGACGCGGGCGGTGCCCGTGTCGCTTGAGGAATGGAGGATGGCTTGGCCACCTACAAGTACAATCGCGTACTGCTGAAGCTTTCGGGTGAGGCCCTCATGGGCCAGGGTCAGTTCGGCATCGATGCCTCCGTGCCCCAGCGCATTGCTGAGGGCATCAAGCCCGTCTGGGAGGACGGCGTGCAGATTGCCATCGTCGTCGGCGGCGGCAACATCTTCCGCGGCCTGGCGGGCGCCGCAAGCGGCATGGACCGCGCGCAAGCCGACAACATGGGCATGCTCGCCACCGTCATCAACTCCCTTGCCCTGCAGGACACCTTCGAGCAGAACGGCATGGACGTGCGCGTCATGAGCGCCATCGAGATGCGCTCCGTTGCGGAGACCTACATTCGCCGTCGTGCCATCCGCCACCTGGAGAAGGGCCGCATCACCATCTTCGCCGCGGGCACGGGCAACCCCTACTTCACCACGGACACCGCGGCCGCCCTGCGCGCGTGCGAGATCAACGCCCAGGTGCTGATGAAGGCCACCAAGGTCAACGGCATCTACGAGGCGGACCCGGTCACCCACCCGGAGGCCAAGAAGTTCGACACCATCACCTACATGGACGTGCTCACCAGGGAGCTCAAGGTCATGGACGCCACCGCGACGGCGCTCTGCCACGACAACCACATGCCTATGATGGTCTTCAATCTTGAGGAGGAGGGTGCCTTCCGCAGGGCCGTCTTGGGCGAGCCCGTTGGCACCACGGTAGTAGAGGAGGAATCCGAGTAATGAGCAAGTACACCGACGACGCGCAGAAGCACATGGACAAGGCCATCGAGGCCCTTGGTCGCAATTTCTCTAAGGTCCGCACGGGCCGCGCCAACCCCCACGTGCTGGATTCCATCAAGGTGGACTACTACGGCGTTCCCACGCCCATCACGCAGCTGGCCGGCATCAAGACGCCCGAGGCTTCCATGCTGATCGTGGAGCCGTGGGACAAGAAGATCCTCCGCAACATCGAGAAGGCCATAGAGCAGTCCGACCTGGGCATCACCCCCAGCAATGACGGCATCTCCATTCGCCTGCCCTTCCCGCGCCCCACGGAGGAGCGCCGCAAGGAGCTCGTGAAGGAGTGCAAGCACATTGCGGAGGAGTCCCGCGTTGCCATTCGCAACGCCCGCAAGGACGCCAACAAGGCCATCGAGAAGGACGAGGAGCTCTCCGAGGACGAGCAGAACGTCGAGAAAAAGCGGGTCCAGAAGCTGACGGACAAGTACGTCGCCAAGATCGACGAGATGCTGAAGGCCAAGAGCGCCGAGGTCATGGAGATCTAGGTGGAGTTCGACGAGGAAAAGCTCCGCGAGTACTGCGCCAACCCGCCCGAGGACGTGAGCCTTTCAGACATTGACCTCGGGCGGATTCCGCGCCACATATCCATCATCATGGACGGCAACGGCCGGTGGGCGCAGGCGCGCGGGCTGGACAGGTCCAAGGGTCACGTTGCGGGCGTGGAGTCCCTGCGCGAGACCGTGACCTCCTGCGTGCGCCTGGGCGTGGACAACCTGAGCGTGTACGCCTTCTCCACGGAGAACTGGAAGCGGCCCCAGCAGGAGGTCAACCTCCTCATGCACCTGTTCGGCACGACCCTCCTGAAGGAGCTGCCGCTCTTCCACCAGGAGAACGTGCGCCTGCGCTTCTTGGGGGACATCGAGGCCCTGCCTGAGGCCACCTACCAGGTGTTCGAGGAGGGCCTGCGCGAGACCCAGGGCAACACGGGCATGACCTTCGCCCTGGCCGTGAACTACGGCTCCCGGGCGGAGATCACGCGTGCCGCGCGCCTGCTTGCGCAGGACGTTGCGGATGGCGGGCTGCGGCCGGAGGACGTGGACGCGGACGCCATTCAGTCCCGCCTGTACACGGCCGGCATGCCGGACCCGGAGCTGCTCATCAGGACGTCGGGCGAGCTCAGGCTCTCAAACTACCTGCTGTGGCAGCTTGCGTACACGGAGTTCTACGTCACGAAGACGCTGTGGCCGGACTTCGACCGGTGGGAGCTCCTGCGCGCCATCCGGTCGTTCCAGGGCCGCAACAGGCGTTTTGGAGGGGTTGCGAGCAAGTGAGCAAGCGCGACGACAAAGAGGAAGAGTCCACGCAGGACCCAAAGAAGCAGGGCGGGCGTGGGTTGGAAGGCTGGCTGGAGCGGCTGGAGCTGCATAGGTCCCTGAGCGAGGCAGAGCGTCTTGCGGGCAACCTGCGCGGCCAGAAGGCGCGCGGCTGGACGGAGAAGCTCCTCAACCGCACCACCTCTGGCGCCATCTACGTCATCGTCATCCTGACGTGCCTGTGCCTGGGCAAGACCGCCACGGCACTGCTGGTGGCGGCCATGGCCTGGTGCTGCTGTTCCGAGCTGCTGCGCATGACGCGCATGACGGGCAGGATGCCGAACGAGATTCTCTCGCTGGGCGCGGCCATCGTGTACCCCATCGCCTTCCGCATCTGGGGCATCCCCGCAGGCGTGTACGTGACCCTGCTTCTTCTGGTCTTCATCGCGGGCTGGTACGTGATTACGCCGCGTGCCTGCCTGGCAGACGTGGCAATCACCGTCTTCAGCCCCATCTACACCAGCCTGGCCTTCTCGTGCGTGGTGCTCATACGCAACTGCGACCCTGGGGTCGAGGGCGTCCTCATCACGCTCGCCACCATGGGCACCATGTGGGCCAACGACGCCACGGCCTACTTCGTGGGGTCGCGCTTCGGCCGCCACAAGATGGCGCCCAGGATCTCCCCGCACAAGAGCTGGGAGGGCCTCTTGGGCGGCATGGTCGGCTCCGTGCTGGTTTGGATCATCGCTGCTGGCCTGCACGTGCGTGGCATAGGCTTTCCCTTGGCCATCTTCACGGGTCTGGTCGTGGGAGTGGCGGGCGTCTTCGGCGACCTCTTCGAGTCGCGCATCAAGCGCGGCGTGGGCGTGAAGGACTCTGGCAACCTCATGCCCGGCCACGGCGGCATGCTGGACCGTTCGGACTCGCTCCTGTTCGGCGGCATGGTCGCGTACATCATCCTTCACATAGGGGGAATTCTGTGAACATATTCGAGGACACCGCGCCAAGGGCGCCTCGCAGGAGGCCGCTCAGGGTGGCGGTGTTGGGCTGCTCCGGCTCCATCGGCACGCAGACGCTGGACGTGTGCCGGCAGCACGCCGACAAGCTGGACGTTGTGGCCATCTCCGTCTTCAACTCGACGGAGTTCGCCGCCAAGGCGGCGCGCGAGTTCGGCGTGTCCCACGTGGCGGTTGCCAACGCGGCGCACAGGGACGACGCGGCGCTGGAGGGCCTTCCCAAGGGCTGCTCGCTGGGCTTTGGCGAGGACGCCGTGACGGCACTGGCCCAGCTGCCAGAGGTTGACTGCGTCGTGAACGCCCTGGTCGGCGCCGCAGGAATCGGGGCCGGCTATGCCGCCCTCAAGGCGGGCAAGGTCCTGGCGTACGCCAACAAGGAGTCCATCGTGGTGGGCGGTGACCTACTCATGCCCTTGGTGAGGCCGGGCCAGTTGATTCCCGTGGACTCCGAGCACAGCGCCATCTACCAGTGCCTGGTTGGCGAGCGCGGGGCGGACGTTCATTGCATCTGGCTCACCTGTTCCGGCGGGCCCTTCTACGGCCGCACGCGCCAGGAGCTTGCCGGTGTGCGTGCCGCGGACGCCCTGGCGCACCCCACGTGGAACATGGGCGCCAAGATTACCATCGACTCCGCCTCCCTCATGAACAAGGGGCTGGAGGTCATAGAGGCGCACCACCTCTTCGACGTGCCCATCGACTCGGTGCGCGTGGTGGTGCAGCGCCAGAGCCGCATCCACTCCATGGTGGAGTTTGCCGACGGCGTCGTGAAGGCCCAGCTCGGCCCCTCCGACATGCGCATTCCCATCCAGTACGCCCTCAGCTACCCGGAGCGCTGGGAGACCCCGTCCCCCCGCGTGGCCTACGACCAGGAGCCCCCGGTCACCTTTGGCGAGGCGGACGAGAAGACCTTCGGCTGCCTGGCGCTGGCCAAGCGCGCCGGCAGGGTGGGCGGGACGCTTCCCTGCGTCATGAACGCCGCCAACGAGGTTGCCAACGAGGCCTTCCGCCACGACCGCTGCGGCTTCCTGGACATAGAGCGCGTGGTGGCCCAGGTCATGGATGCGAGCGAGGTCCTTCCGGTGGAGAGCCTGGACCAGCTTGCCGAGGTGGACGCGCGGGCGCGCGCGGCCGCCCGCGAAGCCCTGGCCAAGGTGGTGCGATGAGCGTGGTCCTGAGCGTTGTCTCGGCGGTCTTCTGGGGCCTGCTGGTGCTCTCGCTGCTGGTCTTCGTGCACGAGGGCGGCCACTACCTGGCGGCCCGCGCGTGCGGGGTGCGCGTGACGGAGTTCTTCCTGGGGCTTCCGTGCCCGGTAAAGCTGTCGCACAAGAGCAGGGAGTACGGCACGGAGATCGGCGTCACGCCCGTGCTCCTTGGCGGCTACACGCGCATCTGCGGCATGGAGGGCGAGCAGGACGAGCTTCTGGCACCCGCCCTGGCCTGCGTGCAGCGCCACGGCCGGGTGGAGGTGTCCGCACTGGCGGCGGAGCTGGGTTGCGACGCGGACCGAGCCTACGCGCTGGTTGCCACGCTGACGGACTGGGCCGCCATCCGCCCCTACTACGACGAATCCCGCGGGGAGAGGCGCGGCCAGAAGGACTGGCCCGCCGCCTTCGAGACCCTGCGGCGCGACGCCAGCCTGCGCACGGAGTACGACCGCGGGCACGACTTTGCGGGGGAGGGCGTGACCGACTACGGCCAGCCGCGTGCCATTCCCGGCAGCGCAGACCGCTTCCTGCAGCGCGAGAGGTCCCACACATACCTGGGCTGCGGCTTCTGGAAGCGCTTCGCCATGCTGGTGGCCGGCCCCCTGGTGAACATAGTGGTCGCATTGGTGCTGGTCATGACCATGCTCACGGCGGTGGGCATCACCGTGGCGACGGGCTCCAACGTGGTGGGCGGCATCACACCGGGCTCCTTTGCCGAGGCCGCAGGCCTCCAGGTGGGCGACCGCATCACCAAGGTGGGTGAAGTGCAGACCCCCGACTGGCAGACCCTCTCGGATGCCCTGGACGCGCCCTTGGCGGCGGGCCGGGACTTCACGCTCACCTACGAGCGCGACGGCCAGGCCACCACCGTGACCATAGATGTTAAGGACGGCGCGCAGGCCCAGTACCTGGGCATATACGAGGAGACGCAGGCCATGCGCATGGGCTTGGGCCAGGCCTTCATGCAGTCAATTGCCTACGCCAGGATGGTCGGCGAGTTCGCGGCCAGGCTCGTCATGCCCCAGCACACCATGGAGGTCCTCAACACGTCCAGCTCCATCGTGGGCATCTCCGTCATGGCAAGCGAGGCGGCGTCCACCAGCGCGGCGGACCTCATCTCCGTGGTGGCGGCAATCTCCATGTCGCTCGGCTTCATGAACCTGCTGCCCATTCCGCCCCTGGACGGCGGCAAGGTGCTCATAGAGGTCGTGCAGGTGGTCATACGCAGGCAGCTCTCCATGAAGGCGCAGGCCGCCGTCAGCTACGTTGGCCTGGCCTTCTTCATGTTCGTCTTCGTGGTGGTACTCAGGAATGACATCATGCGCTTCGTGATAGGCTAGGTGATTCTTATGGCACAGAAGGTTCCCGCCCCGCGCGAGCTGACGCACCAGGTGCACGTGGGCGCGGTGCCCATCGGCGGCGGCGCGCCCGTCTCCGTGCAGTCCATGTGCACGACCAAGACATCGGACGCGGACGCCGCACTGGCGCAGATTCGCCGCTTGGCCGACGCCGGGTGCGAGATAATCCGTGTCACCCTGCCGCGCAAGGATGACGTGGCCAGCTTCGCCCGCATATGCGAGGAGAGCCCCCTGCCCGTCATCGCAGACATCCACTTCGACTACCGCCTGGCCGTGGCCGCCGCGCAGAACGGGGCCGCCGGCCTGCGCATCAACCCCGGTAACATCGGCGACTGGGCGCGCGTGGACGCGGCCATAGACGCGGCGGGGGAGGCGGGCATTCCCATCCGCATCGGCGTGAACATGGGCTCGCTGGACAAGGAGGTGGACGCGCGGGAGGACCTGGACGGCCCCGGCAAGCTGGTGGCCTCCGCGGTCTCGTTCGTGGACCACTTCCGCCAGCGCGGCTTCAATGACATCGTGCTTTCCGCCAAGGCGCACTCCGTGCCGGTGACCATTGCCACCTACCGCGAGCTTTCCCGCCTGCTGCCCGACGTCCCGCTGCACGTGGGCGTGACGGAGGCCGGCACCTTCCTGCAGGGAACGGTGAAGAACTGCGCGGCCGTGGGCGTGCTGCTTGAGCAGGGCATCGGCGACACCATGCGGCTCTCGCTCACGGCGGACCCGGTGGAGGAGGTCAACGTGTGCTGGGAGCTGCTGGCGGCTCTGGGCATGCGTCGCCTGCACCCGGAGCTGGTGAGCTGCCCCACCTGCGGCCGCACGCAGGTTGACCTCATCCCCATTGCGGAGGAGGTCGAGCGCCGCCTGAAGTCCGTGAAGGCGCCGATCTCCGTCGCGGTCATGGGCTGCGTGGTGAACGGCCCCGGCGAGGCCCGCGGCTGCGACATAGGCGTGGCGTGCGGCCAGGGAGTGGGGCTCCTCTTCGTGAACGGCGAGCCCCTGCGCAAGGTGCCCGAGGACGCCATAGTGGACGAGCTGTTCAAGGAGATCGCGGCGCGGTACTGAGCTGGTGCCATTCGCGCGCGCGGCCGCCCTGTGGCTGCCCGCAATAACACACGCGCCATGGCACGCGTGTTATTGGTTGCCGGTAACACGCGTGCTGCTGCGCCGCATGATCCGCAACTGGCCTTGTAGCACGTGCGAATCCCCACGCGCATGTTAACCGAACCAAATAACATACGCGTGACCGCGCGCGTGTTATTTCGCGCGTCATGTGATCACGTACGCAGCGTTCGATGGCACGTTGGCGCTTGGCGCCGCACTACGCTCGCCATCCCCGTGGCCCCGCGCCGCGTCTAGGGCTAAAATATGTAACCGTCTGCGTCCGCATCGCCTTCACCGGCACGGGCCAGGACGTAACTTGCTTGCCTGCCGTCGTACGGCTTGAGCTTTGGGCATACCGCCCGGGAAAGGAACCATCCGTGAAGTCATACGCTAAGATGTCCAAGGTCTACGCGCCCACCCTCAAGGAGGACCCGGCGGAGGCGGAGCTGGCCAGCCACCGCCTGCTGCTCCGTGCCGGCCTCATCCGCAAGCACGCGTCCGGCCTCTACACCTACCTGCCGCTTGCCTGGCGGTCCCTGCTCAAGATCGAGCAGGTCATCCGCGAGGAGATGGAGGGCATTGACGCGCAGGAGATGCGCGTGCCCATCCTCACGGACGCCGGCCTCTGGCAGCAGTCCCACCGCTGGGGCGCCTACGGCCCGGAGCTCATGCGCATCGTGGACCGTCACGGCCGCGAGTTCGCCCTCGGCCCCACGCACGAGGAGGCCTTCACGGACGTCGTCCGCGGCGAGCTGCGCTCCTACAAGCAGCTGCCCGTCACCCTGTGGCAGATGCAGGACAAGTTCCGCGACGAGCTGCGCCCCCGCTTCGGCCTCATGCGCAGCCGCGAGTTCATCATGAAGGACGCCTACTCCTTCGCCTCCACGGACCAGATGTCGCGCCAGTGCTACGAGGACGAGAAGGGCGCCTACCAGCGCATCTTCGACCGCTGCGGCATCCGCACCCTGCAGGTTGCCGCCGACACCGGCGAGATTGGCGGTGACTCCTCCGTGGAGTTCATGGCCATCGCGGACGCGGGCGAGGCTGAGCTGGTGTACTGCGACGACTGCGGCTTCGCGGCCGACACCGAGGCCGCCACGGCCAAGGTGGCCATCTCCGAGGGCGAGGCGGGCGATCTGCAGAAGGTCTCCACCCCCAACGCCGGCTCCATCGCGGACGTGGCCGCCTTCCTGGGCGTGCCGGAGAACGGCACTCGCAAGGCGCTGGCCCTGGTGGACGGCAACGGCACCCCGACGGTGGTCTTCGTCCCCGGCGACCACGACATGAACGACTGCAAGGCCAGCCACGCCTTCGGCGACTACCACATGATGACGGACGAGGAGATTCAGTACTACGGCCTGGTCAAGGGCTTCATGGGCCCGATCGGCCTGCCCGAGGGCGTCCGCGTCTGCGCTGACGAGACCCTGCGCAGCAGCGAGTGGTGGCTGGTCGGCGCCAACGAGAAGGACTTCCACTTCGTCCACGCCAAGCAGGGCCGCGACTTCACCATCCCGGAGTGGGTGGACGTCATCACCGCCAAGCCCGGCGACACCTGCCCCGTCTGCGGCCAGCCCCTCAAGGGCGCGCGCGGCATCGAGTGCGGCCAGGTCTTCTCCTTCGGTGACAAGTACTCCGCCTCCATGGGCGTCACCTTCACGGACGAGGACGGCCAGGAGAAGCCCTTCCTCATGGGCTCCTACGGCATCGGCGTCTCCCGCACGCTGGCGGCCGTGGTGGAGCAGCACCACGACGACAAGGGCATCAAGTTCCCCGTGTGCGTGGCCCCCTACGAGGTTGAGATCGTCCCCCTGACCGTGGGTGACGACGTGGTGTGGCCCGTGGCGGACCAGATTGCCAATGAGCTGGTGGCCAAGGGCATCGAGGTCGTGGTGGACGACCGCAAGGAGCGCCCGGGCGTCAAGTTCAACGACGCGGACCTCATGGGCTTCCCCTACCAGGTGGTCATCGGCAAGCGCGGCGCGCAGGCCGGCACCGTGGAGGTCAAGTGCCGCGAGACGGGCGAGCGCGAGGATGTTTCCATTGCGGACGTTGCCTCCAAGCTTGCGGAAGTCGTCGTTCCGCAGCGCGCGTAACGCGGTGGCACTGGGCCTTGTGCCTGCGCATATATGAGTGAGGGGCGCCCCGCCGCGTGCGGGGCGCCTGCGTATTCGTCCCGTGTTGCGGACTGCGTCCGCGGGGCGGTTGGGAGGGCGAGAGATGAACTACCAGGAGATTGCCGCAGCGGCGCGCGGCCGCATGGGCGAGTGGTGCAAGGCCTGCCCCGATTGCGACGGCAGGGCGTGCGGGGCCCACGTACCGGGGCCGGGCGCCAAGGGCTCGGGCACTGTTGCCATCCGCAACCGGCAGGCCTGGGAGGCCTGGCGGCTCAACATGGACACCATCCAGGAGGCCTTCGAGCCGGATTGCGGCACCACGGTGCTGGGCCGCAGGCTTTCCCTGCCCGTCATGATCGGCCCGGTGGGCGACGTCAAGCGCCACTACAGCATGGAGCTCACGGACCTCACCTACAACGAGCGAATCCTGCGCGCCGCGGCCGCGTCGGGAACGGTTGCCTGGACGGGCGACGGCCTGGACGCCAATGTGGTGATCAACGCGGCGCAGCTCATCGGGCGCATGCAGGGCGCCGGGGTCTCCACCATCAAGCCCTGGGGCATGGACGTGGTATCCCAGAAGGTTGAGGTCGCCCTTGCCGCGCACCCCTGCATGGTCGCCATGGACATCGACGGTGCGGGCCTGCCCTTCCTCAAGGGCCAGGAGCCTCCCGCCGGCCCCAAGTCCGTTGGCCAGCTGGCGCAGATTGCGAAGAGGTGCCACGACGGTGGCGCGCCGTTCGTTCTGAAGGGCGTCATGACTGTTGTCGGCGCGCGCAAGGCGCTGGAGGCCGGCGTGGACGGCATTGTGGTCTCCAACCACGGCGGGCGCGTGCTGGACGGCGTGTCGGCAACTGCCGAGGTGCTGCCAGCCATTGCGGACGAGGTGGCGGGCAGGATGGCGGTCCTGGTGGACGGCGGAATCCGGACGGGCGTGGACGTCTTCCGCGCGCTGGCCCTTGGTGCGGACGCGGTGCTGATTGCGAGGCCCTTCGTCGTCGCGGCCTACGGTGCCGGCGAGGAGGGCGTACAGGCCTACCTTGCCCAGCTGAGGGGCGAGCTGGAGGACGTCATGCGCATGTGCGGCACCCCGGACGTGGCGGCAATCGGAAGGGAGAACCTCTTCCGGGCGTAGTGGGAGGTGTGGGCCGGCGGCTGGCGCACTGGCGCGGGCGGGTTACCCTGCGGCCTCCGTTACCGCGCCAGGGGTCTCCTGAGAGACCTCCGCCGTGGGTTCGCCTGGGGTGTCGTCGCCGGCGCCTGTCGTCGTCTGGCCACTGGTCCCGCCCTGCCCGGAGGGTTCGGGCCCGGAGGGCTCGGTGCCGTTGGCGGGCTGGTCCGCGGCGGGGGTCTGCGCCGGGGAGGGCTCGGTCGTCGTGCCGGCGTTGTTCTCGGCGGTGGAGGTGCCCGCGTTGCCGGCACTTGCCTGGCCGCTGGTGGTGCCCTGGCCAGAGGACGCATTCGTGGAGGCCGCGGTGCCCGATGTGCTCTCGCCGGTGGCGGAGCTGTCGGAAGCGGAGCTGTTTGTGCTGTTGGTGCTGTAGCCGTAGCCGCTGGAGGTGGAGCTGCCGGTGTCGTTGGCGGGACGGACGCCCTCCCCGATGAGGATCTCCGCGTCCCAGGGCGTGCGAGGCAGCTCGTCGGACTCGGAGTCGAAGTCCTTGCTCCAGCCCTGGATCTTCTGGAAGACCGTGGTGTCTATTCCGTAACTCTGTGCGGCGGTGATGACGTCGTCCGCCGTCGAGACGCCCGTGGCGTTGGCGACGCCGAGCGTGACGGCCAGGCACGCCTGGTTGTTGCCGTCAATGGCGACGACCGTGACGGATGTGGCCTGCTCGGTGCCGTCACCCGTGCTAAGAATGACGTCCAGGTCCGGCGTGGCGATGGTCTTCTTGTTAGAATAGCCCCAGGTGTAGTAGCCATATTCGTTGTAATAGCCGTAGTGGCCGGAGTCGCCGTTCGAATTCTCATCCTCCGCGACGGTGGGCGGCAGCACCTCGTCGGACATGCCCGTGCGCGTGGTGGAGCTCTGCACGGACATGCCGTTCAGGTTCAGCGCCAGCGCGGCCGCCGCACGGGTGGCGCGCTCGTACGTCTCGGCCTCGGCCTCCTGCGTGCGGTAGGTGACCATGACCTTGCCGTCGCGCACGTCGACCTCCGTACGGTTCTGGGGCAGCGAGACGTCCGCGCCGTCCAGCGTCAGCGACTCCGTTGCGGTCAGAATCTCCGAGGCGTCGCGCGTGGTGTCCTCCTGGGCGGACTGCACGAGCTCGATGGGGTTGGAGATGTGCACGTCGCCGGTCTTGGAGCCCGTCGCGAAGGAGTAGATGCTGAGGCCGAGGCCCGCTGCCGCGGCCACCGCAGCCACGCCGCCGATGACGGGGAGGATCCAGCCAGGGCGGTTGCGTCCGCTCTGCTGCCGGACTTTGGGTTGCTCCGGTGCCAGGTGAGAGGGGACGGAGCTGCTGGATTCAGGCTGGTCGGCGGATGGTTCCGGGGCGGGCTCGGCGGGAAGGGACTCGGCGGCGTCGGGCACCATGCGCTCGCCCTCGGGCTCGGAAGCCTGGTCATCCGCGGGCTCCGGAGGTACGTCCTCGATCCTGGGCAGGGAGGAGAAGGTGTCGCCCAGGGGAATGCTGGCGGTGTCGTCCATGGACTCGACTGTGGGCTCAGCGGCGCTAGCCGTGGCGGGGTCGGGCGGGGGAGCGGCTTCGACGGCACCGGCCTCCGCGTCGTCCTGCTCAGAGAGTTGATGCTTGTTGTCGGCCATTGCGACTCCTCCCATCGGCCAATGGCCCTATTCTATACGACGCGTTGACGCCGCGTGCACGGTGGCTTTTCTTTGCTATCATGTAAGACCGTTGAGCATGCGCGCGTAGCACAAAGGTCAGGGCAGTGGACTTATAATCCATCGATCAAGGTTCGAGTCCTTGCGCGCGCACCACGGAGCTTCCGGCGGGCGGTGCCACATTGGCGCCGCCCGCCTTCTTGTTACTGCGGTCACGATGTGGCAAGCGGGCGCTCGCGTGCTGTCGGGCGTCTCCTGCCGCCCGCTTGTGGCCAGCTCTGTGACTGCGAGGTAAACTAAAAAAATATGTATCACTTCGGGGGTTTATTTCGACCAAGGGGGCCCAGATGGAGACGAATTCGAGCAAGGGAATGGGTACACGCTGCGTGCAGGCTGGGTACACACCCACCAACGGCGGTCCGCGCCAGATGCCCATCGTGTACTCCACGACGTTCAAGTACGACACCAGCGAGGACATGGGCAAGCTCTTCGACCTCGAGGCTGAGGGCTACTTCTATTCTCGCCTGCAGAACCCGACCAACGACTACGTTGCCGCCAAGATCGCCGCGCTGGAGGGTGGCACCGCTGCCATGCTCACCAGCTCTGGCCAGGCGGCCAACTTCTTCGCCCTCTTCAACATCTGCGAGGCGGGCGACCACATCGTGGCGTCCAGCTCCATCTACGGTGGCACCTACAACCTCATCCACGTGACCATGGCAAAGATGGGCATCGAGTCCACCTTCGTCTCGCCCACGGCCACGGAGGAGGAACTGGCCGCGGCTTTCCGTCCCAACACCAAGGCCATGTTCGGCGAGTCCATTGCCAACCCGGCCCTGACCGTGCTGGACGTGGAGAAGTTCGCCCGCGTGGCCCACGCCCACGGCGTGCCCCTGATCGTGGACAACACCTTCCCCACGCCCATCAACCTGCGTCCCATCGAGTGGGGCGCGGACATCGTGACCCATTCCACCACCAAGTACATGGACGGCCACGCCTCCGCGGTGGGGGGTGCCATCGTGGACTCCGGCAAGTTCGACTGGATGGCCCACGCGGACAAGTTCCCCGGCCTCACCACGCCCGACGAGTCATACCACGGCATCGTCTACGCGGAGAAGTTTGGCCAGGCCGGGGCATTCATCACCAAGGCAACCTCGCAGCTCATGCGCGACTTTGGCTCCATCCAGCAGCCCATGACGGCCTACCTGCTGAACCTCGGCCTGGAGTCCCTGCACGTGCGCATGCCGCGTCACGTGGCAAACGGCCAGGCGGTGGCGGAGTTCCTGGAGGCACACCCCAAGGTGGAGCGCGTGCAGTACCCCGGCCTGCCCAGCAACCCCTACTACGAGCTGGCGCAGCGCCTCATGGGCAATGGTGGCTGCGGCGTGGTCTCCTGCGAGCTCAAGGGCGGTCGCGAGGCGGCGTCCAAGTTCATGCGCAGCCTCAAGCTGGCCTCCATCGAGACGCACGTGGCTGACTCCCGCACCTGCTGCCTGAACCCCGCCAGCTCCACGCACCGTCAGATGAGCGACGCGGAGCTCGAGGCAGCCGGCGTGCCCGCCGGCATGATTCGCATTTCCTGCGGCCTGGAGGATGCCGAGGACATCATCGCGGATCTGGAGCAGGCGCTGGAGGCGTAGGCTCTAGCGGTCGGCGGCCGCGGCTAGGTTGGCACGCACGACCAGCTGCGCCATGCGCACGGCAAGGTCCGCCTGGTGGGTGCTTGCCAACGCGGCGCCGTCCTGGCTAGCCAACAAGCGAATTTCTTCGCGCGGGTCCGACGTGCTCGGGCCCGCGCTTTGCATGCGCCCGAGGTCCTCAAGGGCAATGCGCAGCTGGTCAGGGGCCCTATTGACCATACAGTATTGGTCTAGGAGGGCCCCTACGCGCGCGGCTGTCTCTGCTGCGTCGTGCCGTGCGCATAGGGGCAGGGGAGTGGCAAGGTGGAGGTCGTTGGAAGCGCCTGTGGCGGCCGCGGCCGCAGCCTGGGCAGCCGTTGCTCCCGCGATGCGCCCGAAGGTGACCGCTGCCGTGCTGGCAAGCCCTCCTATGCGGTCCTGCCCGTGAACGCCGCCTGCGGCCTCTCCACAGGCCAAGAGGCACGGGACGGACGTGCGGGCGCACGGGTCGATCGCGATTCCGCCGTTGCAAGAGTGTGCGAACTGCCCCACGGGAAGCGGGTCCTCGGGGTTGAGGCCCGTCTCCTGCTTGAGCCACGCGAAGTAGGTCTGCACGAACTCCGGCTTGTTGGGCTGGGCAAGGAAGGCGGGGTCCAGGCGCGCCATTACGGCACGGTCTGGGTGTTTCACGTGAAACCCTGCGATGGTCTTCTCCACAAGGCGGCTGGGGAGACGCGTGGTGTAGGGGCCGTGCGTTGCGTGGAGCGCGAGCGCATGTGCAGCCAGATCCTCGTCGATGCCCATCTCTGCGAAGATGGATGCGCCCGTCTGCCCGTCCACGAGGTGGGTCCAGCGAAAGACCTTCTCGTTGTGGACGCAGACGCGCCCGTTGGCGCGAAAGCCCAGCATGAGCTGCATGCAGTCCACGTTGGTGAGAGACGCGCCCGCGTCTTGGGCCAGCACGTGGCAGGCGCCGCGGTTCTGAGGTGCGCAGAGGTGCCCACCCCAAAGGCCGGCGAACCCGCCCGTGGCGATGATGGTTTGGCATGCGAGTGCTGTTACGGGGCCTGCTGGGGTCCAGAGGAGGCATCCGCGAACCGCGCCATGACCGTCTTGAAGGAGGGACAGTGCGGCCGCATGCTCCACGACAAGCAATCTGCCTGCGCCCATATGGGGTTCCAGCGCGTTGTTGAAGGCGTTAAGCCACAGCTTCGAGCGAAACCCGTGCCAGCTGCGTGCAACACTGTCAAAGCAGGGGATGAACTCGCGCTGCCCTGGATTGTCCGGAGTCTCTAGCGTGGGACCAAGGGACTCCAGGAAGTCGATTGAGCTCTCCGCGTTCTGGCAGAGTGCTGCGGTTACCTGCTGGTCGTTCCTGCCGCAGCCGACCTCTGCGATAGCGCGGGCTAGGCTTTGTTGCCCTGCGGCACCCGGCGTCACCATTCCCAGGCCCCACGTGGCGGGGGAGAAGCTGGAGCCGGAGCAGAGCGTTCCCGAGCTGGCGAGCACGACGCGCACGCCTGCACGCAGGGCCGTGATGGCGGCACTCAGCCCCGCGAGGCCTGCGCCGATGACGAGGACGTCGGTGTGGAAGGTGCCCTCCGTTGTGCGCTGCGGTTCGTTGCCCATGACGGTGCCTCCATCCTTCTCCCGTCGATGCGCCACGGACTATACACCATGCCGTCATTGGGGCGTGCGGGGGATGCAACGTGTGCCGGCGGGTGCGAGTTCACTCTGGTTGACTGCAGCGCTATAATGCCGCACGTTGCTAGCAAGCGAAGGGACGAACGACCATGGTCTACCTGACCGTCATGTACCAGACCGACCGCGACGGCATGATGCTGCGCACCCGCGCGCATCACGTGGCGGCCGCGCACGAGCGTCGTGTGACACTGGATTGCGTGGAGGTCGACCGTACCGTGCACATCTCTGGTGTGGATGCGCTGCCAGCGCTCATGGTGGACGACAAGGTCGTGGCGGAGGGTCGCGTTCCCAAGCTGAGCGAGATTGAGGGGTTTGTCTCGGCGGCGCTGGCAGAGGAGTCTGAGCTGGCCAAGCATGGCGCAAAGAAGGAAATCTGGCGTGCGGATCCCAAGGCCATGCCCCATTGCGGCGGCTGCGGGCGCGACTGCAGGCTGGACGAGCCCGAGTGCGGTGTCGGTGTCGAACGCGCGGCCAAGCTGGGGATTCCACGGGCGCAGTAGGTGGTGCGCGACGCGCTTCGCGTTGCCACTGGGGGGCATTCTCGCCGTTCGCCGCCGGGCGGGCCTGAGTTGTGGTAGAGGTGCGGGTCTTCGCATACCGTAGTTGAAAGGAGCCAGCCGCAGTGCGAGTGTCTCAAGTCGCATTGACGCACCGAAGGAGGACGCCATGCCAGCCCCGGAAATCCTAGCCCTCGGTCTGTATCTCGTGTTTGGATGCGTGTTCGGTTACGTTTGCACGAAGCTTGCCGAGCGCAAGGGCTACAGCAAGGCCGGGTTCTTTGCGCTGGGCTTCTTCCTCACCGTAGTCGGCTTCATCATCGCCGCGCTGATGCCCGAGAGGCAAAACGCGTAGGTCGACATAGGACGATCGGTTCGGTTGTGCCTGCCCGTTTGCTGGTTGATTGCGCGCAACTTTGAATGCGGTGCACAGTCGCCCGCAACTGCGGGTGTTGTGACGGTCGAAACTCCCATAGTTGTGCGCCAGCGCTGCACGAAAAACCCCGCCTCGCATGCTGCGAGACGGGGCCCGAGTCTACCTGGTGGAGAATAGGGGATTCGAACCCCTGACCTCATGACTGCCAGTCATGCGCTCTCCCAACTGAGCTAATTCCCCATGAGTTATTTATTTGGAAAGTTGGCTCACAGGCGCTGTAGCAGCCGCACCAACATGGCTGACACCTTGCGCGTTCGGCGCTCGCCGACCGCAGCACGAACCGCCAGGAGCGCCCCGGACCCCCTTGTCGGCAGTTGGTGTACTCCCACTAGCGACAAATACAGGCTGCTTTGGGGCCCATTTTGTCCGAAGTTGGTGTACTCCAAACTCACACGGCGCGCCCAGAAGGGCCCCGCACCGCACGGTCGCCGCTATTCGCCCAACCGTCTCGGCAGACTCCAGGGCATCTTCTCGGGCATAGGCTCGTCGGGCTCCACGTACTTCAGCGCCACATGGCCATCCGCCTCGCACCGGACGAGCCAGCCTGACTTCAGGTGCATCAGGCCGCTCATGTTGGGGTTGATGGGCGGCTCCTCCTGCCGCGGCCCGACGCGCGGAATCCCATACGCCTGCAAGAGCGCGTCAAGCTGCAGTGGGTGAAACGCGTCATCAAACGAGAAACGCATCAACTTGACCCCGTACGCACCAATGTGTGACTCGCGCATCTTCTCTTTGTAGATCTCCTTCTGCATGCTGCGGTCTGGATGCTCAATATCTGGCAGATACTTGTCGATGCCGTCCAACTCCCCAACTGCCAGCGGTTCGTCGCCCTCCAACCAAAGGAAGTCCACGCGGTACGCCCTGCCCTCCGTCACGGGGTCGTCTACCCATGCCTGCAGCTCAGGGACCATGCGCCCCAGTCGAATTACCGAAGCGCGCGCAATGGACTCGCCACCGTTCTCCGCACGACCATCCGCATACGACGCCGTCCTGATGGCGTGATCAAGGCCCCGCACGAGCCCCATCTTCTTCACCGCCTCCAGATACCCGACCAGCTGGCGCGCATTCCAGCCCAGCTTCCGCACGCCAGAGTCCGCGATAGCCAGACCATACGTAAATCCCAGCACCCGAAGACAATCGACCAGCGTCCTCGGCACGGATGTTGCACGAAGCTGCCCCACGCTCACAACGTCCGGATACTTGATCTGATGGAAGTGGACCCCATTCCGCCTTCGGCTGCGAGGTTCTCCATCGCAAGTAACATGTATCTCATCGAGCAGTGCATACGGGACGTCAAGTTCGTGCAAGATGGCAGCGGTTGGCCCGCAGAAGATCCACTGCGGATGCCAGTTGCCTAGCGCACGCACTTGGTGCAAGTACTTCTCCGTTCGGCTCAAGTCCTGCCAATAGCTCCGCCTCGCATACAATGACCTGCGCGGACGCACGAGGTCACCGCTTTCCACGAGCCTCGAGAGGCGCCTTTGCTCAGTCTTGCTTTCCGGCATGGCGCAGCGGCACCCCCGCTCCGCCTCCGTAAGAAGCGCGTCGGTTGCAGTCCCTGCAGATTCGCCCATGAGCATGCCTCCCTCCGCCGCGGAAAACCATCAATCCGCAGTTGCCTTCCCCCATGCGACAACCGTCCTTGGTGAGGGGCATCTTGCCCACCGGGGCACCAAGTTACACACTCGCCCGCGCGCGGTCGAGAATGGCCGGCGAGCGTAGCCGACGGCGCGCGTAACGTAGAAATGACATGTCCCTCAACGTACAAGATTGCGCCTTGCATGCATAACTATGGCATTTACCTGCACAGATGCATTGTGGGTCGCTTGCCTGAACCTCGCGACCTTGTCCGGAAGTCCGGAAGCCCGGGTCCGGGGTCTGGGGCCAGATGCCGCAACTGGTGTACTCCAACTTCCGACAAAATGGGGGCCATTTGAGGCCCAACCTGTCCGAATCTGGTGTACACCGAATTCCGACAGGCGGAACCATGTGAAACTGAGAAGGATATGCCCTGCCGCCACTTCACACATGGCCAGTCCGCTGCACGACACTAGCAGCCGCGGCGCCTACGCCGGCTTTCAAGCTCCTCCAAGCTCCGGCGCTCCCGGGACCATGCCGTCAGATTTTCAAAATTCACGCTTGACCCAAGTGCTTGCTTTGCTAATATATTCAACGCACCAACTCATGGGGAATTAGCTCAGTTGGGAGAGCGCATGACTGGCAGTCATGAGGTCAGGGGTTCGAATCCCCTATTCTCCACCAGGTAGACTCTCCACCAGGTAGACTCGGGCCCCACATCGTCTCTCACGATGCGGGGCTTTTTCGTAGCTGAGCGCGTTCCGCCGACGCGCCCCGTTATTCCGGCCGTGCCGCCCGTCGCCGCAGCTCATACGTTGCGCCAAATAGGTTGGCGTCGTTGCCGTGCTGCGCGAGCACCACGTTGGGCGTGGGCAGCTGCTTCAGCGGCCACGGCTCGTACATGGCGTCGATGTTGGCACGCAGCGACGCCAGCAGCGCCGGCTGCGCGGAGATGCCCCCGCCCAGCGCAAAGACGTCCGGGTCCACCGTCGCCTGCAGGGAGAAGAGCAGCGTCGCCAGCCGGCGCGTGTAGGCGTCCAGCCCGCGTTGCGCGGCCGCATCGCCCGCGTTGATCCACTCGAAGACCGTCCGGCCGTCCGTGGCTTCGCGTTCCGCGTCGGGCAGGCCCTTCTGGCGGCAGACCTCGTCGCGCAGGCCGCGCCAGCTGAGGCCTAGCGCCGCCGCGCAACGGATGTCGAACCCCTGGTCGTAGGCGGTGGGGAGGAAGCTGAACTCGCCGGCAAAGCCGTGCGCGCCGGCAAGAATGCGGCCGTCAACAACGATGCCGCCGCCCAGGCCAGTGCCAATGGCCAGCGCCACGCCCACGCGGCAGCCCTTGAGCGCGCCCATGGCGTACTCGCCCAAGGCGCAGCTCTTGCCGTCATTCATCACGACGACGGGCAGCCCGGTCTCCTCGCGAACGCGCTGGCCAAGGGGACATCCGTCCATGTAACCCAGCGCCCCGCCGCCGGTGATGGTTCCCGTGGGGTCATCCTCCAGCACGGTGCCTGGCACGCTGATGGCCACGCCAGCGATGCCCTGGGCATGCTCGCGCGCAATCGACACGACCGCGGCCACCAGCTCGTCTGCGGTGGAGAAGTCCGTGCTCAGACTGCCGCGATCGGGCGTGCCGTAGGCCTCGTCCACAAGTGCCCACTTGACCCGCGTACCACCGATGTCCACTGCCAGCGTGTTTGCCATGGTGCCCCTCCTTGGTTGGGCCCGACTCCGGCTGGGCCTGCGCCCTTGCGGAGCTTGTGTGCCTCGACATGGAAATCGTAGTCGAAGTTTCAAAAATTCTCGTGCGAAGTCCGCGAGAGTCTGGTATAGTATCCCTCGCGCTAAGGGCGATTGGCTCAGGGGTAGAGCACATCCTTCACACGGATGGGGTCGCTGGTTCGAATCCAGCATCGCCCACCAGAAAACACGAGGTCAGAGGCTATGTTCTCTGGCCTTTTTCTTTGCTTGCACCAAGGCCTCGGGCGGTTTGCACCAAATTTGCACCAAATTCGGCCCCCCGCTTGCACCAAATCGCGAATCGGCGAACGGCGGTGCTGACAGGCGCCATGCATAAAAGTGACGCTGCGTGCATTGGCTGGTACCGCGCTGTCAAACCGGCCGCGCCTTATTGACCTCATGGCTCAGAGATTCTTCACCAGTACCGCGCTGTCAAACCGGCCGCGCCTTATTGACCTCATGGCTCAGAGATTCTTCACCAGTATTCTTATGAACACTTCTTCTAAGGATGACGTTCCTGTCATGCGGTCATGACAAACCTGTCTGTTTGGCATGACGTTCGCATCATCCCAAACGGATTCCCGAACGGACAGATTTGTCATACGCCTCGGCGCACGGCTGACAATCTGTCAAAGGAGGGTCGATCCGTCGAACGGGTGGGTCCCTTGGCATGACGGGCTTGTCATCCCAAGGGGTCGACTCGAGACCGTTCGCTGCCTTCCATCGAGGTCGTTGGCATGACGCATCTGTCATCCCATCGGTTCCTGGGACCTCCAAAACCCTTGGGATGACGTCCCTGTCATTCCATGCCCTCCTCGCGCCTTCTCCTGTCCCACTCCACGCGCTCCTTGCGGTTGAGGATGTTCGATCCGTCCTCTGGCCCGAGCTTGGGGACGCCGAGCCTGTAGGAAGCCGCATGGCCCCGCGTGGCCTCCCTGTCGTACTCGAGGATGGGGAACTCGTAGCCACCCCGGCTCACGTAGCGCCTCCTCAGGAGGCTCGCCAGGCGGTGCCTCACGGTGTCCTCGTCGAGGCCGGTGTACTTGCAGATGGTTGGCACGCCCATGGAGAGGACGCTGCTGCCCTCCTTCTGCCAGCGCAGGAGCGCCACGAGCACGGCCCACTCCTGTCCGGAGGCGCCAGACTGCACCAGGGCGTGCACAACGGGCCCCCAGACGCGCGAGTAGGATGCCGACTCCTCCGACATCGTTATTCGAGCCCGGCGGCCTCGCGCAGGGCGCGCCTGTTGATGCGCCACTGGCAGCCGATCCTCACGGCCTTGAGCTTGCCGTCCAGACAGAGCCTGTTGACCGTCCTTGTCGAGACGTTGAGCATCCTCGCCGCCTCGACGATCGATATGAGCTCAGGCTCCCTCTGCGTCCTCGTTGTTCTTTCCGTCATGCGTTCGCCTCCCTGTGGTAGGAATTCACTGCCTGACGGCGATGTTCGCGAAAACGGGGACTCGGCGCTCGTGGCGACGGACGATAAGTGTCCCTAAGCGTCCCTAAGGAGCTGAGTCATACAATCTTCACAACTAGACGGGGAAGGCGCCATCCTCGGGAGAGCCGTATCCAGCCATTCTCGAGAGGGTCTCGTAGCTCGAGGGCGTCAGCCCGAGCATTGCGCAGGCTCGTTCGTGGGAGTCCCTGCGCGTAGGAAGGACCTGCAGCAGCGTGTCATGCAGCCACACCGCTCTGCCTTCCATGGTGGTTGAGGGGCCTTCGTGCATGAGGTCGGAGATCTCGTCAAGCCGCGCGACGTCGCACAGGTCATCGCCGATGCGGAGCCATTGGAGGCCACCGTCTATCTCGATCGAGCGCACGTGGGCGAGCTCCTCCGCGTTGAGGAGGTGGATCCTGCAGCCGGGGAGCCGTGTCGCGAGCCCATCGGAGCTGGCGGTCGGCACGCGATACCAGCTGACGTCGGCCCATGCGCCGTCGCCGATCGTAATGTGTATGTCGGTGAGGGCGTTGGGGCGCCCGAGCGCACTCTCGGTCGTGAGCGTGCTTGTGTCGAACTCCTCGACGGAACCGTCCTCGTAACGCACGGTCACCCTCATCTTTGGTCCCTCTCCCTGCTGTGGCTCTGCTGAATGCTGCGCTGCCGCATGTCGCCCGAATGTTGCTGCTGTCGGGTCGTCCTTGCGGAATGGCCGGGCCGCTGCCCAGATGCCCTGCGCACGCCGCCAGGGTTCGTCTCTGGCAGCATGTTGTGGGTCGCGCAGTACTCACGTGCGCGCTCGAGCCTTTGGGCGGCCGCTTCCTTCCCGGTGGTTCTACGGGTACGCTCGATTGCGAGGTCGATGCCCCTTAGGCTCGTGAACCCGCCTCGGGACACGACGTCCACGGCCTCGGAGAGTCGTGCGAGCTCGCCTAGGTCACGGACTTCGATGGCGTGCGCCGCGACTATCCTCGCTTCGTCCGCTGTGAGGGTGTCGGGCTTTGTCCTGACCGGACTCCTCAGCCAGGAGGTCACTTCCTGTCTGGTGTAAGAGGCCCCGAGCCTCGATCCTGTGACCTGCCTGGAAGGGGCCTCGGAAAGCGAGTACACCCAGTCGCCCTTCGTGCCAGCAGACTCGCGGATGTCGACTCCCATGCCTGTCAGAGCGGCCTCGAAGTCGCTGAGGTCGCGTGCGATCCCCTTGGCAATGTCCACGCGGGCCCTTATGTCGGCGACCCATGAGTACTCGCCTCGATGGACGAGCGAGCGCTCGGAGGCACGAACGTTCCTTCGCGCGTAAGGCCTCGAGTCGGGTACGATTCCGGTCTCCGGGTCCGCGGGCTCGTCGACGTAGGAGGTAAGTCCGTGCTCCCTGACGATTCGCTGCGCCGACCTCTTGAGAGCCCTAGGGTCCGGGTCCTGGAGCCTGCGGCCCGTCTCGAGGTTCGTGTTGTTCACGATGACGTGGGCGTGCGATATGTGGTGCTCGTTGTCATTGTGGTAGACGACGGCGACCTCGTAGTCACCGAAGTTCTCGCGCACCCATGACATGGTGACAGACCGGAGCTCTGAGAGCCCGATTCCGTCCCTCGGGTCGGGCGAGAAGACATAGTGCTTGTAGGTTCTGGCCTTTCGGCCCCTGTAGGGGGTGTTGTTGCCCATCATGGCCCTCGTCGTGTCCATCACAGACGCCCAGTCGTAGGCGCCGTATACGGGCTCCCCGTCGTCGGTCAGCCCGACGATCGGCGGCTCGAGGTTGAGGAAGTCCCGAGCGAGGGCGCGTCCGTCGCGCTCGAGGTAGCGCTGGGCTGCCCCGAGCGTCGTGTGCCCGGAGATTGGCTTTATGTAGGGCATCGTCTGCCTCCGCGTGCGATCGGATCCGAGTCGGTCCGTGTCTAGACGGACTTGCCAGAATCCTAGGGGCGCGGGGAATCCCCCGCACGCGACACCCATGACGTGCTGTCAGGGGTGGAGAGGTGGCGCTGCGGTGGAGGGACGGTGAGGCACGAGACCGAGGAGCTTAGCGACGAGGACGAGACTCATCGGACTACCGTCCCAAGAGCGGCGCGGACGAGCTATTCCATGGGCCTTGTACATGGAATAGGCAGCTCGCTGATATGAAGATCTTCCTGTCAAGGGGCATGGCAAGCCAGCCGGAGGAACGTCTCCCTTCGGCTGGCTGCTGCCTTCTCCTGCGCGGGCGACGGGTGTCTGGCGGGTCTCTCGACGCACGACTGCTAGTCTGACATCCGCGTGTTGGCTAACGCATTCCGATGCTTCGGCTGGGGATTGTCCGCTCGTCTATAAGCGTGCGTGGCCTCCTGGCTGCACATAGCAAGCTCGCGGGTTTCCCCACGCGCCGTCGGGCCCCGCGGCCCGCGCCGGTGGCCTCTGTCAGCGGGCCTCGGCCTCGACGGCCCAGACCCAGCACGCCAGCTCGCGCGCGACGGCGGCGGTCACCACGCAGCGCTGCTTCCCGCGCGACTCGAGGTGATGCCAGCGGCGGTGGAGTCGCCTGTTCGCGCGCTCCGCGACCTCCGCGACCCGGGGCGGCACGGCCGACATGGCGGCGGATCCCGTCGGCGACGACGGGTTGTACGGCCTGCCGTGGTGCCACGCCGCCTCGACGAGCATCTTCCTGGCGTGGGAGTTGCCGGTCTTGGTGATGCCTCCCCGCGAGACCCTCTCGCCCGACGAGCTCTCGGAGGGGACGAGCCCGAGGAACGACGCGAGCGCCGGCGCCCTGTCGAAGCGGGAGAAGTCGCCGACCTCGGCGAGGAGGGAGAACGCGCTGACCGTGTTGATGCCCCGCAGGCAGCTGAGCGCCGCGACTCGGCCGCGGTACGCGTCCCCGCCGGCAAGCGCGACCAGCCTGGCGGTGAGCCTCTCCTTCCTGGCCTCGCACTCCGCCAGGCGCGCGAGCAGCTCGTCCAGCACCATGCGCTCGGGCTCGGTCGGCAGCTCTATCTGCCTCAGCCAGGTGCGGTGGGCCCTCGTCCAGGTCCCGCCGCCCCAGGTGACCCCCTTCCTGAGGAGGTAGCTCGAGACGGACAGCTTCGCACGGGAGAGCTCGAAGCTCGCGTCGGCCCTCGCGCGGCAGAGGTCGCGCGCGGCCTCCTCCTCGGCGGGCGGGACCCGCACCTCGACGACGTTCCCGACGGCGAGCATCCTGGCGAGGAAGACCGCGTCGCGCTTGTCGGTCTTCACCCGGTCCCCGGACGGCCTGAGCATCTTCGACACCGCCCCGACGCCGCACTCGAGGCCGAGCGAGGTGAGCGACCTGGCGAGGTCGAAGCCCGTGGGGCCGGACTCGTAGACGGCGCGGGCGGGCTGCGGGAGGCCCAAGGCCCACTCGGCGACGGCAGGCGCGTCGTAGCCGAACCTGGCGCTCCTCACCTCCCCGGTTTCGTGGTCGAGCGCGGCGGCGCTGATCGAGCGGGCGTGGACGTCGAGCCCGATGCTGGTACGATGTTGCATGGTCGAGGCCTCCTCACAATGTGGCGGGAACGGTCACGTGCATCCTTGCGGTGATTGTCCCGACCCACGTTGCGCCAATGACGCCTCAGCTTGTGAAGAGGGGTCTCGACCACCACCTCTTCATATCGTCTATACAAGGGTCTACGAGTTAGGTGATGGATTCTCACCATTTGCGCAGGTAGGTCGAGTTCGAGAGCGCCAGATGGCGAACCACCCTTTCCTCGACGGG
>OMVJ01000027.1 GCA_900314495.1 uncultured Olsenella sp.
GCTGGAGGCGGCGTAGGATTCAGGAGGCGACGACTGGTTCAAGGTGATGGCCCGGACGCCTACCGAGCGGCCGTTACACCAACTTTCTCGACACTACCGCACGACAGGATCAAGTCCTTCCTGCGGCCCTTCAACGGCGTCTCCAGCAGGTGGCTGCAGCACTACCTCTGGTGGTTCCTGTACGAGGACCAGTTCAAGGGCGGGGACGGGCCCCGGGAGGAGAGGCTGGCGGCCGACCAGGTCAGGGGCCACTACGAGCTCACGCGACGGGCCGCGATCGGGGCCCCGCAGCCCTTCTGGGACTTCTGGGAGGGCGAGGTGCCGGCGGGGGCGTGATCCTGGCATGTCAAAGCTGGTCTAACAGAGCCTAATCCAAAGATGCCTACGTATGCCGCTTCTTGTACATCGCATGCACAGCATCCCAAGCTCTTCCGTAGGGGGCGGGCACCTTGAATACTCGCCTAAGGAACCCAATCTTCCAACGGGCATGATCGAAGTCCCGCAGGAAGTCCTTTGGGTGACCTATGTAATGAGCCAACCCCGCGGACTCCGCAATGGTACGTTCGGCACCTCCATCTTCTATTGCCCAAGATCCGAACGTCTCTGCTTCGCTGAGGGTTGGCTGATTCCCCATCCTGATCAATTCAGCAAAAGCGACTTCAGGCTCAATCTCGACAAGTGCCAGGCCGCACACCCTTGCCCAGTCCAAAACAAACTCAAGAGCTCCAGACCTGATTCGTTCAGCGGCATCTCCAGCCTTCGCTTCAGCCCCAAAGTAGGGAGCCAACATTGGCTCTATGCTATTTCCATTCTTCTCGTACCCTCTCGTTGTACCATGACAGGCCGAGAACATGATTTCAAAGATAGAGTTGAAATTACGTTCACTCAGATACAAATCTTCATTAGTTCCGGCAGAGTAGAGATACCCCTCCATCTTATGAACCTTCTGGTTTTGTCCATCCGGACATAGTCCTACGTAGTAGCCGATGATATCGGCGTCTATTTTAGAATGTTCGCACACAGACTCGAGTGCCACCTGCATATTCCCAAACCAGCCAATATCAACAATTGCAACTTTGCCTTGAAAAGACTCTTGGCGAAGATAGTCAGTCAAGAGGTCTAGCTGGTCGGTAGCCGCTCCGTTAATACTTTCCCTAAGTGCCTTGTATGCTTTCAACGCATCCGCGTCCTCTTCGAGGTGCGATGACTGCCGTTGCTTGTCCGGGTCCACCTGAAGGTCGACTAATACTTCATATACGCTGTCGCTTTCTAGCCCCATCTTGTCGAAAAGACTTCGAAGCGACGTCGTGCGCCCCAAGAACATCGAAGAGATTGCCTCATGAAACGTATCCTTAAAAGTCAACGTCGGCACAAGCAGAGCTCTGCGAGACGCATAGAAGTATGTCGATGAAGGGAACGCGCATCCGAGTAACTCAACAGCCTTCTTAATGATGAGGCCATCACGAGCCAGGAAGAACACTTTCTCTATTCTTCTCTCCTCGCAACGCACGGCAAGCCACGATGCAAGTCCTGCAAGAAGTGGCCCAAAGGCCCTATAGCCGAATTCAACCAGTGGGTCTTTCGTTGCCACACGCGCATCCCTAAGCGCCGATACCATGCCTCCAGCTAGGTCATCAGATTCCAGCTTCTTACGGGACATATGCCATGCGTGCAATCCTTTGGAACGCGCACGGAGAATGTCGCTCTTGAGGTTGTCTCCTATATGAAGGATGTGGGACGCCTGGACGCCAAGCTCCTTCGACATGAACGCAAACATTGAACCGTCAGCTTTACGGACCCCACATTCGCAAGACAAGAAGATTCTGTCCCAGCCAGAATAGCCACACGAGGTGAGGATTGCCACCACTTCCGACATGGGAAGATACATGTCGGAAGCAATCACTAACCGACATGACGCCTTTTGAGCACTTTCGAAGAGTTCTCTTCCCTCGGGATGAGGAACGCAGACATCAAACTCAACCTTTAGTTCCAGTTCCTTTGCGGCCGTGATGCCGCTTGCAGGGTACCCTGAGGAAGCAAGTTCCGCATAGATCTCATCAAGGGTTACCTCTCGACCGTACTTTGCCCTCGCCTTCTTCTCGGCAAGTACCCTCGCCTCGGTGAACCCTTCAATGAGTAGACCCTCCGTTTTGGCTCTGAGCTCTACCAAGCGAAACACGTCCGAGGGTTTGGCAACACAACGCTTGACAAGCGTGTCGAATACATCAAAGGAGACTACTTCATACTTATCAAGCCTCACGCCTTTGGCCCCCTATAAAGTACTGTTCCAAACACTTTCGTCACGTCTCTCATGAACGCATAAAGCTGCTCCTTCGCGACAACAAGGTATGCGGCGTATGCGAGCACATAAGTGCAAAGTGCAGCTAGGTCTCCAAGCAACGCAAAGCTGAGGTAGAAGACCGCTGAAAGAATTACCTCACCCCAACGTGCCTCGTAGTGTCCAAGAACATCGTTCGATAGGATTCTCCTAGAAACAATGCCTCGGAGCATGACTGCACAACTACAGGATACAAGTACGAACTCAACGCTATGGAGCAAATAGGCACCCACGAGAGCGCAGGCACCGCTCAAGAGCATCGTAATTGCATTCAGTTCGAACAGGGTTCCCTCCATACGTCTAACCTTGAAGAATGTCGTATAGAGTGCGCTCATTTTCCCATCAAAGAGGCACAGCGGGAGGATGAGACCAAGGTATTCAAAGCTACTCTCATAGGCAGGTAGCCACCACCCAAGGATGCTCCGCATTGGGAGGTAGAGCAGCAATATTCCTGGCAACATTACCTCAAGCGCATTCTGCACTCTACTGAAGAAAGAGGCCAGGTCGTTCTTGTCCATCTTACGCAGGGTCGGAAAAAGAACCATTGTGACTTGCGTTACAAAGGTGAGAAAGAAATTGGCCATCGAGAGAGCAAGTGACACACTACCGAAGACTTCAATACCCCAGCAGGCGTCGACAACGAACCGCATAACGCCGAGAATGAGCGAGCTTGCCAAGTTCGCGAACATGAGCTTGATGCCGACGCTAATACTATCTAGCGAGCATCGGGCAGCCCTACTCAACGGGTAGAGCCGTCGAGACAAGATGTCCCGAGTGTGCACCAACAGGTAGGCAAGGCATGCGAGCTTACCTACGCAGAAGGCATAAACATACCATTCGAAAGCCTGACACCTTATGCAGAGAAGTGCCAATAGCGCTACCATGAACACTGCACGGTCAACTACTATCGATTTGGAATATAGCCTTGTCTCGTCAATCGCTTGAAGCAAATATTGAAAATAGCAAGCTGCGTTGTATAGAGGCATAAGTATTGCGCAAGCAACGAGAACGAAGGTACGCTCCGGCTCTTGTTGAGATATAACCGCGAACGCCACAACCGCAACTGCCATCAGGGACTGGAAAAATAAGCCGAATGAGAGCTGCGAGGTCACCTCTGATTTATCAAGATCCGCGCGAGAGCTGCCACCTTTCAACAGATAGACGCCATCGTTCAAACCTAATTGAAACGCTCCAACATAGTTGAAATAGAACACGAAGAGCTGCCAGTAGCCGAACTCAGTGACCCCAAGCACCTTCGGAACGAGCAGCGACATCAAGATGCTGGTGGCAAACGAAACACCTTGGGCACCCGCGGCGGCGCCCATGTTCTTAAGAACATTACGCACGTTCATTAGGCATTCACCTGTCTAGAGACAAGGAGCATTCCGCTTAGGGACTTCATGATGACATCAAGAGGTACCGCTACCACAAGCTCTGTGACACGTAGGCAAACGTAGATGGGAATCAACAGCGGGCTATATGAAAAATACGAGAATGTTACCAATGGCCAATTTATAGGCAACCAGGACGCCCTGCTCCTTGTTGTCTCCCCTGAAAAAGTTGCATATGCACATGAAAAGATTCCCGCGACTAATACCCCAAAATCATGGAGCAAGGAGCAATATCCCGTGCAAATATTGTTCAACGAAATGTCGCTAATGTATTGCCGATCAAAATGATGTGAATGTATACACTTCTGAATCCCACAATATATCCATAGAAAAAAAGCAACACAGATGTCAATGTACTTCAGAACATTAAGTACATCTACAACTATGGAGAATAGAATGTTCAAATAGTACCTTCCCTAGTACTTGATTACTAGCTATCATTTTTTATATCTATGACACTAACCAATTCCCAAGATTGTCGACGTATACGGCCAGACGCCTGACTTTCCCATGTACAGATTCATAACTGTAAAAAATGCCGCACAACCGACTAGCATTATCATGGTTCCGTTTGTTGTACGCCTGCCGAACGAAGTCATGAGCGAGGTGGCTGGTATAGAGAGCACCGTAAAATACGCACCCAGACGCCCAAGAGTATCGGCAACAAGATTGAGCTGGTAAAGCAGGCACCCTATAGATGCGAAGGCCAGCATCACTCCTAAATCCTGAAACCCAAATGCGGAAGATGTATAGCTAACCTTCGATTTAAATGACTTCTGATCTGACAAACCTGGCGAAGCCGCTTCATCCCCAAATTTCGAGTTCTTGACGGAAGTCCAAGCGAGAGAAATCACGACGAGGAGAAATATGTAGGCCCACGAGACATCTCCCCCACCAATATGATTCACTTGGTATGAATATGACTCCTTAAGCACGGAGAGCTTCACCACAAGCTGTCCTCCAAAAGCAACTAGAACGAGAAATGTGGCAAGAACTATTGCAACAACGAGCAGACTCTGCCATTTGCCCATGAATGGACTCTTTTGTTTGACACTCCCAACCAAGCTATTCATTGGCCACATCAATAAACCCACAATTGCAGTCTGGTGAAACAAGCAACCCAATCCAATTAAAATGAGAAAGTAGAATGGCCTTCTATCTCTGACGCCTTCGTATGCTAAAAGCGTGAAGCCTATAGCTACAGATTGCCGCATTCCATTCATGCTGAAGGCATAGAATAGGAGAAGCCATACTAGCCAACCTGCCCATTCTGAACCCTTGGGGGCAAGTCGACTGATTGCACAGTAGATAGGAATGGCACAGATTAGCTCGATAACAGTGAGGTATTCGGCAAGATTCTTCGTATAGTGACACACAACCCATGTCATTACATTCCACCCTGGCGCGGACAGCGAAGCGTTACGAGCAATAAAATCCTTAAAGCCTGAAGAGCCGGCATCGAGAAACTGCCAGTAGGCGTAAGTCATAACATCTACACCCACTGTCTTATCACGCACTCCAGCCAAGATGCAGGGAATAAGGACTCCGACAATTACTAGGGCCGCCCGCAGAGAACCCCTGCAGCGTCCAGAACAGTAAATTAGGAGCGTCGACACAATGAACGCGCAGACATAGATCATCGAAGCAAGCCCATTCTTTTTGCCGCTAAACAGAACGCCCGAAATGGCTTCTCGCCCAAACACGCTATCCCCGCTGCAAGCCTTTCACGTTTACGGGCATTGTTGTCCTTCGCTACAACATTGCGATACTTTACCAGTTCCGCCCAAAGCCTTTCTCTCTCTTCAGGCATATCGGCGGGAACCTGGGCGTAAACCATACGATTCACGCTAAAGCAACGCGAGGCAGCGGCCCCAGCGAGGTCTGGGTACCATTCGCAAGTGTCCGCGTAAAGTTGCCGCGATACCTTAATCGCAGAATCAGCCTTCCGAGGTGTGTAAGCTTGGCGAATGATAGATGTGGATCGGAGCCGGTACGCATACAAATCATGGCTCTCTACATATGCGATGCTGTCACCTGCCGCACGCACAAACTTGTACGTGCTGGCAAGGTCCTCGTAGTACAGACCCACCGGAAACGGATCAACACCTAAGACGTCATGCTTTTCACCGTGGTTATAGAGGCGCCACGGCACACCGGTCGTAAGCGTCTGATAGAGCATCAAGCTTTGGACATCACGAGCGCTTCGCTTCAACGGTTCACCAAGCTCATCCACACTCGGCACAAGGCGTACGGCATCCCCATCATGGAAGGGATGCCCTCCTGGGACACCCGCAATCCAACAGCCAGTCGAGACTGCCGCACTTAGCAAGGCCTCAATGAACACCGGGGAGACATAGTCATCAGAGTCGATGAAAGAAACCCATTCCCCACGAGCTCGCCTAAGGCCATAGTTTCTGGCGTCAGAAAGCCCGCCGTTCTCCTTGTGGAAGACACGCACACGCGAATCCACGGCAGCGATGGCTTCGCACACATCGCCAGACGAGTCGGTAGACCCGTCATCCACAACAACGATATCCAGCTCTACGTGCGACTGCTCCAAAATGGAGTGCAGGCATTGCCCGACATAAGCTTCAACGTTGTACACGGGCACCACTACAGAAACCAGTGTATTTGCTATTCCTTTTGGAGTCACTTGCGCACCAGCTTCTTTGCAAGCCTCTTTACTTGGCTGTACACCCCAAGGTTCTCCGCGGCGTGTCGCATCCCACGCTCCGCGCGCACCAGAGGCGTTTCTGCGAACCAATTCCCAAAGACATCATCCGGCGTCTGCTCCTCTAGGTCAGCAAAGAAGGCGCCTCGGCGCGGGTTACGACTCACGCTTGCAGCCATTTCCCGCACCCCCGCAATGGCAGAATCCACGTCAATCTCCTGCACACGAATGTTTTCCAGCGATGCGTCTACTAGCACTTGTCCACGCTCGGAGTGAACCAGAACTCGCGTCACGCCGCGATTGTCATCGAAGCTCTTGTCGAACCTGTAAACATCGAAGCAGTCCCACATCGT
Organism: uncultured Olsenella sp.; assembly: GCA_900314495.1. GTDB lineage: Bacteria > Actinomycetota > Coriobacteriia > Coriobacteriales > Atopobiaceae > Olsenella_K. Next base: position 6,754 of record OMVJ01000027.1, read on the forward strand.
GAGGTCGCTTATCCGGTAGCGCTTCTTGAAGCGGCACTGATAACAACTCGGACGATCAGTGAGGTTGGAGAAGAATCCACGGAGCATGGGATCGCTCTCAACACCGCAGCTATAGAACGGCACAGGTGACGACCCGTCCCAACCGTTCTTGCTCAAGTCAGCACTCTTGTACGCTCGGATGTTCGAGTACTCATAGCCATACCGACCCTTGTCGCGGAAAAGTACCGACTTGGGCTTCTCCCCAGTAACAACCTGTAGCCATTCTAGATATGCCTTGAAAGGGGACCGCGCGGGGACCGCGCGGCATACGACGTCTGCCACGTACAGCCCACCCGGGTGGCATCCCAAGAAGTGAAGTAGCCCTTCGCACTGGCAAGGAGTACCCGAAAAGAGCACTTCCCTGCCTTGGGAGAGATATCTCTTCACCTGGGCGTATGCATCGCCAATCTCGCTCTGGACGTACTTACTGTTGCGAAACCTCCAGAGCTCGTCCACAGACTCTACGGCGAAGTGGCGAACGTTTAGGGGAGCATCGTAATCGCTCTTCCCTTCAAGGTCATAGCCCGCCCCAAACACGACACCGCCACGCTCCAAGATTGTCGTGGCGAAGGCAGTGAATGCGCCACCAGACGTGCTCTGCGCAAGCACCCTAGCATCTTTATTCTGCACCAGAAATGCCTTCTGCGGTGCAGGCTCCTCGGGTGTCACGTTGAGTATGGGGCACACCTTGGAGCACCTTCCACACTCGATACAGGCGCTTTCGTCAATTTGCGGATATTCACAGCCTTCGGCATCGAACTCCATGGTGATGCACTGCTTAGGGCACGCAGCGGCACAGGCAGAGCACCCACAGCAGTCCTGCTTGTCAAAGATGTGGATGGCCTTCGTAGGCTTCAGCTTGCCGTGCTCTCCCACCGCCCTGAGCAACCAACCAGCCGACTCTTTGGAATACTCCTTCAACCTCTTCTCGGTCTCAGAGAAATCAATATCTCCCCCGCTTGCGAGGGCAAAGTCCTCTGGGGCTTGGCAGAGTCGATTGCGCTCATCTAGCACGTCCAACAGCGTGTCTATACGCGAGTTTGTCGACTGTCCACTCTTAGCTGAGTGCCTGCGGAAGGAGCAGAACGGCACACGGAAGATGTTAGAGAAAACAGTACCGTGGAAGGAATCTGTGCAGACAAACGAGGCATGCGAGAAGAGACTGAGCCACTCTGCAGGACCTGCGTCCCATGGATAGATATCCGCGTACTCGTCATCCTCAGGTATGTAGGTATCAGTATGGGCAACAGCCACAATCTTTAGACCATGCTCCCGCGCGTAGCGCACCGCGCACTCGCGCTGCCAATGATTGTTGCCCATGAAGTAGCAGAGCAGGTATGGCTCCGCTGGCAGCTGATAAGTCTTACTCGCCACCTTGAGCCACTCTGCACGACTTAGAAGCATAGTTGGGTCGCAAACCACACGCGGACGCTGGCCAGTAGCCATTTCTACAAGACTGGCACCACTCGCTTCACGCACAGATATCGCCGAGAAATTAGCAAGAAAATCCCTCACGCGACCCTGGTAGTAGTCATCTAGAGTAGAGACGCCAAAGCTGGTAGCATATGCGACCTTCTTGACATCTGGCGCCACCCACGAGAGTGTGAAGTAATCTCCCGAGATGTTCACCGGCAACCACAGCTGATCTGATCCCACGACGACCGCATCAAACTGTTTGCTGAGCTCGCTAAGCTCTTCAAAGCTTGAAGTCTGCCGCGTGAGGTTAAAGTGCCATTTTTCAAAGAAATCGAAAGCGGCATAGCGATCGCGCATATGAGAACCGAACGCTGCATCAACCTTTTGTTTCACCCGATGGCCTACAAATGGCACCTTCTCCTGATACATAGGCACATTGAGCAGGTTGCGGGCATAGTAGTCGCGCCGCCCTACCGCGATGGCGTCCTTCAGACCTGTCTTGTCGATGGTGCGCACATCATAGCCCTGGTTCTCAAGGAATGCCTGCGTGGCATATGCTTGCAGCATGCTGCCGAAATTGTTCTTGTCGTGGCAGGAGGCAATGGCAACGCGAGGCTTCTCACTAATGGGCATTATGCTCCTCCCTTCTGGAGACGCGATAGGCACTCTGTATATACCTGCTCAAGGCACTTCACCTCATGCGTTATATCAAAACCCTTGAGCAGGTTGCCGTCTGCGCAGCGCGTCGCGTTGCTGTCTGCCAATGGCAATTTCAAGAGCGCCTTTGCCCACTCTTCCGGTGCAAGCTTATTGTTCAACATGCATGCACCACGCGTGAGTATTACCTCATCTGTGACATCAGTAGAGAAGATGCACGGGACACCTGATGCCTGTGCCTCCACACCAACGACAGGGAGTCCTTCATATAGGCTTGGAAGGCAGAAGACATCAAACGCACTATAGAGTGCGTCAGCATCAGAACGCTGCCCCACAAAGTGCACCCATTGCTCCATCCCAATTTCATGCACGAAAGACTTAAGCTTCTCTTCTAGAGGGCCCATCCCAGCAATGACCAATGCGCTGTCAGGCCGTTCCGGGAGCATGTTGGCAAAGGCTTCAATCAAATACTGTTGGTTCTTCTGCTCAGTAAGCCTGCCGATGTTGCCGACCACAAAAGTCTTCTCACCGATACCCAGCTCCTGTCGCACCTTTCCGCGTTTAGCAGGGTCAAAGGCATACTGTTGCAGGTCTATGGCGTTGTGAATAACTGTGTAGGGGACATTTGTCCCAAACAACCAGTCTCCCGCTAGCCTACTGCAGGCGAGTCTATCCGTCGGGTAATGATTTGACTGCGTTCGTAGAATCGCCTTGAGAAGGTTGCGCGCGTATTCCCCCCTACCCGAGGTTGAGTGAGAGTGAGCGATCCTAATCGGAACGCCCGCCTGAGCGGCCGCATGAAGCGGAAACACACTAAGGGCATTCATGTGCGAATGTACGATCAGATACTTCTCCTGGCGGAAAAGCTGCTCGAGCGCCCGCGAATTCGACGGCTGCTTTTGATAGGGCGGCACCTCAATTACGCGCCCGCCTAACGACTCAATCTCGTCTGCAGGTACAAGCGTAGAATCAGAATCGACGATGAAATCGAACTGGTAGCGGTCACGATCGATGTGGCGGTAGTAGTTCATTACAACCGCTTCAAGGCCGCCACCCACCATCTTGCCCACCACTTGGGCAACACGAACAGGTTCACTCATATGGGTTAGTTCCCTTGTGCTGTGAGCATTACGCCCGCAGTCTGAATCATCAGTTTCAAGTCGGTCAGGACACTGCAGCTCTTCACGTACAGCAAATCCAGCCCCACCCACTCGTCAAAGCTGATATCGTCCCGGTTGCGCCTGGTCTGCCAGTAGCAGGTGATTCCCTGCTTTATCAGCAGGCGCTGGCGCTGGCGCTCCGTGTACTGTGCCACCTCTGCGGGAAGCGCCGGGCGCGGGCCCACGATGGATATCTGCCCCAGCAGCACGTTGATGAACTGCGGCAGCTCGTCCAGGCTCGTCTTTCGGATGACCTTCCCCACCCTGGTGATCCTGGGGTCGTCGTGCATCTTGAAGACGGGGCCGTCTTTCTCGTTCTGGTCCTGCAGCTCGGCCAGCCGCGCCTCGGCGTCCTGGTACATGGAGCGGAACTTGTACATCTTGAAGAGCTTGCCGTCCTTGCCCACGCGCTCCTGCCTGAAGAACACCGGACCGGGGGTATCCAGCTTTATGGCAATGGCAATCCACAGGAAGACCCACCACAGCAGGGCGAAGACCAGCAGGCTGATCAGGATGTCGCACGTGCGCTTGGCAAAGCGGTAGCCGTAGCGGTGTTGCAGGCACTGGGCCGCGGCCGTGGCCTCGGCGTCGGGAGGCAGGACGTCGGCGCTTTCGGACGCCGCTTCCTGCGTGCGGTCTATGTAGATGAGGTCATTCTCGGTGGCCGAGTAGACGACCCTGAAGCCCGGCGTCTCCTCCACCGTGGCTTCTCCCACGCTTGCAACTGTCACACTCTCACCGCCATTCCCTGTTCCAGCAAAAATCGGCATCCGAATACCCCCCCCCGACGTATTCCGTTGGGGGCACTTCCACATATGCAGCGCTTTTCCAGGAGGCCATTATAGGGGGCAAAAGGTTAACGTGCGGTAACCACCAGCTAAGAATTGGCCATGCTCACATGAACGTCATGCGCTCGTACCGCTTTTTCGCAGGTACATCCCATATTTTTTCCACGCCTTCTCAAAATACTTATAGTGGCGCACGTTGTGGGCGTCGCTTGCGAGGTAGGTGACGAGGCCGCTCTTCAGCAGCTCCTTGGCGGGGCGCTTGCTGTTGCCCAGCCGTCCGCCAGCAATGAAGTCCGTGGAAACCTGCAGGTCGCAGCCCATGTCCACCAGCTCCTCCGCCAGGCCCAGGTCCTCCTGCACGGCGCGGTAGCGCTCCGGGTGGGCGATGATCACGTGGTAGCCCGCCCCCTGCAGCTGGAATATTGCGCGCTCGTAGTCCCCAAAGCGGGTGGGGCTGGCGTTGACGGAAAGCTCCAGCAGCAGGTCCGGGCTGCCGTAGGTGTGCAGGGCCCGCACCCAGTCAAAGCCGAGCTCGGCCAGCTTGTGGTAGTTCACCTCAAAGCCCATGGTCAGCGGAAAGTCCGGCGCCGCGGCGCTCAGGTCCCGGTAGGCCTGCCACATGGCCTCGTAGTCAAAGTAGGGGTCGCGGCAGTGCGGGGTGCAGGTTATGGCCGTTATGTCCGCCTCCCGCGCCGCTTGCAGCATGGCCAGGCTGGTCTCCATGTCTGGAGATCCGTCGTCCACCCCGGGCAGTATGTGGCAGTGGATGTCCCGCATGCGGCTACTGGCCGTTGGCCTTCCGGGCGCGCTGCTCTAGCGCGAGGCGCTCGTACACGGCGGTGGACTCCGGACTGGAGGCCTTGCCAGCGCCGCCCCACTGCCTGGGGCTGGAGGTGACCTGCTGGCCCTCCGCCGCAACCGGGGCAGACACTGGCGTTGCCGCGGGCACCGCCGCATGGCGCTGCCTCACACCTTGGCGGGACGCGGTAACTGGCGCGGGGGCAACTGCCTTCGCGTCTTGGTCGCCTGTTGGGGTGGCTGCCGGAGCGCCACTGCCAGAGAGGTCCAGCGGCGCAGACATTCCCGTGCTTGCCGGGTTGTTGCTGGGAACGTACGCGGGGGCGTCCTTCTCTGCCTCGGAGCCATGCGTGTAGGAGGAATAGTAGTCGTAGTAGCTGCTACCACGACCCTCGCAGAAGTTCATGACCACGCCGGCAACGTTGCTGCCACTTGCCTGCAGCTGCTCCACCGCGTTCTTCAGCTCCTCGCGGTGGACGTAGTTCTCGCGCACCACCACGAAGACGGCGTCCACGCGGGTGCCCAGCACGGCCGCGTCCACGAAGGTGCCCACGGGCGGCGTGTCGAAGATCACGTAGTCGTAGGTGGCACGCATCTCCTGCAGCAGGCGGCCGAAGCGCTTGGAGCTCAGGATGTCCGACGGGTTGGGGATGTGCGGCTCCGCATCCAGGAAGTACAGATTGGGTGTGCGCGTGGCCACCACCACCTGCCCCAGCGCCAGGCTGCCGCTCATGACGGAGTAGATGCCGTGCTGCGCGTGCACGCCCAGCACGCCCGCCATGCTGCGGCGGCGCATGTCGCACTCCACCACCAGGCAGGTCTTGCCGCTGGTGGCAATGGCCTGGCCCAGGCTGGCCGTGACGAAGGTCTTGCCCTCGTTGGGCACGGAGCTGGTGAGAGAGATCAGCTTGTACGGGTTGTCCACGCTCATGAAGCGAATGTTTGCAAGCAGCGTCTTGGCAGCGTTCTGCACGTGCTGGTCCGGCTGGACAACCTTCTTGCGTGAGCTTTTGTTGCGGGGCATGTGCCTATCCTTTCGGGCCTGTGGGCCGAGGCAAATTTCGTGCTAGTTGGCAGATACCGGGAAGTGGCCAACCACGGGCAGGCCGACCAGCTCCTCCACTTCCTCGGAGTTGCGGACGCGGGTGTTGAGCGCGTCCTCCGCCACCACAATGGCCACGGCAATGAAGAGGCCGGCCAGGAAGCCGACCGCCGTGTACAGCGCGCGCCGCGGGCCAGAGGGGACCGTCGGCGTGGCCGCGGAGTCGATGACGTTGACGGACTGCACGTTCATGACCTCCTGCGCCACGCTGCTTACGTCCGTGACGAAGGCGTTGGCAACCTGCGCGGTCATCACCGGGTCCGTGCCCGTGACGGAAAGCGTGATCACGCGCGTGGTCGTGGTGTTGTCCACGCTGACGTCGTAGGCATCCAGGTCCTCAAGGCCCAGCTGCTCCGCCACGTCCGCGGAGACTCGGTCCGACTTCAGGATGGTCGCCACGTCGTTGGTGAGCATCTGGCTGGCGTTGAGGTCGCTGAACATGTTGGTGCTCTGCGCGCTCTCGTCCTGGCGGCTGAGCACGTACATGGTGGTGGACGCCGTGTATTGGTCCGGCATGAAGAAGCTGACGATTGCCACCAGCGCGGCAAGCACGACGGGCAGCACGATCACGAGGCGCAGGTGCTTGCGCAGAAGTTGGAAGAGCTCTGCAAGGGTCATGTGGTTCCTCTCGGGCGGAAGACGCGACCGGCGGGCCGCGGCGTGGGAGCGCCCTCCTACGTTGGCCGCGCCACGGCCGCCGACGGTAGCCACGCGCTTTTGGCATGCGGCTTGGTGGCGCCCCTGGAGCGACCGGCACGAACATTGACACTAAATCGCATCTATTTTGCCACGCACGACAAGCTGGCGGCATGTGAATGCTGTGGGTTTTGCGGGGCGGCGTGACTTGCCACCGGGGCCTCGGCGGAGGCTAGCACCCGAGCGTCGCCGGAAGTACCCGGACGTCACCAGGCCAGGAAGGCAGCCCACCTGGCCGACTGTCTGTGCACATTCATACTCACCGTGATTAGAATATGAATGCACTTCTCGCAAGCATGATTAGAGGGACGCTTCGCGGCGGCAATCCTCAGCCCGCCGCACCGCGCCCCAAGCACCTGCGCCCGCACGGACACGCCACCAGAAGGGACCCCGCCATGGGAATGAACGAGACGCCTGCCGCAGACCGCGTCCACATTGGCTTCTTCGGTTGCCGCAACGTGGGCAAGTCCAGCGTGGTCAACGCCGTGACCGGCCAGGAGCTGGCAGTGGTCTCGGACGTGAAGGGCACCACCACGGACCCGGTCATGAAATCCATGGAGCTCCTGCCCATGGGCCCCGTGGTCATCATCGACACGCCGGGCATCGACGACGAGGGCGAGCTGGGCGCCATGCGCGTCCGCCGCACGCGCCAGGTGCTGAACCGCGCGGACGCTGCCGTGCTGGTCACGGACGTCACCCGTCCGCTCAACCCCGTGGAGCACGAGCTCATCGGCCTCTTCCGCAAGAAGGACATCCCCTTCGTGCTCGTGCGCAACAAGGCGGACCTGGTGGAGGGCGGCGCCTCGGCAAGGCCCGCGGCGGAGCCCGCCCCCGCGGACCCCGCGCTCGCAGCCGGCTCCGCGCCAGTCTGCACCGTCAGCGCCCTCACCGGCGCCGGCATCCAGGAGCTGAAGGAGACCATCGCCCGCCTGGTCAAGACCGACGAGGACAAGCTGCGCATCGTCGGGGACCTGCTGCACCCGGAGGACCTGGTGGTGCTGGTTGTGCCCATCGACAAGGCCGCGCCCAAGGGCCGCCTGATCCTGCCCCAGCAGCAGACCATCCGCGACGTGCTGGAGGCCGACGCCACCTGCGTGGTCACCAAGGAGTACGAGCTGCGCGCCACGCTTGAGCAGCTGCGCAAGAAGCCCGCCATGGTCATCACGGACAGCCAGGTCTTCTCCAAGGCCGCGGCGGACACGCCGCCAGACGTGCCGCTCACGTCCTTCTCCATCCTCATGGCGCGGCACAAGGGCTTCCTGGAGACGGCCGTGCGCGGCGCGGCGGCCATCGACCGGCTGCAGCCCGGCGACCGCGTGCTCATTGCAGAGGGCTGCACCCACCACCGCCAGTGCGACGACATCGGCACCGTGAAGATCCCGCGATGGCTGCGCAACTACCTGGGCTTCCCCATCCAGATCGACACCGCGTCCGGCCGCGACTTCCCCGACGACCTCTCCGCGTACTCGCTGGTCATCCACTGCGGCGGCTGCATGCTGACGGAGCGCGAGGTGCGCTACCGCATGAAGTGCGCGCAGGACCAGCAGGTGCCCTTCACCAACTACGGCATCACCATCGCCTTCATCCAGGGCATCCTTCGGCGCAGCCTGGGGCCCTTCCCCTACCTGCAGGCCGAGCTGGAAAACGCCTAGCCCCGCCAGCCAGCCGCGTTCGCCAGCCAGCCGCACCGACCAGCGCCACCACACCCGGCCGCATTGGCCCACGCCCAACCCTACCCTCAGGAGCCCGCCATGGAATACTTTGCAGAAGAGACCCGCCGCGCGCGCCTCAACTTTCCGCTGGACCACCGCCGCGTTGACCTGCGGCTGGTTTACGCAATCGTCGAGGTCAAAAAGGCGGCCGCGCGCACCTACGCCGAGTTGGGCGTGGACCCGGACCTGTACGACGCGGTTGCCAGCGCGTGCGACCGCGTGCTGGCGGGCCAGGCGGACGACCAGTTCGTGACCCAGGCGCTGCAGGGCGGCGCGGGCACGTCCACCCACATGAACGTGAACGAGGTCCTGGCCGGCATGGCGTCCGAGCAGCTGGGCCGCCCCGTCCGCGCCATTGACGACGTGAACCGCGGCCAATCCACCAACGACGTCTACCCCACCGCCCTGCGCATCGCGGCCATCCGCGGCGTGCGTCAGCTGAGCGAGGAGTGCGCCCGCTTGCAGGAATCTCTCCAGCGGCGCGAGAACGAGTTCGACGACGTGCGCAAGCTGGGCCGAACCGAGCTCATGGACGCCGTGCCCGTCACGCTGGGCCAGGAGTTCGGCGCGTCGGCGCAGGCCATCGCGCGCGACCGCTGGCGCATATATAAAGTGGAGGAGCGGCTGCGGCAGGTGAACATCGGTGGAACGGCGGTCGGGCTCAGCGACACGGCGGACCGCCGCTACCGCTTCCGCGTGATAGAGGTTCTGCGGCAGCAAACTGGCATCGGGCTGGCAGCCGCCGAGTACCCCATGGACGTGACGCAGAACAACGACGTGTTCGTGGAGGTGTCCGGCCTGCTCAAGGCCCTTGCCGTCAACCTGATGAAGCTCTCCAACGACTTGCGGCTCATGGCCTCCGGTCCCTACGGCGGCCTGGGCGAGATTCGCCTGCAACCCCTGCAGCGCGGCAGCTCCATCATGCCGGGCAAGGTCAACCCCGTGATTCCGGAGATGTGCATGCAGTGCGCCATGCGCGTCATCGCCAACGACACGGCCATCACGCTGGCCGCCGCGCATGGGGAGTTCGAGCTCAACGCCTTCCTGCCGCTGGTTGCGGATTCCCTGCTGGAAAGCCTGCACCTGCTGACCCGTGCCTGCAGCATCATGCGAGAGAAGTGCATAGACACGCTGACCGCGGACGAGGCCCGCTGCCGGCAGCTGCTGGACCACAGCCTTGCGAGGGCTACGTCCTTCGTACCCGCGCTGGGGTACGAGACTGTGACTGCGGTCATCACCGAAGGCGGCACGCCGGAGCAGGTCATCGCGCAGCTGGAGAGCATGGCTGCGGAGCGGCGCGAACACGACCACGGGCAGGCTTAGGGCACTGGGCCGGCAGCATCCCAGTTTCGCACTCCAAGCCTCAGCAATTCCACCCTCCCCGGGACGAGATTCGGCATACCACCCATCCTGCCCCGACCCCCGGTCGTGATTATGAGACTTGTGCACATCGGGCACCGTTTAGGCCAAGGGCGGCAAATCAGGCTACCCATTTTACCTGCGCTTTTCTCAATCGGCCTCGCCGCGATGGGTGCTGTTCCCTACGGTGGGAAACCCGCATTTTTCGCCGGTGCCTTTGAGCTGCTGTGATAGCATGTTCCAATCGAAACGCCGCGTGCAGAAGTTCCGAAATCACGACCAGGGGTCAGCTGGAGCTCAGCACGAGGTCGAATTGGCAACAGTGCGGCCATAACACCCCCGAGGGGTATGCCGGGAGTCCACCCTGAATTGTCCATGCCGAGCATCGATATACAAAAGCTTGTGCGCGCCAAGCAGGTGACCGCCAGCGAGTAGGGCGCAAGGCGGCCGGCTCACTCCAGCATGGAACCCACCGCCGCGGCCAGCGCATCCACGATGGTGCCCGGGGAGGGCTGCGCAACAAGGCCCTGCCCGCCGCGCGCGGCAATCTCGCTCAGGATGTGGGCCTGCGTGTCCCCGTCTAGGGTCACCTTGTCGAAGTTGAACATGACCTCGGGCAGGACGACGAACGTGCCAGTCACTTCCTGTGGCAGCTGGGCAAGCAAGTCGCAGCTCACGATGAGCCCCGTCACATTGACGTCGCCACCGTAGTAGTCGTTGCGGATGGCCACGGCCTGCACGGGCAGCGCGGCAGGGTCGCGCCCGCACACGTTTGCCCATCCCTGCGTGAAGGTCTGCACCGCCTTCAGCGCCGCCTCGCCCACCACCACGAGCGCACGCGCGCCTTGCGCGTCCAGTGCATCCGCGACCGCGCGCAGCTCGCTGGCACGGCTCTCGCACACGTCTCGCGCCTCGTCCAGGAAGCTCCGCAGCATGCCGATGCCGTCGTAGTACTGGGGGTAGCCGTCGTAGGCATCTGCCTCGGGAATGGGCAGGTCGGCGTCCACGTAGAACTCGTCGGACAGCTGGAAGCGGGTCATGTTCAGCCTCTGCCGCGCGCGCTCCTGGTAGGGCTTGAGCAGCCCGACCACCGCGCGCGAGGCCTCGCGGTCCTCGCTGAACGAACGCGAGAAGTTCTTGGAGTACTTTGTGTAGCCCATGGGAACGATGGCGATGGAGGTCACGGTGTCGTGCGCCTCCACCCACTCCAGCGTGCGGTGCAGCTCCTCGCCGTCGTTGATGCCAGCGCATAGCACCACCTGGCCGTGCACCTCTATGCCCGCCGCGCACAGGCGCTCCAGCACGTCCATGCCGCGCTGGGCGTGCGGGCCAATGAGCTTGCGCCGCACCTCGGGCGAGACCGCATGTATTGAGACGTTCATGGGCTCCAGCCGGCAGGTGATGACGCGGTCCACGTCCTCGTCCGTCATGTTGGTGAGCGTGACGAAGTTGCCCTGCGTGAACGAGAGGCGATAGTCGTCGTCGCGCAGCAGGAGGGAGCTGCGCGCGTCCTCCGGCAGCATGCGCATGAAGCAGAACTGGCAGGCGTTTACGCAGGTACGGATGCCATCGAAAAGCACGTCCGTGAACTCCACGCCCCACTCCTGGCCAGGCTCGCGCAGGAGCTCGCAGTCGTACACCCGACCGTCGTCGGGCGTGAAGACCGTCAGTTCGGCCACGTCGTCGGAGGCCTCCCAGCGCCAGTCGATGATGTCGCGCAGGGGCTTGCCGTTCACCGTCTCGATGCGCATGCCGGGTTCGAGGCCCACCTCCCACGCGGGGCTCCCCTCCTCGACGGACTTGATCCACGCGCCGAGCTCGCGCTCCTTGGTGCTGGCGTAGTCGGCGCGCTTCTCGGACTTTGCCGTGCCCGCCATCTACTTTGCCCCCGCTGAATCGTCGGCGGGCCCTTGGACCAGCCCTTGGATGCGTGCGCGAACGGACTCGATCTGCTCTCCTGGCGTGGATGCCCCCGCCGTGATGCCAATCAGCGCGGCGCGCGCGAACCAGGACGCGTCCAGCTCGTCGGCAGTCTCTATATGGTGCGTCTGCGAGCAGTGCGCCGCGCAGATCTCCGCAAGGTGCGTGGTGTTTGCGGAGTTGCGCCCGCCGATGACCACCATGGCGTCCGCACGAGAGGCCAGCTCCGCCGCCGCGTTCTGCCGCTCCGTCGTGGCGTCGCAGATGGTGTTGATCACGCGGGTCTCCTCCGCCATGCCAAGCAGCCGCCCAACCACTGCCTCCAGGCAAGCACGGGTCTGCGTGGTCTGCACGACAACGCCCACGCGACGCGCGGCCTCCAAATCCTCAAGCTCCGACGCATCGTTGATGACCAAAGCCTCGGGCGCGTGGCCGAGGGTACCCTCAACCTCAGGGTGGCCCTCCTCCCCCACGATGATCACCTGGTAGCCCTCGCGCGAGAGGCGCTCCGCCGCAAGGTGAGCCTTCTTCACGTAGGGGCAGGTCGCATCAAGAATGTGAACCCCAGCATCACGCGCGGCCTGCTCTACCTGCGGCGTTACGCCATGCGTGCGCATGACAAGCGTGCTTCCAGGCCGCTGTGCCGGGGAGTCCACCACCGTCACACCCTGGGCCTCAAGTTCAGCCACAACCTGAGGGTTATGGATGAGGGGGCCCAAAGTATGAACCTCAGCTTTAGCCTTACCTTCACCCTGAGCTTGAGCCACGGCTTCGCGCACCATCTTCAGGGCACGCTCAACCCCGTAGCAGGCACCGGCCTGCTTGGCAATCTCAATCTGCGGCATGCGCTACTCCTTCCCGGGGTGCTCCTGCCGGAGCTCGGCCCGCAGTCCGTAAACGCGGTCCATGGCGGCCTTCTCCATGGCCTTTGCCTGCTGCTTGCGACCCTTCACGTTGAGCTCGGCAAAGGTTATGGGGTCGCCCACCTTCACGAACACGCGGTGGAAGTGCGGGAACTTTCGCGTGGGCGTGGTGATGTCGCGCGCGCCGACAATGGCCACGGGCAGCACCGGCACCTTGGCCAGCTGGGCCATGAGCGCGAACCCGGCGTGCAGGGTAACCTCCTGGTCGTCGGACTTGATGCGCGTACCCTCGGGGTAGATGAGCACGTCCTCGCCGCGCTTCAGCGCCTCCCGCGCACGGCGGACCACCTTCATGTCTGCGGTTCCGCGCTCCACGGGGAAGGCACCCGCGCGAGAAAAGAGCCAGGTCAGCGGCTTGGCCTTGTCGAACTCGCTCTTGTACACCGCGCGGGCACGGCGGCCATGCACCCACTCCGTGACGACCATGATCACGGGTTCCAGCATGGAGACGTGGTTCATCACTATCACGCGGCCGCCCTCGGCCTTCCAAAGCTTCTGCCCGTCCTCGATGCGCCAGGGCCACAGAACCTTGGTCACCCCACCGACGACACCAACCGCGAAGCCGATGAACCCGCGGGTGTTCCACGGGTAGTCGCGCATGGCGTGGTCGTAGTAGTCATCGAAGGAGTTGCCGTGGAAGGGCCTCATGGGGCCAGCGGGGGCAGCGGGCTTCTCGGGCTTCTTGGCCGCGGGCTTCTCGGCCTTCTTGGCCGCGGGCTTGGGAGCCGGCTTGTCGGCCGCGGGCGTCTCAGCCGCCGCGGGTGTATAGGCCGCCGCGGGCTCGGCCGGCTTCTTCGCCGCGTCGATTAGCGCCATAATCTGCGCCACGACCTCGTCCACGCTCAGGGCAGACGAATCGATGTGCACGGCATCCTCGGCGGGCTTGAGGGGCGCCACCTCCCGGCTGGAGTCCAGCTTGTCGCGCCGCTCGAGGTCGGCCAGAATCTGCTGCTCCTGCGCGGCGTCGGCCGTGGCAGCGGGGTCCTTGGCGGCGTCTCCCCCCTCGCGCTGGACGGCACGCCGGTGGGCGCGGGCCTTGGGGTCGGCCGTCAGGAAGACCTTGACCTCGGCGTCCGGGAAGACCACGGTGCCGATGTCGCGACCCTCCGCCACCACGTCCTTCTGGCCGGCGATGGCGCGCTGCTGGGCCACCATGGCCTCGCGAACTGCGGGAATGGCGGAGACCGCGCTCACGTTCCTGTCGGTTTGGGGCGTGCGGATGGCCGCCGTGACGTCGCGGCCGTTCAGGGCGACCGTCTGCGTGCCGTCCGCGGCGGTGCCGAACTCGATCTTGGCGTCTTGCGCCAGCTTGGCCACGGCCTCGGCGTCTGCGACGTCCGTGCCAGTTTCCAGGCAGGCAACGGTCACAGAACGGTACATGGCGCCCGTGTCCAGGTAGGTGACGCCGCACTTGCCCGCCAGGGCGCGCGCGACGGTAGACTTGCCGGACCCCGCCGGGCCGTCGATTGCGATCTTCACTGCTACATCAGCTCCTATGCCTGCGCCGCGAGATTGGCGCTAGATTGCCGCTGGTTCGCCGCCGCGCATGCGCCGGCTTGGTGCAAGGATCCCGCCAGGCTACTGCGAGATGCTCTGCGTCGTGTCGTTACCAAGGTACTCCGGATGCTGGCTCCGCGCCACGACCTCCTGCGGCGCCAGCCCCAGCGCGGCCAGGCGGAAGGTCGTTCCGTCGCAGGTCAGCACCTGAGAGCTCACGTTGGAGATGCTGATGTTCCAGAAGGTGTCCAGAGGCGTGTCGAAGACGGCGCCCAGGAGGCCCCGCGTGAAGCCGCCGTGGGTCACGCAGGCGGTGCGGCCCTCCAGCGGGCGAAGCTCCTCCAGCAGCGCATTGGCGCGGACGCGCAGGTGCTCGAAGTCCTCCGCGCCGGGCGCCGCCACGGAATGGCCGTTCTCGTCTATGCGCCAGGGGAAGGGGTAGCCCATGGCCGCCACCTCGGCAAACTTGGCGTCCTGCACGGACCCGAACTCTATCTCCTGCAGGTTGGTGTGTACCTCGAAGGGGACACCCAAGCGGAATGCCGCCTCCTTGGCGATGGCCTGGCAGCGCAGCAGGGGCGAGCTCCACACGCGGTCCGGCTTCCAGGCAACCACGGCCTCGATGGCCTGCATGAGCTGCCGCTCCCCCGCGGGCGTGAGCTCCACGTCCTTGCGGCCAGAGAGGAACTTCTCCGTGTTGGCCACCGTCTCTGGGTGGCGCATCACCAGAATGCGGTGCTTGGTCTTACTCGCCATGACTCCCCCTTCCCGCCGAGGCCGTCGCCCCGTGCGTGGCCAGGCCCTTTGCGACTATCTTCTCTATTTCAGCAACCTCGCGCGGCGTGCACAAGCGCCACGAGCCCTCCGCTACGTTCGAGAGCTTGAGCGGGCCGAACTCGTCACGGTGCAGGCGCAGAACCTTGTGGCCAATGGCGCCCAGCATGCGCTTGACCTGGTGCTTCCTGCCTTCCTGAATGCGAATGCCCACCACGCTCACGTCCCCGCGCAGGCCCTCGGGCGCCACCGCGCGGAAGAGCGCGTCGTTTGGCCCCAGCACCTGGACCTGGGCCGGCTGGGCCATGCCGTCGCGCAGCCGGATTCCCTGGCGCAGGCGAGCCAGCTGCTCGGCCGTGGGACGACCCTCCACCAGCGCCACGTAGTGCTTGAAGACGTGGTGGGAGGGGTGCAGCAGCTGGTGGGCGGCCTCGCCGTTGGTGGTGAAGAGCAGGAGCCCTGTGGTGTCGCGGTCCAGCCGGCCCACGGCAAAGAGGCCCGGGTAGCGGTCTGTGGGCACGAGGTCTGCCACGCAGGGGCGGCCCTGCGGGTCGCTCATGGTGGTCACGTAGCCTGCCGGCTTGTTCAGCACCAGGTAGGTGGGGCCGGCGGCCAGGCGGTACTCGACGCCGTCCACGGTCACGCGGTCGACCCGCGGGTCCACCTTGCTGCCCAGCTCCGTCACCACCTGGCCGTTCACGCGCACGCGGCCTGCCGTCATCAGGTTCTCGGATCCGCGGCGGCTTGCGGCGCCGCTGCGCGCCAAGAACTTCTGCAGCCGCATGGGGACCAGGCGCTCGTCCTGTGGGGCTTCGGAGCGCTGTCCCTCCGTGCGCGTCCCGGCCTGCGGGCGGGCGGGCCTCTCGCTAGTCATCCTCGTCACCGCCATTGCCCTCAAGGTCCTGGAAGAAGGCGTCAATGGCCGCGTTGCCGGACCGCGCGGGACCCTCGGCCTCGCCCAGCTGGTAGTCCCCCTCGTCAGCCGCCGAGAAGAGCTCGCGGTCCGCATCCAGGTCGTCCGCCGCGTCCTCCAGGGATGCCCCCTGCGTCGCGGCCACCGCGCCGGAGAGGCGCTCGCGAATGAAGCGCTTGCTCTCCTCGTCGGGCGCGAAGTCCTCCAGCGGCGGCAGCTCGTCCAGGGACTTCAGGCCGAAGCCCTCCAGGAAGGCTGCCGTGGTTCCCAGCAAGGCGGCGTTGCGCGCGTCGCGGCCCACCTCGCGCACCAGGCCCTTTGCCTTGAGGGAGGAAATCACGCCATCGGAGTTGACCCCGCGCACGCCGCGCACGCCCTCGCGCGTGACGGGCTGGTGGTAGGCGATGACGGCCAGGGTCTCCAGGGCGGCCTGGGACAGCTTGGCCTTGTCCCAACTCAGCACGTAAGCGGCCACCTGGTCGTGGTAGGCGGGGTGGGTGAAGAGGCGCCAGCCGCCCGCGACCTCGCGCAGCTGGAAGCCGCGGTTGGTGTCTGCGTACTCCGCGGCAAGCTCCCGCAGCGCATCCTGCACCTGCGCCGGGTCCGCATCCAGCGCCCGCGCCAGCGTTTGCGCTGGTACGGCGTCTGTGGAAACCAGCAGCAGCGCCTCCAGCATGCCCTTGAGCGACCCCTGGTCTATGGGTTGGAACTCCCTCACTAGTAGCCTTCCTCCCCTATGCTGGTCAGCGCCGACTCGTCTAGCTCAAAGGCCGGCGCGCCCTCGATGTGTGCAATATTGATGTCACCAAACGGCTCCACCTGGCTCACGCGAATGGCCCCTCGCTTGAAGAGCTCCAACATGGCCAGGAAGTTGGCGACCACGTTCTCCGGCCGGGCGTCACCGCCCAGCAGCTCGGAAAAAGCCACCACGCCCCTGTTGCGCACCACGCGGTCCATGGCCGCGACCGTCAGCGCCACGGGCAGGCGCCTGGGCGGCACGTGGTCGTTCTCCAACAGCGAATGCTCGCGCCGGGAGTCCAAATCCGCGCAGATCACGGCCAGGCTGCGCAGGGAAATGCCCTCAAGGTAGTCCGGCATCAGGTTTTGGAAGTCCGGGTCCGGCCCGGCTGTGCGCGGCAGCACCAGGCCCTCCGCCTCCATGCGGTTGCCCAGCGCCGCCCCGGCGTTGCGAAACTGCTTGTAGGCAATCAGCCGCTGCACCAGCACCTCGCGCGCCTGGTCCGGCGACAGGTTGGCAAACTCGTCCTCCGCGTCCTCGTCCATGTCCTCGTCCACGGGCGGGCGTACGTCCGCGGGCACCAGGGAGGCGGCCTTCATGTCCAGCAGCGTGGAGGCAACCAGCAGGAAGTCGCTGGCCACGTCCAGGTCCAGCTGGCCCATGCGTTGGACCTCCGCCAGGTACTGGTCCGCCACCTCCGTGATGGAGATGGAGCCAATTGCCACCTTCTGCCTGCTAACCAAGGCAAGCAGCAGGTCAAAGGGGCCGGTGAAGGCCTGCGTGTGAACCCGGTACGCCATGCCTAGAACCCCACCAGCACGTCCAGCAGGGCGCCCGTCGCGCCGTCCAGGAACCAGCCAACCGGGTCCACGTTGAAGAGCATGGGAATGCCATACAGGGCAATGAGCAGGATGGGCATGGCGTAGGACTGAACCTTGTAGTACGTCATGCGCGCCTGGCCGCGGAACAGGGGCGAGATGACCTTGGAGCCGTCCAGCGGCGGCAGCGGAATGAGGTTGAAGCACATAAGCATGAGGTTCACGTACACGTAGTCGTACAGCACGCGCACGGACCAGAATACGGCGTCTGAATCCGTCAGCAGGTAGGCGCCCGCAGGCGTGGTCTGGATCACAGGGCCGAAGCCCACGCGCAGCACGATCGCGCCCGCTATTGCCTGCAGCAGGTTGCAGGCGGGGCCGGCAATGGCCACCAGAACCTCGTCCCGCACGGGTTTCCGCAGGTTGCGGGGGTCGTAGGGCACCGGCTTGGCGTAACTGAAGATGGGCCCACCCAGAAGCCCCATGGCGATGGGCAGGATTATGGAGCCAAAGGGATCCAGGTGCTTGGCCGGGTTCAGCGTCAAGCGGCCGGCGTTCTTGGCCGTTGGGTCGCCCAGGCGGTAGGCCATGTAGCCGTGCGCCACCTCATGCAGGATGGCGGAGAAGATCACCAGCGCAATGGGCAGCAGGGTGAGCGCTATGTTTTCCAAGTTGAAGCCTGAGCTGAGCAAAGGCGGGCCTTTCTGTGTGGGCGTAGGGCGGACGGGACGGGGGTGCTAGGACCGCACCCGCCACCTTATGCGCGAGCAGATCCAGTCAAGAACGAAGAGTATGACGGAGGCAAGGGCCAGGTCGCCGCGGAAGACCCCGCCGAAGGGAGTGTCCACCATGGGCATGGCGGAGAACTGCGCCGGCACGAAGGCGCTGACGCGCGCGGTGATGGCGGCCACGTCCACCCGCCCGGACAGCGTGAAGGCGTTGGCCACCACCAGCACCGCCAGCGCTATGGCACCAAGGCGGAAGACCACGACAAGCACCGCAAGCAGGGCGGAGAGCCCGCGGTGTCCGCGCCGCCTGCCGTAGTCAAACTGGTAGTCCGGCACGAAGCCGGTGGCACCGCCTGCGTAGCCACGCGGTGCCATGACGGGCCGCTGCTGCGCGGAGCGGGCGTGCTGCGGCCGGCGAATCTGCGCCTGCTGGGGCCGTGGGGCCTGCGCAGCGGCGACCCGCCTGCCCTCGGCCTCGCGCGCGTGCGCCGCCTGCGAGGCCTCGCGCACGTTGCGCCGGTAGGAGGCCGGACGACGGAACTGCGTCTGGTCCTTGTCGTCTTCCCGCGACACTACGCTCCGGCCTCCATCTTCTCGGACAGCTCCAGCCACTCCTCCTCCAGCCGGGGAATCTTCTTGGAGAGCGCCTGGTACTCCTTCATGGCCTCGTCGAACTTGGCGGAGTCGTTGTACAGCTCCTCGGACGCCATGAGCTTCATGAGCTCGTCGTAGCGCTCGTGCGCGGGCGTGAGGGCGGACTCCACCTCCTTCAACCTGCGCTTCGTTGCTCGCAGTGCGCGGCTCTGGGCGTTGCGGGCCTCGGCCTCCGCGCGGCGCTGCTCCTTGGTCTTGACGTTGCGGCCGGTCGCCGCGGGCTCCTCCGCCTCGGCCACCTTGGCCGCAGGGACGGGTGCCTTGCCGGCGGGCGCGGTAGCCTCCCCCGCCGCCGCGGCCTCCAGCTCCGCGCGCTTGAACTGGTAGTAGTCGTAGTCGCCCACGTACTCCGTGACCTTGTGGTCGCGCACGTCCACGACCTTGTTGGAGATTGCGCGCACCAAGTGCTCGTCGTGGCTGATGAGGACGATGGTGCCCGGGAAGTTTTTCAGGGCTTCCTCCAGCACATCCACGGAGTCGATGTCCAGATGGTTAGTGGGCTCGTCCAGCAGCAGCAGCGGGTCCGGCGCCACCAGCATCTTTGCCAGGGCCAGCCGCGCGCGCTCGCCGCCGGAGAGGACGGAGACCCGCTTCAGCACGTCGTCACCGTGGAAGAGGAAGGCGCCCAGGAGCTTGCGCTCCTCGGAGCTGGTCCAGCCGGGGGCCACGGAGTCCATCTCGCCCATGACGGTGTTGGCGGGGTTCAGGGTCTCCAGCTGGTGCTGGGCGTAGTAGGACTCGGTCACGTTCTGGCCCAGCTCAACGGTGCCGGTGTCCGGCTTGAACTGGCCGTTTATGAGCTTCATGAGGGTGGACTTGCCCGCGCCGTTGGGGCCCACAAGGGACACGTGGTCCCCGCGGTACAGCTTGAGGTCCACGCCCGAATACACGTGGTTGTCGCCGAAGGACTTGGAGACGCCCTCCAGGCTCACCACCATGTCGCCCGTGCGCGGGGGGTCCGGGAAGCGGAAGTGCACCTTCTTGGAGCCCTCCGGCAAAAGGACCAGCTCGCTCTTGATCTGCTCGATCTTCTTCATGCGCTCCTGGGCCTGCGCGGCCTTGGTGGGCTTGTAGCGGAACTTGTCCACAAAGACCTGCATGTGGGCGATCTCGCGCTCCTGAGCGGCGCGCTTGGCGCGCATCTGCTCCAGATTGTCCTCGCGTTGCCGCAGGTAGCTGGAGTAGTTGCCGGTGTAGGTGGTCAGGCGGCGGTTCTCGATGGCGGCCACGTGGCTAACGCACGAGTCCATGAAGGAGCGGTCGTGGCTCACGATGAGCACGGCGCCGTCGTAGCCGCTGATGAAGCGCTCGAACCACTGCACGGACTCCAGGTCCAGGTGGTTGGTGGGCTCGTCCAGCAGCAGTAGGTCCGGGTGGCGCAGCAGCAGCTTGGAGAGCGAGATGCGCATCTGCCAGCCGCCGGAGAACTCCTTGGCAGGCTTGTCGAAGTCCTCCACGGGGAAGCCCAAGCCAGCGAGGATCTCTCGCGCGCGGGCCTCCAGCTCGTAGCCGCCCAGGCGCTCGAAGCGGTCCTGCGCCTTGCCGTACTGCTCCAGCAGGCGGTCCAGCTCCTGGCCGGGCGCGGTCTGGGAGATCTGGCGCTCCAGCTCCTTGTTGCGGTCTGCCAGGCGGCGGATCTCAACGGCGGAGTCCACCACCTCCTGCAGGGCGGTCTTCTCGCCGGCGAGCTTGGCCTCCTGCTCCAGGTAGCCGATGCTGGTGTCCTTGGCGAAGCTGATGGTGCCCTCGTCCGGCGACTCCTGCCCCATGATGATCTTGAGCAGCGTGGTCTTGCCGGCGCCGTTGGGGCCGACCAGCGCCCAGCGCTCGCCCGCGTTCAGCTGCAAGGTGGCGGCCGAGTACAGGACCCGGCCGCCAAACGACTTCGTTATCTTGTCTGCAAGTGCTATCAAGTGCTTCCTCCGATGAGACAGGGGGACGTACCTTCTGTCTCATTTGAATGAGACGTGACAAAAGGGGACGTTTCCCTTTTGTCACGGCCTCGTACTACTTCTGCTCCGTCAGGTGAATGGCGAAACCAGCGATCTCGTGCTTGAAGTACACCAGGAAGAGCGAGCCGTCCGGCTTCTTGGCGCAGTGGTTCCAGTCAATCTCGGACCCGTGCGCGTCAAACCACTTGGCCGCCTCCTCCGTGTTGTTCACGTGGAAGCCCAGGTGGCCCTTCTCGCCGCAGCCGTGGCCGGGCTTCATGACCTCGATGAAGTCGCCCGCGAACTCGCTGATGGGCGCGGTGGTCATGGGCACCAGCCCCATCAGGTCCTGGAACTCGTGCACGATCTTCATCGTGTCCTCTTCGTTCTCAGCGTTGATGCCCACGTGGGCAAGGTACATCCCGAACTTCTGGACGGGATTCTCGGTCTCTGCCGCCATGCTGGTTCCCCTCTCTGGCCCTCGCTGGCCCCCGGTGCCGTTGGTGCCCTCCGCACCCTCGGCGGAAAGCCTCCAAGTACTATACCAGCAGTTGAGGCAACCGCCGCAGCCTGCACCGCCATCCCACAAAGCCGCCGCGACGGGACACGACGGACGAGACGGACGCCGCACACGGGCAACGGTGCCGCGTGGATCACGGTGTGTGACCCGCGGCGCGTGGCCCGCGGAACCTTGCGCATCACCCGCCCCGTCTGGGACCCCTTCGCGCCCGTCCGAACTTGGAGTACTCCGGGTTCGGACACTGTAGGCCCCGTTTTGCACGTGTTTTTGTCCGAAGTCGGTGTACTCCCACTGCCGACAAGGGTGGCACCTGCCTCTCAAGTACCCCGCCGAAGTTGGTGTACACCGGGTTCGGACACGAGGGGCCACGTTTTGTCCCCTTTTCGTCCGAAGGCGGTGTACACCAACTACGGACACAGAGGCTTACCCGGCACGCCGCGGCGGTCGGGGAAGCCAAGCGCCGCCAGAAGCACCGAATGCCTGGACACAGAACAACCACCCGCCGATTTGCGGATTCTCAGGCATACCCGCATGCGCGTGTCCAACCACGCGCACAAGTGGGCGATAATTAAATTTAATGGCTGAGTACCTCCGGCATAGTTAGGCTCCCTGAACTGCAAACGGCTTAGGCAAGCTCGCAGGAAGCTTCGGCTGGACCGTGGCCGTGGCTGCG
>OMVJ01000020.1 GCA_900314495.1 uncultured Olsenella sp.
GCGGTGGGCGTCTCGGAGTGGGGCAGCCACAACTTCATGTACTCCCGCGGAGAGTCCTGCAGCTTCATGCAGTCCAGCGCCAACTTCTGGGTGGGGGCCTACCACTTTGACGGCCTGCGCATGGACGCCATCAGCCGCATCATCTACTGGCAGGGCGACGAGGCCCGCGGCGTCAACGCGGACGCCGTGCGCTTCGTGAAGACCATGAACTCCGGCGTGAAGTCCCTGAACCCCGGGGTCTTCCTCGTCGCGGAGGACTCCACGGACCTGGCAGGCACCACCAAGCCCACGGAGGAGGGCGGCCTGGGCTTTGACTACAAGTGGGACATGGGCTGGATGCACGACACGCTGGACTTCTTCCAGACCGACCCCTACTTCCGCTGTGGCAACTACCACAAGCTGAGCTTCTCCATGATGTACTTTGGCAACGAGCACTACCTGTTGCCGCTCAGCCACGACGAGGTGGTGCACGGCAAGGCGACCATAGCCCAGAAGATGTGGGGCGAGTACGAGCAGAAGTTCCCGCAGGCCCGCTCCCTGTACCTGTACATGATGGTGCACCCCGGCAAGAAGCTCAACTTCATGGGCTCGGAGATTGCCCAGCTGCGCGAGTGGGACGAGAAGCGCGAGCAGGACTGGTTCCTCAAGCAGTACCCCCTGCACGACTCCTTCTACCACTACTGCCGCGACCTCAACCGCCTGTACCTGAAGCACCCCGCCCTGTGGGACCAGGACTACGAGGACGCCGGCTTCCAGTGGCTGGACGTGGCCTCCGAGGAGCGCGTCATGTATGCCATCGAGCGTCGCAGCAAGAAGGGCGAGCGGCTCGTGGCCGTGTTCAACCTCTCTGGAGCGGACCAGGGCGACTACACGGTGAAGATTCCGGGGGCAAAGCACGTTCGCACGCTGATCGACACCTCGTGGGACATCTATTCCGGCGTCACTCCCAAGGGCAAGCAAAGCGTGAGGTACAGCGCAAAAACCGAGGAGCTGGCCTGCACGCTACCCGCCTTCGCGAGTATCCTTCTGGAGGTAAAGGAATAGCCTCTGACTCCCGCGGGGGGCATCATGCCAGGCACGCCACCCACCCTACCTGCACTGCTTCTTGTGGCGGCCGCCCTTGTTGTGGCGGCCGCCCTCCTTTTGCGCACGCGCCGCGGCGAGCCCAGCGGCACGGGACGCCGGCGCCGGCCACGCGACAGGGGCCAGAACGTGGTGGACTCCGCCCAGGGCATGTTCGGCTCATTGCGCGTCCTCTCGCTTGTTTGGGAGGACGGGGAGCCCGTGCGCGTGCTCGCAAGCGAGGGGTCGTTCCAGTCCGCAACCTACGTGGCGGAGGCCTCCTGGTACGTGCCCGTCTTCGAGTACTACTACCTGTACGACCTGCTGTTCGAGCTGGGGCTTCCCGTCCGCCGGGTGCTCATGCTGGGCGGGGGCGGATACTCCTACCCCAAGTGGCTGCTCGTCAACCACCCGCAGGTCCATATGGACGTGGTGGAGATTGACCCCGTCGTGACCGGGCTTGCGCGCGACTACTTCTACCTGGACCGGCTGGAGGGGCTCTTCGGCGAGAAGGGAACGCAGGCGCCCGGCGCCCTGGGGCTGGTGCAGGGGGACGGCCGCGCCTACCTGGAGCATACGGGCGCCCGCTACGACGCCATCCTGAACGACACCTTCTCTGGCAAAGAGCCCACTCCCACCCTTGCCAGCCTGCAGGCGGCGCGGCTCGCGCACGACCGGCTGGTGCCGGGCGGCGCCTACCTAGCGAACGTGATTGGCAGCCTGGAGGGCAGGCGGGCGCGCTACCCCCGCTCCGTGGTGCGGACGCTGGGGCAGGTCTTTGCCCATGTGTACATAGTGCCGTGTGGCAGGAGGGACCCCTCCAAGCTGGGCAACAACATGGTCGTCGCCACGGATTCCGACGCGCCCTTCCCGGCGGGGTTCGAGCTGGCCACCACGGAGGCCGACCAAATCCTGCTCGACCCCACGGCCCGCACTGGGCTAGACTCATAGGCCGCACACGCCGGCCAAGACGGAAGAGCTCAGCCATGACCACCCGCAACCACACGCAACCGCAACCCTCCAGCGCCGCCCCTGGCAAGGCCAGCAGCGTCTGGACCAGCAGCGCGGGCGTCTTCCTCTTCGCCACCATCAGCTGCTTCCTGTGGGGCAGCGCCTTCCCCTGCATAAAGGTCGGCTACGGGCTGTTCGGCATTCCGGGTGGCGACGCCGCCTCGCAGATGCTCTTCGCCGGCACGCGCTTCTTCCTGGCCGGAATCGGCGTTATCGTGACCATGAGCCTCATCCGGCGCAGGCCGCTTCTGCCCAAACGGACGTCCTGGGGCCGCATCGTAGTCCTCTCCCTCTTCCAGACCACCCTGCAGTACCTGCTGTTTTACTACGGCATGGCGCACGCCTCGGGCGTGGGCGGCTCCATCGTGGAGTCCACGAACACCTTCTTCTGCGTGCTCATTGCCGCACTGGTCTTCCATCTCGAGCGCCTGACCCCACGCAAGGTGCTCGGCTGCGCCCTCGGCTTCCTGGGCGTGCTGCTGGTCACGGTCACGGGAACAGGCCAGATGGGCTTCACCCTCGCGGGCGAGGGCGTCGTCCTGGTGTCCACGCTGGCCGCGGCAACGTCCTCCTCGCTCATCCAGGTCTTCTCGCGCAAGGACGACCCGGTCATGATGTCAGGCTGGCAGTTCGTGGTGGGCGGACTCACGCTCATTGCCGTCGGCCTGGCTGGCGGCGGCAGGCTCCAGCCAAGCGGGCCGGAGGCGCTCGTTCTGCTTGCCTACATGGCCTTCATCTCCGCCGGGGCCTACACCCTCTGGTCCGTGCTGCTGAGCCACAATCCCGTCTCGCGCGTGACCATCTACGGCTTCGCCAACCCCGTCTTCGGCGTCATTCTCTCCGCCATCATCCTGGGCGAGGCGGACGCCGTCTCGCCGCTCATGGCGGCGGTGGCGCTGGCCCTGGTCGCGGCGGGCACCATCATCGTGAACATGAGACGGGGGGACGCACCTTTTGTCTCATCTGAATGAGACAAAAGGTGCGTCCCCCCGTCTCATTCGCCGTGAACGTTGACGGTCAGCCCCGCAGCCTCGCAAGCGTCGACAACCCCCTGCACGTCGGCGTCCGTCAGCTGGCGCACGCCTCGCATGCCGTAGTCCTTGTCCAAGGAATCGTATTTGGCCTCACCCAGCTGGTGAAAGGGCAGGACATCCGCCCGCGTAATGCCAAGCTCGCAGATGCGCGCCACGTTCGCGGCCACGTTGTCCGCCGCGTCCGTAAAGCCGGGAATGATGGGCATGCGGGCGACAACATGGCCGCCCAGGGCCAGCACCTGGCGCAGGTTGGCATCGCGCAGGTCTGGGTCCAGGCCAATCTGCTCCATGCTGCGAGTGCGGTCGGCAATCTTGAAGTCCACCAGGAAGGTGTCAACGGCGGCAACCAGGCGCTCCACGTTGCCCCCCAGGGGAACGGCCAGGGTCGTCTCCACCGCGGTGTTGGCCCCATGGCGGTGGCACTCCTCAAGCACCGCAAGGGCAAAGGAAAGGTTGCGGCCTGCCAGGCACTCGCCGCCGCTCAGCGTGATGCCCCCGCCAGACTCCTCGAAGAAGGGCATGTCACGCAGGAGGTCTTGGGCGAACTCGGTTACGTTGCGCTCCCGCCCCATGAGCTCCTTGGCCCCCGTGGGGCACTGCTCGGGCGTGCGGGGGCAGTCGCGAAGGCCGTCCCCGCCCTCGGCCATGCTGCAGTGAATGCACAGGCGGGACTTCCACGAGACCTCGGGCACGAAGCTCAGGTTCTCCGGGTTGCAGCACCAGGGGCACCGGAAGGGGCACCCCTTCAGAAAGCCCACGGTTCGGATGCCGCCGCCGTCGTGCAGCGAGAACCGCTGCACGTTGGTCACGGTGCCCACGGGTAGGCCGCTCGCGGTCTTTGTCTGGTCTGATCCCGGCATGGTCGCCCTCCTACAGCACGTGCTCCGTCCGGTTGATGATGTCGTTCTGGATGGAGGCGCTCAGCTCAACGAACATGGCGCTGTAGCCAGCCACGCGCACCACCAGGTCG
Organism: uncultured Olsenella sp.; assembly: GCA_900314495.1. Lineage (GTDB taxonomy): Bacteria > Actinomycetota > Coriobacteriia > Coriobacteriales > Atopobiaceae > Olsenella_K. Next base: position 4,078 of record OMVJ01000020.1, read on the forward strand.
CGGTGGTTCTCTGGGTGAGCCTGGGCGTCCAAGAGGGTCGCCTTGTCCACCACGTTGAACTGGATGTGCTGGATGTGCAGCCTGCTGAAGGCGCGCAGGTAGGCCATGAGCTTCTGCAGACCCTGCTCCCCCGCCAGCGCTGAGGGCGAGAACTTCACGTTGAGCAGGCTGCCGTTGGAGTCCTGCACGTTATCCAACTTGGAGACGGACATGAGGCTGGCCGTGGGGCCATGCTTGTCGCGCCCCACCATGGGCGAGAGGCCACCATCCGCCAGCTGCTCACCCGCATGGCGGCCGTCGGGCGTGGCGCCTACCACCTCGCCCAGCGGGATGTGGGCAGACACCGTGTAGCTGCCGGGCTGGAAGTGGCCGCCACGGGGGTTGGCGTACTTCTCCACCTCGTGGCCGTAATAGGCGAGGAAGCGCTCACCCAGCTGGTCCACCTCGTCCACGTCGTTGCCGTACTTGGGGTAGCGGTTCACGAAGCGCTGGCGCAGGGCCTCGTCACCCTCCCCCTGCCAGTTGCGATCCAGGACGGCCATGAGCTGCGCGTAGGTCATGCTTTTCTCCTGGAAGACCACGCTGCGGATGACCTCCAGGGAGTCCGCCAGATTGGCCGTGCCCACGCCCTGGACGCCCGAGGGGTTGTAGCGCGCGCCGCCCTCCGTGATGTCGCGGCCGTTCTCCAGCGAGTCGTGCACCAAGGTAGAGAGGAGTGGCGTGGGGCTGGTGGCGCGGTGGGCCAGGTCGCAGGTGTTGCAGCCGCGCACCATAAGGGCGACGTAGCGGCTGATGGTCCCCTCCACCGCCTGGCACAGGCCCTCGAAGCTGGGGAATCCCTCAGGATGCTCGCGCAGGGTGATTTCCAGGCACTTCATCATGTTGAACATGCTGATGTCGTGCAGGCCGTACATCCGCCCGGGGATGGAGAGCTCCACGCAGCCCACCACGGCATAGTCGCGCGCGTCGGGCTCGCTCACACCGCGGTTCAGGAAGGCGGGAATGTTGACCTCGTCGTTGAAGACCTGGGGGATGCCGTCACCCAGGCGGATGATCTCGCACGCCTTGTGCAGCAGCTCGTCCGGGGTGTCCTTGCTCACGCGTAGCGAGAGGTTGGGCTGGGGCAGGCGCGTGTCGCGCTGCAGGTCCAAAAGGAGGATGGAGAGCTCGTTGGTGGCGTCGCGCCCGCCAGCGTCCACGCCGCCCACCACCAGGTTGTAGCCCGTGGGGAAGCCGCCGAAGAACTTGGCGCTCTCCGTGGAGCGCAGGAAGACCACGGTGTTGGTCTTGAGGTAGAAGCACTGAAGAAGCTCGCGGATCTGCGCGCGCGTGACACCAGCCTGGATGGATGCGCGGTAGTAGGGCAGGAGGTACTGGTCCATGCGCCCGAGCGAGATGCTGCTGGCGTTGCTCTCGTGCTGCAGGGCAACGCAGAGGAGCCAGACCAGCTGCAGGGCGTCGTAGAGGTCGCGCGCGGGCTCGGTGGCCACGTGGTGCAGGACCTCCGCCATGCGGGAGAGCTCGGCAGCACGCTGGGGAGCCGTCGAGGGGTCGGCAATGTGCTCGCGCACCACGGCCTCGTAGCGGCGCACGTAGGCAATAACGCCGTCCATGCACATGAGGGATGCCTGGTAGAAGAGGTTCTGAGGCGCGCCAGCGGCGAGACTCGCTGCCTGCGCGCGAATACCACCCAGGCCCAGGCGCAAAACCTCCTCGTAGTCGGGGATGATGTGACCCTGGCCCTTGTCGGTCTGCGCCACGGCAAAGACCTTGTCCTTCTGCGCGGCAGCGACGTCGGCATCCAGATGGGCGCGGAACCAGTCGTTGAGCGAGCGGCCGCTCCAGTAGGGGGCAAGGACGTCGCGGTAGTAGGCCTTGTCCTCCTCGGACATCTGGAACTGGTCCTGCGGACGCGTGGGGAACTTGTCCAGCTCGTCGATGATCCAGTAGGGGCTCATCTCTGGCGAGACCACGCCCGCGCGCGGGGTCGCGGTGCGGTTGCCCACCAGCAGGTCATCGTCGTCGAGCACGATCCTGTGGTTTGCGAGCAGGTGGCAGAAGGCCTTTGCGCGGCGCATGATGGCCGGCTCGCCCTCCGTCTGCTGGTAGCTCTGCATGTATAGCGTCGCGCGCTCTAGGTCCACCTGACGCGGGTTGGCAAACATGCCGTCCTTGATGCGCTGCGTCCTCTGCGTGAGCATGGTGATTCCCTTCCTCGCCTACGCGATGCCTCCAGCAACCGCGTTACTCCTTTTCGATTCCCATTGTATACCGATATTTCCCGTTTATTATTGATTTTCGGATTTATTGATTGTCTCCCGTTTGTTCGCGTTTTTTCCATATTTCGCGGACACATCCCAAGTTGCCCTCCCAATTACGCCGATAATAGCTGCTACCCGGCAGACACCGCACAAGGGGACGCCGTGCAACGCGTCCGCATTCGCCCATGCAGAGAGGCCAAGGGGCTCATGTTTCGCACCGAAAGACAAACCATAATCCTGGAGGAGCTTGCCCGGGTGGGCCGCGTCTCCACCACCGAGCTCGCGCAGCGCTTCGGCGTGAGCGAGGACAGCATCCGCAAGGACCTTCAACGCCTGAGCGCCGACGGCCTCATCCAGCGCGTGTACGGCGGCGCCGTGAGCCTGGACGACACACCGGACCGCAACGTCACCGCGCGCGTGGACGACTACCGCCCCCAGAAGCAGCAGATAGCACAGAAGGCGTACGACCTCATCCAGAACGACCAGACCATCTACCTGGACGTCTCGTCCACCAACCTGTACCTAGCAGACCTCCTGGCCAAGGGCGAGAAGCACGTGATCGTGGTGTCCACCATGCTGGACGTGATCAAGCGCGTGGCAGCGGGGAAGAACGTCATAGCCCAGTGCCCCGGCGGCAAGATGGACGTGGAGCTCAACGGCTTCGTGGGCGCCACCACGCTCTCCGTGTTGCAAGACATGTGCTTTGACCTTGCGTTTCTTGGCGCACTGGGCGCCAATGTGGAGGACGACGCCGTCACCGTGTTTGACATGGAGGACGGCGTGGTCAAGAGGACCGTCCTGCACGGTGCGACGAAGGCATACGTGCTTGCCGATGCGCACAAATTTCACGCGCACGGGAACTACCGGTACGCGGGCCTCTCCGACTTCACGGGCGTCATCACCGACGACGCGGGCGTGGCCTACGCGGACGCCATCCGCAAGCTGGGCATCGAGCTGCTGTAGCCGACACAGCCCCGCTCGCGACGAAACTACCGAAGGAATACTGATTTCGATTACACGCGTAACACGGTTTCGCATGAGTTTTTTCTTAGCGGTAAAACGGTTTACGTGTGTAACGAAAACCCGCCTTTCTCGAAACGCAGACGCGCCGCCCCAAAGAGGACGGCGCCATCTCAACGGCTTGCCTTCTTTGACCGCTGGCCCGAACCTACGCCTTGAACGTGGTGCGCCCGTAGGCCGCGTTCCAGGCCTGGGTGAACTCGTCCACGGCGATCTTGGTGCCGGGGTGGTCCACCATGGCGGAGACCACGGCGGGGGCGACGGTCACCGCCTCCGCGCCGGCGAGGACGAGCTCGTGCACCTGGTTGCCGTTCTTAAAGCTGGCGGCGCAGATCTTGGACGCGAGGCCGTGGACCTCCAGCATCTCCTGCAGCTCGCGCACGGCCTGGACGCCGTCGCCGTAGTTGCACATGCGGTTGACGTAGGGGGCCAGGTAGTCGGCGCCGTTCATGGCGGCGAGGAAGGCCTGGTCGGGGCTGTAGATGGCGGTGGCCAGCACGCCCAGGCCCTCGGCCTTGGCGGCCTTGATGGCGCGCAGGCCCTCGTGGGTGACGGGGATCTTCACGAACATGTTCTTGGGGCGCAGGGAGCAGATCTGGCGCGCCTCGGCGAGGATGCCCTCGTAGTCGGTGGCGACGACCTGCATGAAGAACTTCTGGTCAGGCGTGAGCACGGCGTTCATCCGCTGGAAGACCTCCTCGGGGGCCTTGCCCGACTTGGTGATGATGGTGGGGTTGGTGGTCACGCCTGCGATGGTGAGGTACTGGGACATCTCCGCGACCGCCTGCGCGTCCGCCGTGTCAAGAAAGAGCTCCATTGCGATTCCCTTCGCTTCCCCGCCGGCCCCTTGCCGCGCGGATTCCTTTTCACGCTTTTCATGGTATCCCGGTTATTATCGATTGCAAGTGTTTTTTATTGATTTGTGCTCACCGCCACAACGCTTAGACACCTGCACGCGCCTTGGACACCCATGGATTCCGTTGCAGCCAGCTGCCCTCGTCTGCGGTGATAGCACCTCCCGTTCCGCATTCGGGCACCACAGAGAACGACCACGGCACGCAATGGAGCCAGGCAACCCGCCTGAGCTGCCCTTCATTGCTCGTCCCGAGTACTGATTCTATGAAGCGTGAACCTTCCTCGTGGCATCGCAAGGGTGACCCTGCTATTCTCGTGTCTGGCGCAAGACGCCATTAACCGACAAAATCATGCCGTTAGGCAGTACTTTTTATTGACTAAGTGAGGTAACTATGAATCGCAGCATCAACACCATCAAGAGCCAGAAGCTCGGCAAGAACATGCAGGTCATCGCCTATGGCGACGCCAAGGCCTACCCCGTCATCGCTTTCCCCACCCAGGACCAGATGGCCGACGAGTGGGAGAACAACGGCATGATCGACGTCTTTGCCGAGTACATCGACGCCGGCCGCGTGCAGCTCTTCACCGTCGACTCCAACGACCTGGAGTCCTGGAGCTCCACCAGCACCGACTTTGCCGCCCGTGCCCAGCGTCAGGAGGACTACTTCCAGTTCGTGTGCGAGGAGCTGCTGCCCTTCGTGCGCAAGGTCAACGGCACTGAGCTGCGCCCGCTCTGCACCGGCTGCTCCCTCGGCGCCACGCAGGCCACCATCGTCGCCCTGCGTCGCCCGGACCTCTTCCAGGGTGCCATCGCCCTCTCTGGTATGTTCCACACCAGCTACTTCTTTGGCGACTGGGGCAACGAGGTCTCATACAACAACGATGTCAACGGCTTCCTGCCCAACATGCCGAGCGACCACCCCTACCTCAAGCTCTTCAAGACCCGCACCTTCGCCTTCTCCATTGGCCAAGCGGCGGACGAGCAGTTCGGCGTGGACGACCTGCACTTCCTGCAGGCCACCTTCGAAAAGCTGGGCATCCCCGGCTGGTTCGACTTCTGGGGCCCCGAGTGCAACCACGACTGGTTCTGGTGGAAGCAGCAGATGGCCAAGTTCCTGCCCGAGGCCGTGAAGGAGGTCGAGGCCATCGCCGCCGCCGAGCAGCCCGTCAAGCCCGTGGAGCAGCCCGCACCCGCCAAGAAGCCTGCCGCCAAGAAGGCCGCCGCGGCCAAGAAGCCAGCTGCCAAGACCGCTACCGGCAAGGCGTCTACCGCCAAGGCCGCTACCAAGGCCACCGAGGCAGAAACCGAGAAGGAGCCCGCGGCAGCCAAGCCGGCCGCAGCGGCGAAGAAGACCACCGCGCGCAAGACCACGGCACGCAAGTCCTCTTCCTCCACCTCCACCCGCAAGACGACGGCCCGCAAGCCCGCCGCGCGCAAGGCAGCGGCCGCCAAGACCACTGCGAGGAAGTCGAAGTAACCCATGAACGTCGTCTTTCTCTCGCCCAACTTCCCAGATATCTACTGGCAGTTCTGTGCGAGCCTCAAGCGAGACGGCGCCACGGTCCTCGGTATGGGAGACGTACCCCAGAGCGCCCTCGAGCCTCAGCTCGCGGGCGCTCTTTCCGACTACTACTACACCCCTGACCTGCGCAACTACGAGGACGTGTACCGCGGCGTGGCGTACTTCTCGTACAAGCACGGCCGCGTGAACTGGCTGGAGTCCAACAACGAGTTCTGGCTCTCCACCGACGCCCGCCTGCGCGAGGACTTCAACATCAACACGGGCGCCAAGACGCAGCAGATGGCCCGCTGGCGCAGCAAGGCGGACATGAAGGCACTCTATGCGGCGGCAGGCGTGCCAACCGCACGCCAGATTCGGGTCACCTCGCGCGAGGCTGGCTTTGCCTTCGCACGCGAGGTGGGTTACCCGCTCTTTGCCAAGCCTGAGGTGGGCATGGGAGCCGGCGGCGCATTCAAAATAGCGAATGACGACGAGCTCAACACCTTCTTCTACTTTGGCGTGCGCGAGCCCTACGTGCTGGAGGAGTTCGTCCCCGCAAGCGCCATCTGCGCCTACGACGCCATCCTGGACTCCCACGGCAACCCGCTCTTCCAGAACATGGAGGAGTTCCCGCCCTCCATGAGCGACCTCGTTCGCAGCCGCGGGGACCTCGCCTACTGGTGCCGCCCCGACGTGGACCCGCGCCTGGCCCAGCTTGGCCAAGCCACCGCGCGCGGCTTCGGCATCACCAGCCGCTTCGTGCACATGGAATTCTTCCGCCTTGCAACCGAGAAGCCTGGTCTGGGACATGCGGGCGACTACGTGGGGCTCGAGGTCAACTGCCGCCCCACCGGCGGGAACACGCCCGACATGATGAACTACGCCCACTCCACCAACGTGTTCCAGATCTGGGCCGACATGGTCTGCTTCGACGAGTCGCACGTCACGCCCGGGGCAGAGAGCTTCTGGGCCGTCTATGCCAGCCGTCGCAACGAGCACCGCTACCGTCACACCCACGAGCAGATCCTCGACGAGTGGGGGCCGCGCATCGTCTCGCACGGGGCCATCTCGCCCGACCTTGCGGATGACATGGGAGACTATCAGTACACCGCCCGCCTCCGCACCGAGTCCGAGAAGGACGCCTTCGTCGCCTTCGTGCAGGAGCGCGCCTAGCCCCACACGTCATCTGCCAACACACCAGCCCCTCCCGCGTGTATAGTCTGCTAGGACCAACACAACGAGAGGGGCATTCTCATGCAGATTCGTCGCGCAACAGAGCAGGACATTCCGGGCCTTGACGCCCTTCTCCTGCAGGTGTTGAACGTGCACGCCGCAGGCCGGCCAGACCTCTTCAAGCCCAACACCCGCAAGTACACGGACGAGGAGCTCAAGGCCATCATCGCGGACGACGCGCGGCCCATCTTCGTGGCCGTGGCAGAGGACGCTGCCCCCGGCCAGATCCTTGGCTACGCCTTCTGCGTGTACCAGCAGTTCGTGAACTCCAACAACATGACGGACGTGCGCACCCTCTACATTGACGACCTGTGCGTGGACGAGGCCTCCCGCGGCCAGCACATTGGCGAGGCGCTGTACCACCACGTGCTGGACTTCGCGCGGCGGGAGGGCTTTTACCGAGTGACGCTGAACGTGTGGGCCTGCAACCCCAAGGCCATGGGCTTCTACGAGCACCTGGGCCTCGTGCCCTACCACATTGGCATGGAGCAGATTCTTTAGGCAATAGACAAACGGTTTTGGGAGGCGGCTTCCATGTACTGCCCAGGCTGCGGGAATAAGGTTGACGGGGACAGGAGGTTCTGCCCGCGCTGCGGGCGGCAGCTCCCAGGTACCACGCGCCAGGACACCGGCAACCAGCCCGCACCCGTAAGCCGACCAAGGCCCGTCTCCAGGCCCGTTTCCCGGCCCGCCCAGTATGCTCAACAACCTGCGCAGGAGCAGCCCAAGGAAGAGACCCCCAAGAAGCCGCGCAGGAAGGCAACGATTTTGGTGGCGGCTGTTGTCGGCATCCTGCTGCTGTGCCTTGGCGTCGCCCTCTACGTGGCAGACAAGCGCGCCAAGGAGGTCGCGCCCGTCAGCGTCGTGCTGGCGGTGAAGGCGTACTCCCTGGACGCCCAGTCCTCCCGCATTCCCGTCAAGGTGCAGGGAACGGATGTCCATGGCAACCCGGTGGACGAGCAGCAGTGGGTCTCATACACCGGCAAGGGCGTCAGGGTTCCCCGCGGCACCTACACCATAGTGGCGCTGGGCTCACCCATCGCAAGCGACGGCACCGTGTACGCCTACACCCAGACGACGCTCCAGGTGACCATAGGCTCAGACGTGGAGCCTGGGGGAACACTGACGGCACCCCAGAACCAACCCCTGGAGCTTACGCCCATCGACGCCCTTGAGGTCACCGACCAGCAGATAGACGATGCCGTCGCATGGATTGAGCGTGACCCGCAGTTCGCAGACGATGCCTCCGGCGCCGGCTCAGGCAGCGGCTCCGGCTCCGGTTCCAGCCTCATCGGTTCCAGCCAGGCGGGCTCCGGCGCAAGCCGCGCCAAGGCCGTTGCACAGAGGCTCCGCGCGGCCGCCATCGCCCGCAGAGACAAGGCCGTGGAGGCAAAGAAAAAGGCCGACGAGGAGGCAGCGGCCGCCCAGAAGGCCGCAGAGGAAGCCGCTGCCAAAAAAGCGGAGGAGGAGGCAGCAGCCGCAAAGGAGGCGGAGCACCAGCAGCTCATTGCCGCAGCTCAGGCTGCCGGCTACCAGGTGCTGGTGGGAACGGTGCAAACCGGCTTTTCTGCCGATGACATCTGCGCCAGGCTCGGCGTGGCGAATCCCAACCCAGGGTCGAGCGGCGGCACGTACGACGTGATCTTGCTGGACTCGCCCACCAACGTTAGCGGCAACTCCGTTGACGGTCCATCAACCCGGACCGTCCAAACGGCGGGGCTACCGGGCATAGACCCAAGCACCAACGGCCAGCACGTTGCCGTGGCCGCAGCCTCGGGCATCTTTGCCTCGGACACCCAGGGCGTCTACGTGCCCATCACCTTCGGCGGCTGCCAGGTGCTCTACACAGACTGACCATCCGGCTGGCCGCCGCGCAACGTGCGCGGCGCCGAAAAGACCACGACCCTCCACCCCAAAGCAGAATGGGAGCCAACATGCAGCTCAACGTAGGAATCGGCACGCGAGAGGAAGTCTTCGAGCTTCCCGAGGCCAATCTCATAGAGGTCATGCACGCAAACGACGTGCAGTTCTCGGCCACTGGAGAGCCAGTGGTGCGCGAGGCGCTGGCCCACCCCATCGGCACGCCGCACCTGAGCGACCTCGTGCGGCCCGGCCAGCGCATATGCATCATCACCAGCGACGTGACGCGCCCCCTTCCCACCGCCACGGTACTGCCGCCCGTCATGGACGAGCTGCACGCCGCGGGCGTGCGGGACCAGGACGTGCTGCTGGCGATTGCACTTGGTAGCCACCGGCCGCAGACGGAGGACGAGCTGCGCACCATCATGGGGCCCTACTACGGCAAGCTGGCCGTGCTCAACGGGGACTCGGCAGGCCTCGTGCACTTTGGCCAGACCAGCCATGGCACGCCCGTGGACATCTTGCGGGAGGTTGCCCAGGCCGACGTGCGCATCTCGCTGGGCAACGTGGAGTACCACTACTTTGCCGGCTATTCCGGCGGCGCCAAGGCCATCATGCCGGGAGTCAGCACCTTCCAGGCCATCCAGGCCAACCACTCCCTCATGGTGGACCCGGCCGCGCACTCCGGCAACATGGAGAGCCCCGTGCGGCTGGACCTGGAGGAGGCCTGCCGCATGGTGGGGCTGGACTTCATCGTCAACGTGGTGCTGGACGAGGACAAGCGCGTGGTCTACGCCGCCTGCGGCGACTTCGTGGCCGCCCAGCGCGACGCCTGCCGCCAGCTGGACCGCCTGTATGGCTGCCAGCTGCACGAATACGCAGACATAGTGGTGGTGAGCCAGGGCGGCGCACCCAAGGACCTCAACCTCTACCAGCTGCAGAAGGCGCTGGACAACGCCAAGCACCCCGTGCGTGACGGCGGCGTAATCATACTGGTGGGTTCCTGCGCGGAGGGCCTGGGGCAGCCCACCTTTGAGCAGTGGATGCACGAGGCGCACAGCCCGCAGGACGTGGTGGACCACCTGCGGCGCGAGTTCAAGCTCGGCGGCCACAAGGCGGCCGCCGTGGCGCAGATCGAGTGCCGGTGTCAGGTGTGGCTCGTCTCGGACATGCCGGATGACCTGGTGCGGGACTGCTTCATGCGGCCCTTCCGCCATGTGCAGGAGGCGCTGGACGCGGCACTGGCAGACCAGCGCGCCAAGCTGGAGCGAGAGCCGCGCGTGCTGGTCATGCCGCACGGCGGCTCAACACTGCCGCTGATGCGAGTTTGAGGCAGTTGAGGCCAAGTCCGACTGCCTTATTCACATGAGACAAAAGGTACGTCCCCCTGTCTCATGAGACGCGAGAACCGTCCCCGTGTCTCACACGTTCAGGTCCCAGAACTGGATGTGCGCGCCCGGCGCGTCCACGACCGCTTTGTACTTCTTGGGGTAGTAGCGGGTGGAGAAGGTCAGCTCGCCGTTGTTCACGAAGACCTCCACCGAGGACATGTCGCCCACGATCCTCATGTTCTCCAGCCGGGCCAGGTGCTCGTAGCGCACGTGGCGGCCGGCGCCCACGCCATCCTTGGAGTCGTCCAGGAAGCGCAGCTCCAGCACGCCGCTGCCCCAAGTGATGGCAAACTCGTCGGCAAGCTTCACGTACACGAAGCTCATGTGCTCCGGCATGTCGTCAATCTCGAGGTCGAAGGTGGGAGAGCCCTCAACAAACAGGCTGTGGCCGGCCTCGCGCAGGTTGGCACGGTAGCCCTCAATCTCCCGCACCGGCCACTGCAGCACGCGGCCGTAGCGCACGGAAACCTCGCGCGGAATGGTGAAGCAGTGCTGCCAGCCGTCCTCCACCGTGGGGTTGGTGTAGGTCTTCTCGTCCGGCATGCCCATCCAGCCAATGAGGATGCGGCGGCCGTCGTCGGCCTGGAAGGTCTGGGGCGCATAGAAGTCAAAGCCGGCGTCCCACAGGGCAAAGGGCTGCAGGCGGTACTCGGCGGTTGGGTCGCCCCTCAGCACAAAGTAGCCAGACTGGTACACGTTCCTGCGGTCCCAGTCGCCGCCGGTGAGCCCCTGCGGGGAGACGGAGAGAACCTTGGTCAGGTTCCCGTCGCCCAGGTCCGGCAGCCTGAAGTAGTCCGGGCACTCCCACATGTAGCCAAAGGGGTACTCCGTGGTAATGCGGTTGAGCAGGGTCCAGCGCTCCATGTCGTCGGACTTGAAGACCAGCACCTCTCCCCTGTCGTCCGTGCGACGGGCACCCTGCACCATGTAGTAGGTGTCGCCGTCGCGCCAGACCTTGGGGTCACGCACGTGCTCCGTGTCGTCCGCGGGGTAGTCCTCGTTGCCCATGACCACGTGGCGGTGCTCGAAGTTGATTCCGTCCTTGCTGGAGGTGCGGATGGTGTTGGCCTCGCGGCCCGTGCACACGTAGTCGTAGCCGGCGGCGTCCAGCTTCTTCACGTTGCCCGTGTAGAAGACGTTCATCACGCCGTCCTCCACGTAGGCACAGCCAGAATACACGCCAGAGACGTCAAACGGCTGGTCCGGGTACAGCGGCGTGCCCACGTAGTCCCATTTGATGAGGTCATCGCTAACGCTGTGACCCCACATCTTGACGCCGCCCTCCGCATTGAAGGGGGAGTACTGGAAGAAGGCGTGGTAAACGTCGTTGAACTGGCACAGGCCGTTGGGGTCGTTGAGCCAGCCCACCGGGGGCATGAGGTGGAAGTGCTGCCCGTACCTGCCGGGATTTGCGCTGTCTTCAGCCAGGGTGCGAAGGTGTTCCAGATCCTTTGAAAGCGACGTTGACATGGTATGCTCCTCTAGTAGGCCGTTTGTACCCCACGCTCCACGCACTGCGGCACGCTGGCGCCGCTTGCGCTCACTTATATCATGAGTACCCGCGGAGCACGCGCTCCACAACGGCAGGCGCAGCATTTCCACGGAGGGCATGCATTGGACATAAACACCATCGCCACCATGGCTGGCGTCTCACGCGCCACCGTCTCGCGCTACCTCAACAACGGCTACGTCTCGGACGAGAAGCGCAAGCGCATTGCACAGATCATCCAGGAGACCGGCTACGTTCCCTCCCGCCAGGCGCAGATTCTGCGCACGGGCAAGACCAACGTCGTAGGCGTCATCATCCCCAAGATCAACTCGACGTCAATCTCGCGCATGGTTTCCGGCTTGAGCAAGGTCCTGAGCGCGGCAGGGTACCAGATCCTGTTGGCCAACACGTCAAACGTGGCGCAGACCGAGCTGAAGTACCTCAAGCTCTTCTCGGACACCGGCTCCGTGGATGGAATCATCCTCTCCGCAACCATGCTCACGCCCGAGCACGTCGAGGCCCTCGACAACCTTGCCGTCCCGCATGTGATTTTGGGCCAGAAGCTGGATGGCCACCGCTGCGTCTACTACGACGACTACCACGCCGTGCGGGACGTCACGCTCTTCGCGCTCAACCACGGCAGCCACCCGGCGTTCATTGGCGTCACGGACGAGGACACCTCCGCAGGCCTCGCCCGACACAAGGGCTTCCTGGACGCCTGCCACGCCCGCGGCATAGAGCCCGAGGCCCGGGCACAGATGGTGGCCGACTTCAACGTGGACTCCGGCTACCTCATCTGCGAGCTGCTGCTTGCGGCCTACCCGGAGGTCGACACCCTGATCTGCGCAACCGACAGGATTGCCGCGGGCGCCATGGCCTGCCTCAGGGAGTACGGCAAGCGCATCCCGGAAGACGTGCAGGTGACGGGCGTGGGTGACTCGGACCTGGCAAGGGTCGTGACGCCAACGATGACCACCGTGAACCACCACTACAAGTCGAGCGGCGAGGAAGCGGCCCGTATGCTGCTGGACGGCCTTGGCAAGGCAAAGGACAGCGCCCAGCAGGTGTGCATGACGTACGAGCTCTTCGCGCGCGGCTCCACTCGCTGGGACTAGGGCAGCGCCAACTCTTACGCGAATGTTACATGCCGTTCACGCTTGTATTTCAACCGCTCATACGTTTGGCCCACATTGAATCATCATTCTTCGCCCATCCGCGGTTCAATAAGTAGGTGTGAGAACGATTCCATAGGGTATTTGCGCATAGTTCGACGGCACTTGGTTTGAGGCGCTGTACCTAGGAATCGTGTCAAGCAGGACAAGGTGCGGCAACCATAGAGGAGGGCTTATGGCACTGGACGCCAAACAAGCAGCCAAGGAGCTGCTGGAAGCCGTAGGCGGATCGAGCAACATCGTATCCGCAGCGCATTGCGCCACGCGCATGCGTCTCGTAATCGCAGACGATTCTAAGGTCGACAAGGACAAGCTCGAGAACGCCGTGGGCGCCAAGGGCAACTTCCAGGCGTCTGGCCAGCTGCAGGTCATCTACGGCACTGGCACGGTAAACAAGGTCTACGACGAGTTCATCGCCCAGGGCAACATCTCCGCAGCCACCAAGGCAGAGGTCAAGGAAGCCGCCGCCCAGAACCAGAACAAGTTCATGGCGGCCATCAAGGTCCTCTCCGACGTCTTCGTGCCCATCATCCCGGCCATCGTCGCCTCCGGTATGCTCATGGGTATCATGAGCGCCGTCCCGTACATCCTCCCGGATGTCGACCTCTCCACCAACGTCTACTGGAAGATCGCCGGCCTCATCAACGCCTGCGCCCTGGCCAACCTGCAGATACTCATTGGCTTCTCCGCGGCAACCGTTTTTGGCGGCAACCCCTACCTGGGTGCCTCCCTTGGCGCGCTGCTCATCAGCTCTGACTTCATCAACGCCTACAGCGCCTCCTCGGCCATGGCCGACGGCACCATGATCACGTTTGACGTCATCCCCGGCCTCTACTCCATCGACTGGATTGGCTACCAGGGTCACGTCATCCCCATCATCGTGGGTGTCTGGATTCTCTGCTTCTTCGAGAAGCGCCTCCACAAGGTCGTCCCCGAGATGTTCGACCTCTTCCTGACTCCGCTGCTGTCCGTCTCCGGCGCCGCCTACATCACCATCCTCTTCATCGGCCCCATCTTCGTGTGGCTCGAGAACAACATCATCGGCCTGCTCATGGCTCTGCTCTCTGTGCCCCTGGGCATCGGCTACATCATCATCGGTCTCATCTACTCCCCGTCCGTCGTTACCGGCCTGCACCAGATGTACACCATCATCGACGTCTCCCTGCTTGGCCAGTACGGCGTCACCTACTGGCTGCCCATCGCCTCCGCCGCCAACATCGCCCAGGGCGGTGCCTGCCTGGCCGTCGCACTCAAGACCAAGTCGGTCAAGACCAAGTCCCTGGCCGTGCCCTCTGGCGTCTCCTGCCTGCTGGGCATCACCGAGCCCGCCATCTTCGGTGTCAACCTGCCTAAGGTCAAGCCCTTCGTGGCTGGCATGATTGGCTCCGCCTGCGGCGCCTTCATCTGCTTCATGACTCACCTCGGCGCCACGGGCACCGGCGTCACCGGCATCTTCGGCCTGCTGCTCTGCATCGCCCAGCCCATCCAGTACGTCCTCATGTTCGCCGTCGCATTCGGCGTCGCCTTCGGCATCACCACGGTCATCTACTCCGACGACGCCGACGCCAAGAAGGCCCCCAAGGCTGCCGCCGAGACCAAGGCCGCCGCTGACGAGGAGGCCGCCCTGGCCAAGTCCGAGGCCGACGAGGCTCCTGCCGCCGCCCTGCAGGCCGAGACCTTCGTGGCTCCCATGACCGGCACCGCCGTGGCCATGACCTCCGTGTCCGACCCCGTGTTCGCCTCCGAGGCCATGGGCAAGGGCGAGGCCATCGAGCCCACCGAGCAGTGGGCCTGCTCTCCAACGGTGGCGCCGAGATCCTCATCCACATCGGCATCGACACCGTGGAGCTCAACGGCGTGCCCTTCACGCCTCACGTGAAGGTCGGCGACACCGTGAAGAAGGGCGACCTGCTCATGGAGGTCGACCTGGACGCCGTCAAGGCCGCTGGCAAGCAGACCACCACGATGATCGTGGTCACCAACACGGACGACTACGCGTCCGTGGAGGGCAAGGATGGCGCCGTCAAGGCTGGCGACCCCTTCATCGAGGTCAAGTAAGGCTTTGCGGTGATCACCCACAGAAGCTAGGAACCAAGGGGGACGGTCACTCGGCCGTCCCCTTCTTAGAATCGGGCGCATTCAGCGCGTCCATACCAAACGGGCAACCAGCCCAGATTGGAGAGACCATGTTCTCTGTTACCGCCCTTGGCGAGCTCCTCATTGACTTCACCGACGCCGGCACCTCCCCCTCCGGTCAGAAGCTCTTCGAGCGCAACCCCGGCGGCGCCCCCGCCAACGTGCTGGTCGCGCTTGAGCGCCTGGGCTGCTCCACCGCCTTCATTGGCAAGGTGGGCCAGGACATGCACGGTGACTTCCTGCGCGCCACCCTCCTCGCCAACGACATCAACTGCGACGGTCTGATCTCCGACCCCGACACCTTCACCACCCTGGCCTTCGTGGCGCTGGACGCCAACGGCGAGCGCAAGTTCTCCTTCGCCCGCAAGCCCGGCGCAGACACCCAGCTCAGGACCGCGGAGCTGCGCGAGGACATCATCTCCAACAGCCAGGTCTTCCACGTGGGCTCCCTCTCCCTCACCAACGAGCCCGCCCGCTCTGCCACCATCGCAGCTCTCAAGGTTGCCAAGGTTGCCGGCTGCGTCATGTCCTATGACCCCAACTACCGCGACTCCCTGTGGAGCGGCCCCGTCGAGGCTGCCCAGCAGATGCAGTCCATCGTCAGCTACATGGACCTCATCAAGATCTCCGGCGAGGAGTGCGCGCTCCTGACCGGCGACACCGACCCCGAGGCTGCCGCCAAGGCCCTCCTGGCCCAGGGCGCCAAGGTCGTGTGCGTCACGCTGGACGCCGAGGGCGCCCTCGTGGCAACCAACGAGGGCTGCGCCACCGTGCCCAGCTTCCGCGTTGAGGCCGTGGACACCACCGGTGCCGGCGACTCCTTCTGGGGCGGCTTCCTCTGCGCCTTCCTGGACAGCAAGAAGAAGCCCGAGGAGGTCACGCTGGAGGACGCCAAGTACTTCGCGCGCTTCGGCAACGCCGTGGCATCCCTGTGCGTGCGCAAGCGCGGCGCCATTCCCGCCATGCCCACCCTTGCCGAGGTCGAGAAGGTCTTGGCCTAACTAGCCCCACCCTGGCCCAGAGGATTGCTCCCTCTGGGCCTTTTTTATCGCCGTGCCACGTATTTGTGCGCTTCAACGCGTCCGCATCGGGTTCACACTGGTTGCAAGACCACCCGCATCGTCCTAGGGAGGCACCTCATGCCCATCAACTATTCCTTCAACCAGAAGCACAACTGGCGCCTCAAGTTCCACCTGCAGACGGAGTCCGGCGACGTCACGGACCCCAACGGCCTCTGCCAGCTGAACGGCGTCTATCACTTCTCGCACCAGCACCGCCGCCTGTGGCCGGACGCGGCCCACGGCTGGGCCCACTGGACCAGCACGGACCTGGTGAACTGGCAGTGGTGCGGAAGCCCCATCATGCCCAGCTGCGAGCTCGACAAGAACGGCTCCTACTCCGGCTCCGCCACCGTGCACGACGGCCAGATGTGGTGCTACTACACGGGCAACCAGCTCCTGCCCGGTGACCACGACTACGACTACTCGGGCCGCCTTGCCAACGAGATCCTGGTCGTGAGCGACGGCACCAACTACGGCGAGAAGCGCCTGGTCCTTGGCAACGAGGGCTACCCCGCCTACTGCTCCTGCCACGTGCGCGACCCCAAGGTATGGGAGCAGGACGGCCGTTGGTACATGCTGCTGGGTGCGCGCGCCAAGGGCGACCGCGGCGCCGTGCTGCTGTACGGCAGCGAGGACGGCCTGTCTTGGAAGCTTGCGGGCAGCGCCACCAACACCGACGAGGACACCTTTGGCTACATGTGGGAGTGCCCCAACCGCATCTGCCTGGACGGCCGCGAGTTCCTGCTCGTCTGCCCGCAGGGCGTGCCCAAGCGCGACTTCTCGTTCGAGAACGTGCACAACACCGGCTACTTCCCGCTCTCCGGCACCGTGGTGGACACCCTGGGCAAGGACCCGAAGCTCATGGACGCCGACGGCCCCTACCCCTGCATGGACCCCAAGGACTTCGTGGAGATGGACTACGGCTTTGACTTCTATGCGCCGCAGGCCTTCGAGGACGAGTCCGGCCGCACCCTGCTTGTGGGCTGGGTGGGCCTGCCGGACATCGAGACCCAGTACGACAACCCCACCCGCGAGTGGACGCACACCCTCACGGTGCCGCGCGTGCTAAGCCTCAACGAGGCTGGCAACATCTGCCAGTGGCCCGCGCCGGAGATCGAAGTGCTGCACGGCGAGCCCGCCGAGTTCTCTGGCCAGGGGCTGCACGGCACCACCGGCACCGTGGGCTCCGCCAAGAACGACGAGTACGAGCTCTCCGACGCCATTGGCGCCACCTTCCAGGGAGGCACCTGCGACCTGCTGCTGGATGACATCAAGGGCGAGGGCCGCATCCTCCTCAACGGCGACCTGGAGCTCATGGTGAGGAAGGACCTGGTTGAGCTAGCCTTCTTGAGCCCCGCAGGCGCCTACCGCACCGTGCGCCGCCTGAGCACGGCAAAGCTCTCCGCTGGCGCCGTCCAGAGCCTGCGTCTGCTGGTGGACACCTCCGTGGTAGAGATCTACGTCAACGGCGGCGAGAAGACCTTCACCACCCGCTGGTACCCCGAGGACATCAGCAAGCTGCACGTTGCGTCCACGCTGGACGCCGAGCACCGCGCGTGGACCATGGGCAGCATGACCTATGGGATCCGCGGGTAGCGCAAAGAGCGGCCACGTAAGGCGGCCCGAAAGGGTCACGCCGTCAAGCCGCGGCTAGAATTACAGCAGAGGAAGAGTTGCCGAAACGGCGGCCGTGGAAGTTCAACCTCCACGGCCGCAGGCATTTTGGGGAGTGAGATTCATGGACACGCTCAGCATCGCGCAGGCACCACTCCATTGGGAGCCGCACTTCCACCTGACACCGGGCCACGGCTGGATGAACGATCCCAACGCCCTGTGCCAGTTCCGCGGCACCTATCACTTCTGCTATCAGTACGGGCCGGATTGGCCCAACAGTGACACCAAGTGGTGGGGCCACGCAACAAGCCCGGACCTGCTGACTTGGACACGCACCGAACCCGCCATGGCGCCCGAGCTTCCGGAGGAGCGCGACGGCGTGTGGTCAGGATGCGCCTTGGTAGAGACGGGGCCGGACGGAACGGAGCGCATCCGCGTCTTCTACACCGCCCACCTGGTGCCGGAGGGTGCAGTCCCCCACACCGCCTATGACCACGTTGCCCACCAGGTTGCCACCCACAGCTCGGACGGGGTGCGCTACCAGGACAGGCACGTAATCCTCTCCCCCGCGGACTACCCTGCGGAGGTCTGCGCCCACGTGCGCGACCCCAAGGTCTGGCGCGAGGCAGACGGCACGTGGTGGATGCTCCTGGGCACGCGCCTTGTGGTGGACGAGAGCAGGGAAAGGGACACGGGCGCGGTCATGCTTTGGTCCTCCCCCGACGGCGAGGCGTGGACCTTTAACCGCTTCGTCCGTCCGATGGAGCGGCTGGGCTATATGTGGGAGTGCCCCAACATAGTGCGGCTGGGCGGCCGCGACTACCTTGCCGTCTGCCCCCAGGGCATGCCGCACGAGGAGCTTCGCTGGCAAAACCGCTGGCAGGCCGGCTACTTCCCTCTGGCAGGCCGCATGCAGCAAGCCGACACCGTGGATGCCGCAAGCTTCACCGAATGGGACCACGGCTTTGACTTCTATGCGCCGCAGATCTTCGTGGACCAGCAGGGTCGCAGCATCCTCGTGGGCTGGATGGGCACCTTTGACCCCTCATATTCCAGCGCACCGGAGGGTCTGGCCTGGTGCCACTGCCTTACGTTGCCGCGCGAGCTCAGCCTTGCCACAGACGGCAGCCTGCTGCAATGGCCGGTGCGGGAGCTGGACGCCCGGCGCGGCACGCCCATTCAGCTCGCTCCCAACGTCCCCCTGACCTGCGCGAACATGCACGCGGACATACTTCTGAAGGACATCCGCGGCACTGGCGCGCTGGCCTTGGGGACCACGGAGGAGGGAGAGCTGCTGTCCCTTGCCTTCAACGGAGAACGGCTTTCCCTTGTGTTCGGGCAGACCGACGCCGCCAAGGCAGCGGCTCTCGGCCGCACGCACCGGACCATTGCCTGCAGCGCCCTTACCGACCTGCGCGTCGTTGTGGACGGCTC
Organism: uncultured Olsenella sp.; assembly: GCA_900314495.1. Taxonomy (GTDB): domain Bacteria; phylum Actinomycetota; class Coriobacteriia; order Coriobacteriales; family Atopobiaceae; genus Olsenella_K. Next base: position 23,106 of record OMVJ01000020.1, read on the forward strand.
CACCGTGGAGGTCTACGCCAACCGCGGGGCCCAGGTCTTCTCCACCCGTTGGTTCCCAGCTGGCAACCAGCTGGTCGTGAACTCCAGTCTTACCGCCCAGGGCGTCGCTTACCCGCTATAACCGCCACAGCGAGAACAAGTTCCAGCAAGGACGACCCCGGCCAGTGACCGTAGATTCACTGGCCGGGGTCTTCTGTTGGAAGGCTCTATGAATGCCGGCGCACCAACGGAGGTGCGCCGGCCTTGTGGTGCCGTTACCTGTCGACCACGTAGTTGATAGAGATGGGATCCATGGGATACCAGGTGCCCTGGGCGCCCGGCAGGTCGGCGGTGATCGTCAGCTCGTCCGTCTCGGCGAAGTAGCGGGTGCTGAGTACGGTCTCGCCACCGTTGAGGTAAATCTCAAGCACGGAGGTGTCAACCAGCACGCGGATGTCGTGCACGTCGCCGCAGAGGGCGCGACGAACCTTGCGGCCCTGGCCAACCGTGTCGTCCGTGAAGACCAGCTCGACCACGCCGTCCTTGATGCGCAGCTCCAGCGCCTCGGCAAAGCGGAGGGTGCCGTCACCCGTGATGCCGCTGATAACCGCGTCAGCGCACTTGGGCAGGGTTGCCTTGGCACCGTCGAAGGCCTGGGCGCCGCCGCGCAGCGCGGTGATCTCCTCCGCGGGCCACTGCAGGACGCGGCCGTTGGCGCCCATGGAGAGCACGCGCGGCACGGTGAGGCAGCCGCGCCAGGTGTCCGTGGGGTTGTCGTAGGGACGCACGTCGTACTTGTCGTGCGGGAGGCTCATCCAGCCAATGAGCATGGTGCGGCCGTCCTCCGCAGCCAGCGTCTGGCAGGCGTAGAAGTCGAAGCCGTGGTCCCACTCCACGAAGGTCTCTTGGTCAATGGCGGGGTGCGGGCCCTCCGCGGCCATGAGCTCCGTGTCCTGGTGCATGAGGGCGAGCAGATCGCCATCCAGCGGGAAGTAACCGTTGCCGTGCACGTTCTGCAGCATGTAGGGCAGGTTCAGCTCGTTGGTGCCCTGGGGGCAGGTGGCCAGGAACTGGTGCTCGGCGCCGTCGGCGTCCTTCAGGACAATGCGGTCCGGGCACTCCCACATGTAACCGAAGGGCTCGGCGCCCGTGTTGGTGACGGAGCCCTCCAGCGCCCACTTGACGCCGTCGTCAGAGCCGTAGCACAGGATGGAGCCGCGGGAGTCCTTGCGCGTGCGGGCGCCCAACAGCATGTGCAGGCGACCATCCTGACGCCAGACCTTGGGGTCGCGAACGTGGTTGGAGCAGTAGGAGGGGTAGTCCGCGTTGGTGATTACTACCTCCTTGGGCCCCAGGTTGATGCCGTTGTAGCTGCGCATGCGGGTCTGGTTGGCAAGGCGGCCGGCGTAGGTGCCGTCACCGGCGGGCCAGCGGATGTTGCCCGTGTAGTAGTACCACACCTCGCCGCCGTGGGGTGCCTCGTCGGGGCCGGCAACGTACGCGCCGCCGGAGTAGGAACCGTCCTTGTCGCTGGGGGCGTCGGGCATAACGTGGCAGCCCAGGAAGACCCAGTTCACAAGGTCGCGGCTCACATAGTGGCCCCAACCGTGCGGGCTGTCATAGTTGCCGGGGTACTCGGGCGCGTTCTGGCAGCAAACGTGGTAGGTGCCGCGGAACTGGCAGAGTCCGTTGGGGTCGCTGATGGAGCCGTTGTAGGGGGCGAGGTGCAGCTTGGGACGCCAACTGTCGTTGCTCATGGAGGTCCTTTCATCCGGCCGCGCGGGTGCGCAAGACAAACTTCTTTGGGCGAGACACGCAGGACGTGCGGCATGGTTGCATGCGCCTTTTATGATATGCGAGAACGATTCCACATCCCGCCAGTGCGCGGCGAGCGGCATACGCGCATGGCGAGCGGCGCACGTGTCAGCCGTGTGTCAGGGGGACGTTTCCCGTTTGACACAGAGGGGGCGCGCCGGAGGGGAAACCTCCCCCCTCCCAGCGCGCCCCCATCACCCAACAAAAGGGGTATGACAAAAGGGAAACGTCCCCCTTTGACACGTTAGAGCTTATAGTAGGTGCCCTCGCAGGCGGCCTCGAGCCACTTGGCAACGCCGTCGTCCCAAATGGAATCAACGATGCAGTCCGCAACCTTCTTGACCTCCGCAGAGGCGTTGTCCACGGCAACGAAGGTACCCACGGCGGGACGCATGGGCAGGTCGTTGCCAGAGTCGCCAAAGGCAACCAGCTGGTCCTTCTGCAGGCCCAGGTGCCTCATCACCCACTCCACGCCGGAGCCCTTCTCCACGCCCATGATGGTGATCTCGATCTCTGTGGGTGTGACGACGGCAATCTGCAGGTCGCCCCGGGCCTTGAGCTCTGCCACATCGCGCTCAAGGTCTTCGTGGGTGTTGAAGCAGGCGCCCATCTTCTCCACGAAGTTGGTCGCATCGTCCACGGCCTCAAGCTGGGGTGTGATGTCCTTCACCGTGAACTTGTTGGGCTGGCTGGTGATCTCCTCCGTCAGCGCCTCGTCGGTCAGGCGGTCGCTGTTCTCAACGCGGTGCACGGCCTGAGTCATGTAGCTCACCAGCCGGTCCTCGAAGTAGGCACCCGTGGAGGTCAGGCAGTTCAGGCCCGCGCCGCGCCCGTGCAGCCAGGCGGCAAGCTCCAGCGCCATGCTGCGGGGAATGGCCTTGCTCAGCAGGTGGTTGCCCTCCGCGTCCAGAATCTGGCCACCGTTGACGGTGATGTAGTAGTCAATGAAGTCGTCCTTCACCACATCGGGCACGATGGGCAGGTTGCGGCCGGTGCACACGACGTTGGCCATGCCGTCCTCGTGCGCCTTCCTCATGGCGGCAATGGTGCGCGGAGAGACGTAGTCCAAGTTGAGGATGGTGCCGTCCAAGTCGTAGAAGCCGGCGCCTATGCCATGCGGGAACTGCTCGTTTGCAGGAAGCATGCGCTTACCTCCCTAGGAGTGGGTGATGGTGTAGTCGTGCGTGGCCAGGTTGGCGTCCAGCTGCGCCCAGGCGTCGCCCGCGGTACGGCGGATGGTGAAGGCGCCACCCTCGCCGCAGGTGACCTCCATGTTGCCCTCGATGTCGAAGGCGGGGTGAGCGTTGCGCAGCTCCATCATGCTCACCAGCTCCTGCACCACCGGGCGCTCCACCTCCGTGGCAATCTCGTCCAGCGAGTAGTAGTGGCGGTTGATGTTCCGCCCCTCCTTGGTGGCCTCCAGCAGCTTGAGGTCGTTGGCACCGGCAAGAAGGCCCACGTAGTAGACCATGGGGACGCCGGGGGCAAAGAACTGGATGGCGCGCGCCAGGTCGTAGGCCTTGTCGTCGTTGCCCAGGGCGGAGTAGTAGGTGGTGTTCACCTGGTAGATGTCCAGGTTGTTGTAGGCCTCGGTGTTGTAGATCTTCTTCACGTTGGCGCCCTCGGAGAACATCTTCTCCTTGGTCCAGTCAACCTGGTCGTCGGGCAGGAGGTCCTTCACGTCCACGATGCCCAAGCCGTCGTGGGTGTCCAACGTGGTGAACTGGTGCTTGGGGCTCATCTCCAGCCAGCGCTTGAGGTACTGGCCGTCACCGGAATAGAGGGCGTGCAGGGTCAGGACGGGCAGGGCGAAGTCGTACACCCAGTAACCCATCTGCGAGACCTTCATCTGCATGGTGTAGTGCTCGTGAATCTCCGGCAGGACCATGACGTCCTTGCCCAGCACGTCCTGCATGGCGTTGAGCAGGTCGGAGGTGTCGGGCTGCTCGAAGAAGCAGGAGCCGCCCGCGCGCTTGCAGGCGTATGCGAAGGCGTCCAGGCGGATGATGGCGGCGTTGTTGGCCGCCATGTTGGTGAGCGTCTCCTTAAAGAACTGCTGGGCGCGGGCGCTCTTGACGTTGATGTCAATCTGCTCCTCGCCGAAGGTGCACCACACCTTCTCGGTGGTGCCGTCGGCAAACTGGGCCTCCACGTAGGGCGCGCGGGGCTTGCGCTTGTAAATGGCGTCCACCTGCTCCGGCGTGGGGAAGCCGCCCTCCGCCGCCCAGAAGTCCTTGTAGCGAATGAAGAAGTCCGCGAACTCGCTATTGTCCTTCTTGGCCAGGAAGTCCTGGAAGTAGGGGGACTGGCGCGAGATGTGGTTGATCATGAAGTCGAACATGAGGTAGCGCTTCTCGCCAATGCGACGCACGTCATCCCAGGTGCCGAAGGCGGGGTCAACTATGTCGTAGCGCATGGGGGCGAAGCCGCGGTCGGCAGAGCTGGGGAAGAAGGGCAGGATGTGCACGCCGCCGATGGCGTCCTTGAAGTACGTGTCCAGCACGTGGTCAAGGTCAGCCAGGTTCTTGCCCAGGCTGTCGGCGTAGGTGATGAGCATGATCTTGTTGTTGACCTTCATGAACTCTCCTTTCCTGCGGGATAGCCCTCTTGGCGCTCCCAGCGAATGTGAGGCTACAGGCCAAGCACCGCAATCTCGGCGTTGGCGTCGGTCTTGAACCAACCACCCAGGTCGTACACGATGTTCGAGACCACGTATTGACCGTCGTTTATGTACATCTCCACCAAGTGGCCGTGAACCAGGATCTCAACCTTGTTGGTGTCCCCCACCTCGGGCGTCACGGAGTGCACGTGCTCGTAGCCGGGGTGCACCCTGTAGACCCTGGACCTGTCCACATGAATCTGGTGGCCCTCCTGCCAAATGTGCAGGCCGCCCACGTTTATGTGGTTGCCCTCAGACAGGTTGGTCGCAAACAGGTAGGGCCGGTGCGTGGTGGTTGCCAGGTTGTTGTGCACGAGCGCGTAGCGCACGTTGGGGTGCAGGTTGGTGTACACGTGGCCGTCGTGCACCTCCACCACGCGCGGGGCGCAGAACATGCCAATCCACCTGTCGTTCACGGGCTCGGGCATGCGCATCCAGCCAATCATGACGCGGCGGCCTGCCTCGTCCGTGGTGGTTTGGGCGGCATAGAAGTCGTGGCCGTAGTCCACAAGTCGCGGCTCGCTTTGCAGCTGCAGGTCACAGTTGGCCTCGTCAAAGCTGCCGGTGAAGCAGACCGACTCGTCGCGGCCCTGGCCCATGTAGTCCATCATGGACGCAAGCAGCACGGTTTCGCCGGTGTCCACCGTGAACAGGTCCGGGCACTCACACATCCAGCCATAGCTGGGGTCCAGCAGGGTGCGGTTGACGTACTCCCAGTTCACGAGGTCATAGCTCTTGTAGAAGAGCACCTCGCCCTGCTTGCGGTCGATGTTGCTGCCCAAAGACATGTACCAGGCGTTGTGACCGTGCCAGACCTTGGGGTCGCGCGTGTGCACGCGGTCTCCCAGCGCGGGGTCGTCTAAGGGCGGGATGATCACGGACTTGTCCGCAAAGTTGTCGAAGGTGCACCCGTCCGGAGAGCTCACCGTCAGCTGGGCCGAGGTCAGGTGGTCGGGAATGCACTTGTTGATGTTGGTGGGATCCACCTCGTCGTAGTGGACGCCGGTATAGAAGAGGCGCAGCTGGCCGCCAATCTCCACCGCGCTGCCCGAGAAGCAACCGTTCTGGTCCTCCGGCAGTGTGGGGAAGAGGGCTATTTCCTGCTGCTCCCAGTTGACCAAGTCCTTGCTGGTGGCGTGGCCCCAGCAGATGGTGCCCCACTCGGGCGCATAGGGAAAGTACTGGTAGAAGAGGTGATACTCGCCTTTGTAGTAGATGAAGCCGTTGGGGTCATTCATCCAACCCTTGGTAATGTGGAAGTGGACGCTGCGTGCCATAAGGTCCTCTCTTGCCGTTCGCGTGACGTGGCATCTATCCTAGCGTTGGTTTGCGTCGTGCTGCGTTCGTACGGACGGTCTCCACGTACTGCTAATGATATGCGAGAACGATTCCACACTTCACGTAAAGATTCGCTTCGAAGACAAACGGCCGGGATGCAACGCCAGCGGAAGGAACGACTCCCACGCCATTGGTGTTCGCATGAAGACACGGGTCTTCCTGGGCCAGTTCATGCTATGATTCGGAAAATCTTCTGAATTTGGAGGTAGGAGATGCCAATCGTCAGAACCGCATCGGACCTGCAGCGCAACATCAACGAGATTTACGACGTGTGCGAGCGTACCAAGGAACCCGTCTACATCACCAGGAACGGCAGGTCAAACCTCGTGGTCATGGATGCCTCCGCCTACGAGGAGCAGGAATCGATTAAGCGCGCGCTTTACGAGTCCGAGATGCGCAGGTACAAGGCACTGATGCAGTCAGAGGATGAGGTTGTGGCTGGCCGCACGTTTACACTCGATGAGGCCCGTGCCGCCCGCAAGCAGAAGCGGGCCTCATGAGCTTTGAAGTCGTATTCACAGAGACCGCACTGCAAGCCTACGTGGCAATTCCCGACTGGCGCATCCAGCGGGTGGACAGCACGATTGACGCGCTTGGACTCGCGCCCTGGGTGGGGCGCGTATATGACCCCGTGTACGAAGCGGCGCGGCCACCCTTCGAGGTCAGGGTTGTTTACGCGGACATCTACGGCATCTATTACACCGTAGACGAAGACGCCTCAACCGTGGTCATTCGCTTCATCGAGGACCAGCGCATGGACCCCGCAACACGGTTCGTCGGACGGCTCGGTGGTTAGATCGGTCCGCCCAACGAATGGTTGCAAGTAAGGGGTGCCGCAGGTCGCGACTCGCGGCACCACAGGTCGCTAGCCGCAAATCTTGTTGCCGTCCTTGTCGTAGATCTTGTCGGCGTTGGTGGCGAAGCGGCCCCAATCCTGGTCGTTGGGGCGCGGCATCAGGCCGCCGCCCAGCACGTGCACGTGGAAGTGGCGCACGCTCTGTGAGGCGTCGTGGCCGGTATTGATGAGGGTGCGCCAGCCGTTGGTCAGGCCCTTGATCTCCGCGATCTTCTTGGTGACCTTGAGGCAGTGGCCCAGGACCTCCTCGGGTACGTCGTCGTCCAGGCCGGTGTAGTGGTCCTTGGGGATGATCAGCACGTGCACGGGCATGAGCGGCTCCATGTCGTCAAACGCGATGCACATGTCATCCTCGTATACCTTCTTGGTGGGAATCTCGTGCGCGCCAATCTTGCAGAAGATGCAGTTCTCGTCCTTCATGGGTGGTCTCCTATGTCTCCTGAGTCTCCACTTGCGGAGTCACGTCGTTTTGCAGTCAATGACTTGAAACTTTAGCGCAAGCTGCCTGCAGCCGCACGAGAAAGGGCACATCGTGGCGGGCAATCGCACGGGGCAAACGCGGCCCGCGCCACCTCACAACCGGATGTATCCGCTTGCAATCACGCGCTGAGGACACCCGCCAAACGCTGGCGTTCGTGGGTACAATCTGTGCAATCACCGTAGAGAGGAACCGCCCATGATGCATCCGTATATGACTTTGGCCGATGGTACGCAGGTCGTCCATTCCGACCTCATACCGGATGAGGACGGTGGCCGTGTCCTCGTCCACTTTGAACGTCCCACCGAGGATGGATTCGATTCCGTTCGCTTTGAATTGCCCAGCTACAAGATAGAAGTCTGGGAAGGCAGCTATACCGACGAGGAATTGGCGAAGTTTCGGCAGTTCTTGGAGTGCAACTCTCACCTTCTCTACGGGTATGCCGCGCAGGGAGGGTTAAAGATTGCCTAGTCTCTTTACCATCGCCGGCTACCGCGTATATTTCTAGTCCAACGAGGGGCTTGAGCCTGTACACGTACACGTTTGCCGCGGAGTACCATCAGCACGAGCCACGAAGATATGGCTGACACGCGCCGGCACCTGCGTACTAGCCAACAATGACAGCAACATCCCACCTAAGGACTTGCGCGAACTGCTAGATATTATTCAGGCCCAGCATACCTTCATATGCGATCAGTGGAAGAGGTTCTTCGCTACCGATAGCGTCTCCTTCTTCTGCTAGAGCCGTTCTAGCGCTGCAAATCGTTGGTCCTCGGGATGTGCCACATGAAGTCACTTGAAGCGCCACCCCACAACCGGAGACCTCCGGTTGTGGGGTAAACGGACGTACCCTTGTTTACCTGCGGGTTTATCGGGAAAACCCGCTACCCCACAACCGACGGGCGACGGTTGTGGGGTAAGCCCCAGGAGTTCCGCCAGGTTCTACAACGAGAAAAGGCGGGCATTCGCCCCATCCCCCGCGCCGCTCCCACTTGTGCGACACTGGTACGTCGAGAAACGCACAAAGGAGCACCACATGGCAGACACCACCAATGACCCCGAACTCGTGGACGAGGGCCCCAACGGGGCAGGCTCGCTGGGCCGCCTGGCACCGGACTGGGCCGTGGAAGACCCGCACATCCCGCTGGACGATTCGCTGGAGACCTTCCTGGAGTGGGTGGAGGCCCGCGGCATAACCCTCTGGGAGCACCAGGAGGAGGCGCTGCTGGACATTGCCTCTGGCGACAACGTGATCCTGGGCACGCCAACGGGGTCCGGCAAGTCCATGGTGGCCCTGGGCATGTGCTTCATGGCCATGTGCGCGGGCGAGCGCAGCTACTACACGGCGCCCATCAAGGCCCTGGTCAGCGAGAAGTTCTTCAACCTGGTGGACCTGCTCGGCCAGGAAAACGTGGGCATGATCACGGGCGACGTGGTCATCAACTCCGAGGCGCCCGTCATCTGCTGCACGGCGGAGATCCTGGCCCAGGACGCCCTGCGCTTTGGCGAGGACGCGGACATTGGCTTCGTGGCAATGGACGAGTTCCACTTCTACGCGGACCACGACCGCGGCTGGGCCTGGCAGGTGCCTCTGCTCACCCTCCCCCACGTGCAGTTCCTCCTCATGAGCGCCACCCTGGGAGACACCACGCAGATTTCGGAAACCCTGGAGCTGCACACCGGCAAGCCCGTGGACGACGTGTCCCAGGCGGAGCGGCCCATCCCCCTCAGCTACCAGTTTGTGGACACGGCGCTGGAGGCCACGGTTGAGCTGGCGCTCAAGAACGGCGACGCACCCATATACATAGTGCACTTCGCGCAGGACGCCGCCCTAGCCAGCGCGCAGAGTCTGGCCAGCTACGGCGTCAGCACCCGCGAGCAGCGCGACGCCATCAAAGAGGCAATCAAGGGCACGCGCTTCACCACCACCTTCGGCAAGACGCTGCGCCGCCTGCTGGGCCAGGGCGTGGGCGTGCACCACGCTGGCATGCTGCCGCGCTACCGCCTGCTGGTGGAGAAGCTTGCCCAGCAGGGGCTCCTGCCCGTCATCTGCGGCACGGACACGCTGGGCGTGGGGATCAACGTGCCCATCCACACCGTGCTCCTCACGCAGCTGACCAAGTACGACGGCCGCCGCCAGCGCCGCCTGAACGCACGCGAGTTCCACCAGATTGCCGGCCGCGCCGGCCGTTCCGGCTACGACACGGAGGGCATGGTCATCGCGGAGGCCACCGAGTACGACATAGACAAGGCCCGCGCCCTGCGCAAGGCCGGCGGAGACCCCAAGAAGGCCAAGAGCATCAAGACCAAGAAGCCCCGCGAGGGCTTCGTGGGCTGGAACAAGAACACCTTCGACCACCTGATCGAGGCGCAGCCGGAGACCCTGAAGCCCCACCTGCGAATAACGCACTCCATGGTGCTTGCGGAGGTGGAGCAGGGCGGCGACGCCTGGGCCCGCACCCACAAGCTGGTGGAGGACTCCAACCAGACCCCGGAGGAGAAGGTCCAGCTCGGCACGCGCGTGGACGAGGTCTTCGCCACCCTCATGGACGCCGGAGTGGTGGAGAAGACCACGGACGACGAGGGCAACGACTCCTACGCGGTCACCGTTGACCTGCCGGAGGACTTCGCGCTGGACCAGCCCCTCTCGCCCTTCCTGCTTGCGGCCCTGGAGCTACTGGACCCAGAGTCCGAGACCTACGCGCTGGACCTCATCTCCATGGTGGAGTCCACGCTGGAGAACCCCTACCAAATCCTTCGCGCTCAGGAGCGCCAGGCCCGAGACCGCGCCTGGGAGGAGATGAAGGCAGACGGCGTGGACTTTGAGGAGCGGAAGGAGCGTCTGGAGGACGTCACCTACCCCAAGCCACTGGAGGAGCTGCTGCTGGCCGCCTTCGGCCGCTACTGCGAGGACGTGCCCTGGGCCGCCGACTACGAGCTCAGCCCCAAGTCCATCCTGCGCGACATGGTGGAGCGCGCCGCCGACTTCAAGGGCTACTGCGCCACCTACAACATTGCCCGCAGCGAGGGCCTGCTCCTGCGCTACCTCTCCGACGCCTACCGAGTGCTGGACCGCACCATCCCGCTGGACAAGCGCAACAACCAGCTGGACGACATAGTCTCATGGCTGCGGCTGGTGGTGCGCACCGTGGACTCCTCCCTGGTGGACGAGTGGGAGAACTCCGGCACGGACGACGGGTCTGGCACCGAGCTTGCCGCCCCGCAGCTGGAAGAGGAGGTCGTGCACGACCGCCGCGCCCTCACGGTGCTGGTGCGCAACGCCCTCTTTGCCCGCGTGCGCCTGGCTGCGCACGGCAAGTTCGACCGCCTGGGCGAGATGGACGCGGACTGGGGCTGGCGCGCGCCGCGCTGGAAGGAGGCCATCGACGCCTACTTTGCCGAGCACGACGAGCTACTGCTGGATGCCGACGCCCGTAGCAACGCCTACCTGGTCATAGACGAGAAGGACGAGAGACCCCTGCACGTGTGGCATGTGACGCAGATCTTCCACGACGCGGACGGCGACGGAGACTTCCGCATTGCGGCCGACGTCAAGCTGGACGAGACGCAAGACGAGGGCGAGGTCGTGTTCGACAACTACCGAGTGGGCTTCGTGGAAGACCTGTAGTTGCAAGCGCGCCTGAGCCGCGCCGACGATTGGCCCAGCCCAGGCGCATCTCAGGCGTTACTCGATGCCGAACTCCTGAAGAAGCTTCTCCCTTACGGCAGAATCCTGCATCGCAGCGACCAGCTCATCCGACCGGCCTGCCTCGGTGAGCGCCGCCGCAAGGCGCCCCAGCTTGTCATAGGCACTGGCCTCGCCCTCGACCTTGCCCTCGGCGCGTCCCTCGGCTGCTGCAGATCGGCGGGCATCCATCAAATCGGCCTCGTACTTCATGAATTCCCTCCTGTTCGTCTCAGACGAAAGCACCTCGTCGACGGTGCTCTCTATGTCCTTGATTAAGTCTCCCTCTCGGTCATTATGCCCCAGCAGGTAGTCGAGGACCCCTTGAAGGTCCTCGCTCACCTGGCCCGTCTTCCCCTTCGCGTTGAGGAAAATCCGGCTCGTCCCGTCCCAAGGCTTGGTAGAACCGTCCTCAACGCAGGTTTGGCGGTAGGTATACTTCCTCAACCCGCGCCCAAAGGGATCAAAGGTGCAGAAGAAGATCACGTACGTATTAGGCAGGTCGTCGAACCGCATGCCCTTGTCGAGCTGCTCGGTATCCATGATGGATTGGTAGTATCGTGCGCGCTTTGGCAGCTGAACCTCGTTGTTCTTCTGCATCTCCACGTCGAACACCCTGCCGGAGCCATCCTTCACATACGCGTCCAACCTGACCGACTTCGCCCTTTGTGAGACGCTAAGGTCCTTTTGCGTCGTGACAAGCTCCACTCGGTCGATCGGCACCTCAAGCACCGATTCCAGCAGCCGCCGACACACATCAAGGTTGGTTCTCAAGACGGCGCCAAACATGAAGTCGTTGTCGAACGTAAGCCCAGCCCAACGGGCCTTCAGCAGCTCCTCGTCGTACTTGTTGCGACGCTGTTCCCTGGTCAATTGCTCCATAGTCTTTCTCCCTCTGTAAGACCCGCACGAGGCAGGCCACCCAACATCCGAAATTGCTAGGCCAATGGGAACTATGGAGAGCGGGATCGCGGCATAATAACACCTCCAATCACAAAACGATCCAAACGGATGTCTTGCTACGGAGGCGTTCACTGCGGAGTTGAAAACCCTCCCCGAGCGAGGGAACCTTATAGCCACAGGGTTATTACGCCAAAGGATTGAGGCCCGCGCACGTCAGACAGCGTCGTAACTCCCAGTCAGACGGTCTCGCACCTTGCAGCGAGCATAATATAACACAGAATAAGGTACATTTGTTCGCAATTCTTCGAATTCACCAAGGATTTCTTGGAGTCCTCGCCCTTGCCGTCCACCAACGTAAACAACCCTTTACATGCGAAGAATTGCGCTGAATATACACTTCTGGTACTATTCCCTAACCACATCATCTTGTGGCTTCACGCGTCCAGAGGCACAAGCCAGGCAACCACGATTCGGCAACATAAAGGAACAAACCATGCGCGTCGCCATTCCCTATGAGGACGGCCAGATTTTTCAGCACTTTGGCCAGACCCAGCACTTCAAGTTGTACGAGATTGAGCACGGTGCCGTCACCTCCACGAAGGTGATTGGCGTGGACGGCGCAAGCCACGGCGCGCTGGTTGGCGTGCTGGCTGACGTGGGCGCCAACGTCCTTGTATGCGGCGAAATTGGCACCGGTGCAGTCGAGCGCCTCAAGAACCACGGCATCATCCTCTACTCCGCCAACGCCGGCAGCGCGGACGAGGCGGCCCAGGCCCTGGCAGCGGGCACGCTTCCCAAGAACAGCCAGGCCACTCACGTCTGCCACCACGACCACTAGTTTCTGGCGGTAGCCGCTGGCACGGGCTGCGCACGCGCCAAGCGAAAAGACACCATAACACAACCCACGGCAGGACAATTCGTTCCTGCCGTGGGTTAATTGTCCCTGCCGTGGGGTATCCTTTTCAGATGCGAAACTCAGACGCGAGCATGAGCGAAAGGCATTGCATGGAAGAGCACGACGCAATCTTCGACGAGGAGCAGGCCCACCTGACGGACGTATACGCCCAGGTGAAGGCCATCCATGACGAGCTCGTCACCAAGCTGGAGACCACCCACAAGGAGGCCGCGCAGGACCTGCGCGACATGTCCGAGGAGGTCACCACGGACTTCGGCGGCGAGGACGAGACCATGGAGACCCTGGCCGCCATCGAGACGCTCAACGCCGTCATCGACGCCTACAACCAGGCGCATGACTTCGACGTGGACCGCCTGCGCCGCACCATGCTGCTGCTGAACCAGCCCTACTTCGCCAAGGTCCGCCTCAAGATGCGGCCCAACCGCCCCGCGCGCGACGTCTACATTGGCTCCGTCGGCATGACGGACAAGGACCGGCGGCCGCTCATCATTGACTGGCGCAGCCCCGTGGCAGAGACCTACTACAACCAGGAGACCGGCCCCACCTCCTACATGGTGGACGGCAAGGTGCGCCACGTGAACCTGGAGCTGCGCCGCCAGTTTGACATCACTCGCAACGTGCTCAAGTCCTACTTCGACACCACCGTCGCCATCGAGGACTCGCTGCTGCTCAAGGCCCTGCGCGGCCACCACTCAGAGAAGCTCCGCGCCATCACGGCCACCATACAGCGCGAGCAGAACCAGGTCGTCCGCCACGAGGACGTGCCCGTGCTGCTGGTCAACGGTATCGCGGGCTCCGGCAAGACGTCCGTCATGCTGCAGCGCATCGCCTTCCTCTTCTACAACGAGCGCGAGAACCTGACGCCCCAGCAGGTCTACCTCTTCACGCCCAACGACGTGTTCGAGAAGTACATTGACACCGTCCTCCCCAGCCTGGGAGAGTCCAACCCCCAGGTCTTCACCTGGCGGCAGTTCATGGAGGACCGCGGCCTTGCGGACCGCAACCCCGGCCGCGACACGGACCCAGCCATGCTGCGCGCGCTGGAGCAGAGCCTGCACGGCCTGCAGCTGGACGAGCGCGACTTCCGCGACATCCGCCTGAACGACCACCAGCTCATCACCGCCGCCCAGGCCTTCAAGGCCTGGAACAAGTACCCGCGCGTGCCCATGGGGCCGCGTCGCGCCACCGTCACCAAGGAGGAGCTGCACGACGCGCTGGACCGCAAGCTGACGCAGCTCGCCAAGACGGAGGACATTCGCGAGGAGCTCTTCCAGCTGGACACGGAGGACCAGCTGGAGGTCTTCGGCGAGCCCGTCAACCCCGCGGACGAGGAGGAGACGCTCGAGCTTTGCAAACAGTACGTGCAGCACGCCTACGGCCCCGCGCACGACCTCATCGAGTCCGCTGACTGGCTGCGCATAGACCGCATCGGCATGCGCGTCACAGGTTCCGCCACGCTCAACGCGGTGGAGTGGCTGTGGGTCATGCTGCTGCTCACGGGCGACGGCGCGGCAGGCGCCCGCTACGTCATGGTGGACGAGGTGCAGGACTACTCCGAGGCCCAGCTCATGGTGCTGGCACGCTACTTCCAGAGCGCCCACTTCCTCCTGCTGGGCGACGGGAACCAGGCCATCCACGAGGGCACCGCCACGTTCCGGCAGATTCGCACCGTCTTCGAGGCCAGCCACGGCAGCGTGGACGAGCTGCGCCTGCTCACCAGCTACCGCTCCAGCCCAGAGATCACGGCACTCTTCATGTCCCTGGTGGAGAGGGACGACCAGGTGAAGACCGCCTCCGTGCAGCGCGAGGGCATTCAGCCCGTCATCCGCGCGTACGCAGACAGGGATGAGTACCTCCGTGAGCTGCGGCGCATTGCAGACGTGGCGCACACCGGCACAGGCGCCGGCGAGGGCCTCACCGCCATTGTCGCCGCGGACAAGAACCGCGTCAGCTGGCTCAAGAAGCAGCTGGGCGATGCCGTGCGCACGCTCAAGAAGGACGAGCCCATGCCCGCGGGCGGCATCGTCCTGCTGGACCTTGCCACAGCAAAGGGCCTGGAGTTCGATCACGTGGTCATCCCCGACGCCTCCGCCTCCGTCTACCCCGACACGCCGCTCTGCCGCCGCAGGCTCTACACCGCCGTCAGCCGTGCAATGCACCGCGTGACGCTCCTTGCGCAGGACGAGCTCTCGCCGCTGGTCAGCAGCTACGCCACCCCAGCCGACAACTAGCGCAACCGCCAGCACACCGCCCCACAACGACCCCAAGGAGTTGCCATGCCCATCAAGTACGAGACCGCGCGCTTCGTCGCGTCCTACGGTTCCATTGACCAGCTGCCCCCCAGCACCCTGCCGGAGGTCTCCTTCGCCGGCCGTTCCAACGTGGGCAAGTCCTCGCTCATGAACAAGCTCTTCGGCCGCAAGGCCCTGGTCAAGGTGTCGTCCCGCCCCGGCAAGACGGCCAACATCAACTTCTTCGAGGCGGACGGCGTGCACTTCGTGGACCTGCCGGGCTACGGCTTTGCCAGGGTCTCCGCCGCGGAGAAGCAGCGCTGGGCGGACCTCATCGGCGGATACTTCCAGGCTGACCGCAGCCACAACCTGGTGGTGGTCCTGGTGGACATCCGCCTGGACGCCCAGAAGCTGGACGTGCAGATGATCAACTACCTCTCCGCCGCCGAGCTGCCCTTCATTGTGGCGCTGACCAAGTGCGACAAGCTCAGCCGTCCCAAGCAGCAACAGGCCAAGGCCAAGCTTGCCAAGCAGTTCGGACTGGACCCCATGGCCATGATCGTGACCTCGGCCGAGAAGGGCGACGGCATCCAGGACCTCAAGCGCTTCATTCAGAACGCCGTGGAGTAGGGCGGCTGGGCTTGGCCGCGCGCAAGTAACCTTGGCTGCCCTACCCACATTTATTAGGTTAACGCACAACCTTATAGATTTGACGTACTAGGCTAAGGCCAGCGAACGCATCGGATGAACTGGGTTTCTCACGTGACGTGGGGCTCCACTGGTATCACGTAGTCGTCCATGTTTGCGCCTAGAATCACCCGCACGTGCATAGGGCATTGTGTCCCATGTAATCTTGGACAAGGAAGGGGCCTGCCAGGGTCAGTTTTGTCCAGAATTCCATGGGGCACGGTTGTGAGACCACGGAGCTGCCGTGGGGCAACCGCGAGCAGCGTCCTACGCCCGCTTCAGCGACTCCTCCGCCTGGCGCAGAACGGAACAGGCCTCACCGCCAGCTGCGCCTGCACGCAGCAGCGCATCCCCGCTCGACTGCCCCGCCTGCCAGCCAGCGTGGTCGCCGCGGCTGACCACCACCTGGTAGCCCACGCTGGCGCAGCGGCGGGCCATGCACAGGCGGCACTCCGCCGCCTCGTCCCCGGTGCAGGTCTTGCCGTCGTACAGCAGGTACTTGCTGCGCACGTCACGCGGCGAGAGGTTGGGCATCACCACGTTTGCGCCCGCAAGCAAGCCCAGCTCGCGGCCGCGCGGGTTGATGGTGCCCAGCGCCGTCGTGGCAGGCAGCAGCACGTCTGGCAGCATGAGGCGAATCACAGCCAGTAGGTGCAGGGTGTCATCCAGCGTGCCCGCCGGCTTGTCGCGGAAGGGCGTGTCCTTGTGCGGGATGAAGGGACCTATGCCCACCATGTCCGGCTGGAAGTCCGCCATCCACAGCAGGTCCTCCACCACGAAGTCCCAGGTCTGGTAGGGCGTGCCCACCATGATGCCGCAACCCACCTGGTAGCCAATGTCCTTCAGGTCACGCAGGCACCGCTTGCGGTTCTGGATGCTCAGCTCCGCGGGGTGCAGCTTGCCGTAGTGCCAGGGGTTGGAGGTCTCCTGCCGCAGCAGGTAGCGCTCGGCGCCGGCGGCAAAGTAGGCCTCGTAGCTGGCACGGGGTTTCTCGCCAATGGAGAGGGTCACGGCGCAGTCCGGATGCGCGGCGCGTATGCCGCTCACAATGCTGCAGATGTCGTCGTCGGAGTAGGTCAGGTCCTCCCCGCTCTGCAGCACGAAGGTGCGAAAGTCCAGCTCGTAGCCGGCGTCGCAGCACTCCAGAATCTGCTGCTTGCTCAGGCGGTAGCGCTGGGCGTTGCCGTTGCTGCGACGCAACCCGCAGTACAGGCAGTCGTTGCGGCAGTAGCTGGAAAACTCGATAAGCCCGCGCAGGTAGACCTCGCGCCCGTAGTGCTCCTCCCGCACCTCGCGCGCCTGTGCGTACAGGAGCTCCGCCTCCTCCGGCGTCATGGTCGCCAGCAGGCCCACCAGCTCCTCCGCGGGCAGGGTCCTCTCCGAACGAAGGCGCACGATGCGCCGGCCGTTTGCCGTCATCGCTGGCCTCCCTCGCGAAGCAGCTCCGCCGGCCGCAGCCGCACCAGGTCAGGAACCTCGCGCAGCCACTGGCGGCCCGAATAGGCAAAGTGCGGCAGGCGAACGAACCGCTGGCCAGCACACACGAATTGCAGGAAGGGGTCCCCCACCACGGTGCTCGCACCCGCAATGGCCCTCACGATGCCCTCCTCGCCACGCACGCAAGTGTCGCCCAAGCGGTCGTTCACCAGCGCGTCCGTTTCCTCTAAGGGGCTGACGACGCGAGCACGGACACCCGCCACCGCCAATGCTGCCGCAACGGAACCCATCTGCACCGGCTCGCCCACCAAGGCAACCTCGGCACTGGCCGCATCTGCAGCCTCCGTACCCAAGGCCTCCGCACGTGTGTCCTGGTAGGCCAGCCGACAGACGCCGTCCTCGCACGAGCGCGCAAGCGCCCGCTGCAACCCCGCGGAGAAGCCCTCCATGGGCACGCCCACCACGTAGGGCGTCCCGAACCGCTGGCGCAGCGCCCGCGCCGCGCGAAGCCCCGTTGCGGACACGACCAGGTTGGCATCCGCACACGCCGCGGCACGAACGGATTCCAGCCCGTCCCCCATCGCCCAGCAAGACACCACCGAGAAGCCCAGCATCCTCAGCCACGTGCGCACCGAGTCTGGGTCCGTGCCAGCGAAGTCAAGCGGGGTCATGCCCAGCACGTTGACCCTGCGGCCGGCGGCACCGTGCAGCTTGGTGCAATCCGCCGCATCGGGCTCGCGCACCTGGTGCTCAGCCAGCATCTGGAAGGCAAGACCCGCGCCGCGCACGTAGTCGTGCATGCCGTTGGTGGCCACTTGGTAGGTGGGGACGCCCGTCTGGGCCTGCACCTCGCGCGCGATGGCCGCGAAGTCCCGCCCCACCTGGTAGGGAATGGGCGAGCACACAAGGGTCACGAAGGCGGGGTGGGTCTCGCGCACCGCGGCAACAACGTCTCGCACGAGCTTCTCGTCGTCGCCCATGATGGCGTCCACGTCGCGCAGGCCGCTGATGAAGATGAGGCTGTCCTGGTCGTACCAGCGGGTCTCGTCGTGGGTGTTGTAGGTGGAGTTGCAGCCGGAGGGGTCGTCTATGACGGTCATGCCGCCCAGCTCGAAGAGGGCCGACGCGACGCCCGAGACGTCACCCGCGTACACGGGAAGCACCCCGTATGCCTGTCTCATGTCACTTCCCTCCTAGCGCGGCAGCTGGCAGACGCACGGCATGCCCAGCCCCTTGCGCGGAACCAGCTCGCGCGCGTCCTTGCGATTTGCCCACGCGTCACGCATGAGGCGCACAAGCCCGCGTATGGCGGAGTAGCCCCACATGCCGTCAGTCTCGATGATGTTGGCGAAGTGGCTGGTGCCGCAGAACCAGGCCGCCTTGGGGCCAACGGCCAGCCAGGCGTCTCCGCCGTCGCGCGGCACCTGCCGCAGGGTGGGGTGGATGGTGCTCCAGAGCTCCAGGTCCGGCGCGTTGGCGCGCAGCCACTCCAGAGCCCCCTCCTCCTCCGGGCTAACCACGTCCAGGTACACCCGCCGCACGTCCAGCCCGTGCTCCAGCAGCAGCTGCGCAAGCTCCAACGGGTGGTTGACGGCCAGGTAGTCAATGGCAATGGGCACGCCGGCCAGGTCCCTGGCAAGCGAGCGCAGCAGCTCGTCCGCCTCCGCGCGCGCCTGCGCAGTGTCCGGGCAAGGGACTCCCAACGCGTCGGCGAAGCGCGCGAGGCCCTCGTCTATGCCCTGGTAGCTCAGAGCCGGCGGCAGGTAGAGCCCGGTGCGGCCCATTCGCCTGCACATCTTCTGCAGGCCCCAGTCCGCAAAGAGCGTGCGCGTCACGAACAAGCGTGCCGCGCCCAGGCCCAGGTACTCGTCGTAGCTGGCGCAGTCGTGCAGCTGCCGCACGCGGAAGCCGTTCTGGGCGGCAAGGCGGGCCAGGTCGGAGTCGCCGGGCAGGCGCAGGTCATCGGAGACCACGGCAACCAGGCGCGGGTCCTCCGCCAGCGGCTGAATGGGGTCCAGCATGGCCTTGCGCTCCTTCTGCTCCGGCGTTATGCCCGTCTTCTGCATGATGGGGTCCATCCAGCAGCGCATGAAGAAGATGTCCGGGAAGCGGCGCTCAAGCTCGCGGTACACGTAGCCCACGTCCGTGCCCACAAAGTGGTGCAGGCACACCAGGAACACCATGACCACGCGGGGCCGGTAGGGCAGCTTGTTGATGGCGTCAGTCACACCCTCTATGGTCACGGTCTCAAGGTTGTCCTGGTACAGGTCCGCCTCCTCAATGGCCACGCTCGAGAAGCGCTGGCTCGCGCCCATCTCCGCCGCGGTGAGGATGACGCCGCGCAGGCAGTTGTCCGCGCACACGTATACCTGGTGCGCCTCCGGCACCAGCATGCCCGTATGCACGATGTTCCAGTTGCCGTGCACGGGCGCGTTGAACTCCAGGGCGTTGGGAATGGGCCGCGGGAAGCTTGCGTCCGCCGCCCGCACGAAGGCCGGCGAGGCGTCAACGGACCGCAGGTCATCGGGGCTGACACGGGTCAGCATGCCGGGACCTCCCCCGCGGGCACCGCGGCACCAAAGCCGCAGCGCCTCTCTATGGAGTCCGCCAGCGCGCGGTAGGCCTCCGCCATGGCGGAGTCCGGTGCCGCCTCCATGAGGGTCAGGCCGCCTTCCTCTGCGTCCGTCACCAGGCTGCTGTGCGGCAGCGCGCCAACGATGTCGCAACCCAGGTCGCCCGCAAGCTCGCGCACCTTGGCCTCCTCGTCGCGAACGTCGCGGCGGTTGAGGACCAGGCCTCCCATCTGCGCGTAGCCCCGCTTCTGGAAGTTCTGCACCGCCACGCCTATGTTGGCCGCCGCATGGATGGACATGTTCTCCCCGCTGGTCACCACCAGCACGTAGTTGGCGTAGCCCTCGCGCATGGGCACGGCGAAGCCGCCGCACACCACGTCACCCAGCACGTCGAAGAGTACGACGTCCGGCTGGTAGCGCTCGTAGACGCCCTTCTGCTCCAGCGTCTCCAGCGCGGTGATGATGCCGCGGCCGGCACAGCCCAGGCCCGGCAGCGGGCCGCCGGCCTCCGCGCAGAGCACCCCGGCAAAGCCCTGGCACACCACGTCGTCCAAGCCGAAGGGCCGGCCAGACCGCACGCTGTCCATGACCGTGGGCAGCTCACGGCCGTGGCGCAGCAGGATGGTGGAGTCCGCCTTGGGGTCACAGCCAACCTGCAGCACGCGGTGGCCACGCTCCGCCCATATGACGGCCAGGTTGGACACCGTGGTGGACTTGCCAATGCCGCCCTTGCCGTAGAACGCCAGCTTTATCATGTCTCTCCTCCCCGCCGCTCCGGGTAACCCACGGGCTAGCAGATCCTGGGCAGCAGCTCGTTTCCAGGCTCGGGCAGGATGGTGCGGGTGCCGATCTCCGTCCGCATGACCACGCGACCGCGCGCCTCGTCCGTGACGCGGCCAATGACAACGGCGCCCTCCGTGTGGGGGCTGGCATGCAGCGCCTGCAGCACCGCGTCCGCTTCCTCCGCGGGGCAGACGATCACCAGCCGGCCCTCGCAGGCCAGGTACAGGGGCTCCAGGCCCAGCATGCCGCACACGCCAGCCACCTCCGGGGCAACGGGGACCGCCGTCGCGTCCAGCTCTATGCCCACGCCGCTCTGGTGGGCAATCTCGTACAGCACGGTGCCCACGCCACCGCGCGTGGCGTCGCGAATGGTGTGGATGTCGGTCGCCGCGGCAAGCGCGGCACGGATGGCGGCCGCCAGGGGCGCGCAGTCGCTGGTAACGTCCGCCTCTATGCCGTACTCGTCGCGCGCGAGCAGGATGGCGCAGCCATGCCGTCCCACGTCGCCCGTCACGATGATGGCGTCGCCGGGCCGCGCGTCCGCGCCGGAGGTCTTCACTCCCTCGTACACGCGGCCGATGCCCGTGGTGGTGATGAAGACGCCGTCCACCTGCCCCTTGCCGGCCACCTTGGTGTCACCCGCAACGATGCGCACGCCGGCCTCGGCCGCGGTCTTCTCCATGGCGGAGGCAATCTGCTCCAGCCGCTCCATGGGGAAGCCCTCCTCTATGACGAAGCTGCAGGTAAGGTAGAGGGGCTCCGCGCCCATGCAGGCAACGTCGTTCACGGTGCCGCAGATGGAGAGCTTGCCCACGTTGCCGCCGGGGAAGAAGGCGGGCGAGACGATGAACCCGTCCGTGGAGACGGCGATCCTGCCAGCCGGCACCTCCAGCACGGCGGCGTCGTCCGCCGTGAGGTCCGGGTTGGCAAAGTGCGCCTTGAAGATGCGGTCTATGAGCTCCGATGTCTGCTTCCCGCCCGCACCGTGCGCGAGCGTCACAATGTCCTTCATGCTCTTCCTCACTGGGCCACGGGGCCCCTTGAACCCTTGCCACAACCGGTTCCGCGCATCCCGCGAGCCCGGCCGCCGCAAGCCTTAGATGTCACCGCCATACAGGTAGAACGCCGAGCAGGCCCCCTCGCTGGAGACCATGCACGCGCCAACGGGGTGCTCCGGCGTGCAGGCCCTGCCGAACAGGGGGCAGTCCCCCGGCTTGCAGGCTCCCTGAAGCACTTGGCCGCACCGGCACGCGCGGTTCTCGCGCCCCTCTATGGGCTCCAGGCCGTGCTTGGAGCGGGCGTCGTAGGCGGCGTACTCCTCGCGCAGCCGCATGCCGGATTGCGGAATGACGCCGATGCCGCGCCAGCGGGAGTCGCACGGCTCCATCATCTGGGCGACCAGGCGCTGTGCGCTGGGCGAGCCCTCCGGCCTCACCACGCGCGGGTAGCAGTTTACGAAGAAGGGCTTGCCCTCCTGGAACTTGGTCACGGCCACCGCAAGGGCGGTCACCAACTCGCGGGCCGTGAAGCCGGCCACCACGCCGCTCACGCCCTGGGCCACCAGGTCCTCGCAGGCCTTGGTGCCGGCAATGGCGCAGACGTGGCCGGGGTACAGGAAGGCGTCGCACGAGTCCTTCATGGCCTCGTAGGCGCCGGGCATGGTCTTGTTCGCCGTGAGGATGCTGAAGTTCCCCACGCCGTGCTCCTGCGCCGTGCGCACGGCAATGCAGCTGGAGGGCGTGGTCGTCTCGAACCCCACGGAGAGGAAGACCACGTCCTCCTGCGGGTGACGCTCCGCGTACGCCTCGCCGTCCTGCGGCGAGTACACCACCTGCACCTTGGCGCCGCGCGCACGGGCATCCTGCAGTGACATGGTGGAGCCGGGAACGCGCACAAGGTCGCCGAAGGTGGTTATGGTGCAGCCATGGTCCAGCGCCAGCGCTATGGCCTCGTCTATGTAGCCCACGGGGGTCACGCATACCGGGCACCCCGGGCCGGAGATGAGCTCCACCGCAGGCGGCAGTATGCGCCGGATGCCCTGGCGGAAGATCTCGTGCGTGTGGGTGCCGCACACCTCCATGATGCGCACGTGCGGCCCGTCGTAGCCCTCCAGGATCTGGCGGGCGCTCTTGGTCTGCCGGGTCATTACAGGAACTCCTCCACCAAGCCGTCGGTCTCGTCCTCGTCGTCGTCCGTGATGCGGGCGATGGCAGAGCCCGCGTGCACCATGACGAAGTCGCCGGGCTCCAAGTCGTCCAGCAGCTCCGCGGAGACCTGCCTCCGAGCACCCGTCGCCTCCACAACGGCCGTGCCGTCGTCCTGCACCCTAATGACCCGAGCGGCCAATCCTACGCACATGTGGTTCCCCCAATCGCACCGGGAGACTCGCGCCTCCCGAGAAGTTCAATCGCATACCAGTCTCGCGCTGGCCGGCTCAGCCGTCCGTGCGATTTCCAACACCTTCCGGTGCCTCGCCAGCCCCCTTGCCGGCGCCCGGCACCCTTCCGTCCAGCACCCGCTGCGCGGCCACCACGGCCTGGCCCAGGGCGATGCCCCCGTCGTTGGGAGGCACCAGGCCGTGCGTCAGCACCACGAGACCGCCCTCCTCCAAGTATCGCTTGGTCAGGCCCAAAAGCAACGTGTTCTGGAAGCAGCCGCCGCTCAGCGCAACCGTGTCCAGGCCGCACTCGCCGCAGGCAACCGCGCATGCCGCGGCAACCTGGCGCGCCATGGCATCGTGGAAGGCGTAGGCAAGCGCAGCCGCGTCCTCGCCCGCGAGCCTGCGGTCCACGAGCCAGCCGAACAGCTCGTCCGTGGGCAGCTCCAGCTGGCCGTCGGGACCGCGCCGGGGCTCCACGGCGCGCGGTGGCAGGGCGGCCCCCGCCCCACCGGCCTCCGCATGCGCCTCCGCCGCGTACTGCAGCGCGCACGAGGCCTCGCCCTCGAAGGTGGACTCGCGGCGTATGCCCAGGATGGCGCTGGCCGCGTCGAAGAGCCTGCCCGCGCTGGTGGAGGTGACGGCGTTGAGCTTCCTCTCCGCCATCATTACCTGGGCGCGCGCCGTGCGCTCGTCCGTAAGGCCCAGCGCGGCCACCACGTCCAGGGTGTCCCCAAGGCTCCCCTGCAAGCCGTGCACCAGCACCGTTGCCACGCGCCAGCCCTCGCGCGAGGCGCGGTCGCCGCCCACCTGCGTGAACGGCACCACGTGGCCCACGCGCCGAAAGCCGTGGTAGTCGCAGACCATGAGCTCCCCACCCCAGACGGTGCCGTCCGTTCCGTAGCCCGTTCCGTCGAACGAGACGCCCAGCACCCGCCCCGGGTGGTCGTTCTCCGCCATGCAGGAGACGACGTGCGCGTAGTGGTGCTGCACCTCCACGAGGGGCAGGCCGGCCTCCCGGGCGATCTTCTCCGCCACGGCGCGGGAGTTGTAACGCGGGTGCAGGTCCGCCGCGACAACGGCGGGAGCGGCCTCCAGCAGGCACTCCATGCGCTCCACGGACTCCTCCAACGCGCGAACGCTCCGCAGGTCAGACAGGTCGCCCACGTAGGCGGAGGGGTACATGAGCTCGCCCTTGCCCACGCAGAAGCAGTTCTTGAGCTCGCCGCCCACGGCCAGGACGGGAAGCTCCTCCCCCAGGCCCGAGACCACCACGGGCAGGGGCGCATAGCCACGCGAGCGGCGAATCATGTACGGCTGGCCCTGGAAGAAGTCCATGACGGAGTCGTCCGCGCGCGTGAGGATGGGCCTGTCGTTGGAGAGTACCAGGTCCGCCAGGCCGGCAAGCTCGCTGGCCGCGGACTCGTCGTCGCGGCAGATGGGAGCGCCGGAGACGTTGCCGCTGGTCATGACCAGGCAGTCCGGCATGGTCACGCCGTCGTCGTAGCGGAAGAGCAGCAGCTGTATGGGCGCGTAGGGCAGCATGACGCCCACGCGCGGGTTGCCCGGCGCCACGGAGGGGGCAAGGCAGGAGCCCGTGCGGCGCGACATTAGAACGATGGGCTTCTGGTGGCCCGTCAGCACCTCCTGGCGCGCTGGGTCCAGCTGGCACTCGCGCCGTGCCACCTCCTCGTTGGCCATCATGACGGCGAAGGGCTTCTGAGGCCGGCGCTTGCGCTCCCGCAGCAGGGCAACAGCGGCCTCGTTGGTGGCGTCGCAGCACAGGTGGAAGCCGCCAATGCCCTTCACCGCAACTATGCCGCCGCCCGCGATGCACCTGCGCGCGGCCGTTATGGCGTCGCGGCCCCGTTCCGGCCGGCCGAGCAGGTACACGCTTGGCCCGCAGTCGTTGCAGCACACGGGCTGGGCATCGTAGCGGCGGCTTGCCGGGTCGTGATACTCGTTCGAGCATTCCGGGCACATGGGGAACTTGCCCATGCTGGTGCGCTCCCGGTCGTATGGCAGGGAACGCAGGATGGTCAGGCGCGGCCCGCAGCAAGTGCAGTTTATGAAGGGGTGCAGGTACCTGCGGTTCGTTGGGTCGAAGAGCTCCCGCTTGCAGTCGTCGCAGATGGCGATGTCCGGCGAGACGAAGATCGCGCCACGGGTGTGCTCGCTCTCCTTGATGGCGAAGCCGTCGTACGCGCCTGCCTCGGCAGCCGGCACGTCCGCAACCTCGACCTTTATGACGTCGGCCCGCCTGGGCGGTTGCGTGCGCACCAGGTGGCAGAAGTCATCCAGCTGACGGGGCGTGCCTTGGGCGAAAATCTCCACGTAGGGGCCCTTGTTGCAGACGGTGCCCGCAACGCCCGCCCGGGCGGCGTGCCGCGCGATGGTGGGGCGCATGCCCACGCCCTGCACAATGCCGTAGCAGCGCAGCCGCTTGGTCACCACCCCACGCTCGTGGCGCGGGATTCCGCCTGTCACTTCACGCACCGCCATCTAGAACCTCACCAGGTGTCCGGAAAGCGCAAAGTGCGTCTCGTCGTACCAAGTGCCCCGGAAGTCCGGCACCAGCTTTCGCAGCACCGCGTCGGCAAGGATCACGTCTGGTGCCACGTCCGACACGGCGCGCACGAAGTCCCCCTCGGACCGCAGGCGCACGTCCTCCTGCCGCGTGACCTCCTCCGGCTGGCAGAAGAAGCTCGCCGCCACAACGTGGGCTGCGCCGCGCCCCAGCAGCTCGCGCCGGATTGCGTCTGCGGCAACCTGCTGGTGCACCACCAGCACGCACCGGCCCATCCACTCGTTCTGCGGCACAAGCCTCTCCGCCAGCGGAAAGCCGATGTCGTACGGCGTACCGAAGCGCTTCTGCAGCCACTTGGCCGCGGCAAGGCCGGAGGGGGCCACCACCAGGTTGCGCTCCGCCGCACCCGCCGTGCGAACGTCTTCCAGAGTCGCGCCCATGCCGAAGCACGTGACGTGCCTCCAACCCCGCTCCCCCAGCCTGGCAGCCAGCAACCCACCCGCGGAGGGGTCCGAAACGTCCATGGGCGTGCTGCCAAGCACGCCAATGCGCCCCTGCTCAGGGGTGGTGTCCTTCTCTGCGAACGAGGTCACCAGCGCCAGGTAGGCCTTCTCGGCGCCAGAGTCGTACAGGCGCATGCCGTCGGTGTCCACGCTGATCACCGGAAGCCCGCAGCCGCGCTCCGCCAAGCGGCGCAGGGCGTGCAGGTCCGTGCCGATGACGGAGGGCACCGGCGTGCCGATGAGCGCCGCAAAGCTGGCATCCACCTTGCGCGCCGCGTCGGACAGCTTGCGCACCAAGAGGTCGTCCCGGCCCATGATGGCGTCCATGTCGCGCAGGCCCGCGCTGAAGACGGCGTCGCGGTTGGCAAACCAGCGCGGCTCGTCAAAGCCGCAGATGTTGCCCACGCAGCCGCCCGCGTCTATGACCACGGAGATTCCGCCCATGCCATACAGCACGGAGACGGCACCGGACTGGTCCGGCGCGAAGGGGGTGAGCACACGCCGCAGGCCGCGCACCTCCTCCGCCGGGCGCAGGGCGCAGGAGGAATGCGGAGCGGGGACCGGCCGGGGCCCGGACAGGTGCGAGAGGGACTCCGTCCCCCGGGCGCGTTCGCTCCTCAGCGAGACGGCGCCCTCCACCCCCGCGCGACCACCGGCAGAGGCTCCCGCGGCCACGTCCCCCAGCGCAAGGAAGAGGTCGCGGACGGCGCGGTAGCCAAAGGGCTGAACGTCGCTGTTCCAAGCCAGGTTGGGGCACTCCGGGTGGTAGTAGCCGGCGTCGCGGCCAATGGTCAGCGTGACGCCCGTCCCCGCCGGGCTGTAGTCGATCATGCTGGGCTCCAGGTTGGAGTACACCATGGTCTGCGGGGAAAGCTCTGCCAGCTTCCGCAGGTACACGAAGTGGTCCGCCGAGACGGTGCAGAAGACCTCCGCCACCCGGAAGCCGTAGCGCACCAGCGCCAGCGCCAGCTCCAGCGGGTTCGAATTGGACCCCTCGCCAACGGCAAATACCTCGCCTGCGTGCGCCGCCCGGAACGCACGCATGGCCGCGGCTGCCTCCTCGCGGAAGGCCTCCTGCTCAAAGCTCGTTCCCAGCACCGATGCCAGGGCCTCGTACTGCCTGTGGATGCGGTCCACCTCGTAGAAGCGGTGCAGCTCGATCCACGGCATGCCCAGGCGCTCCTGCAGGTCCTGCGCCGCGGGCCCCGCCTCCGGGTTCAGCACCAGGTTGAAGTTGGCCTGGGCCATGCGTTGGAAATCCTCGTAGTCGGCCGCGGTTGAGATTTCCCGCACGTGGCGAACGCCGGCCTGGCCCAGAAGCTCGCGCAGCTCCGACCCCGCATCCACCGGAGCGAAGTAGCCCAGCAGGTTGCACGCCCTGCGGTCGCGCTCGGCAGGTTCCAGCAGCGAGTACAGAGACTGGCGCACGTTCACCATGGGCGGCTTGCGGCCCTCGCGCGTGAGGGCGTACATGTAGCACGGCCGCACTCGCACCCCGGCAAGCTTCTCCGCCGCGCGGCACACGCGCTCCATGTCAGTCCCCAGCAGGGCGTCCACGCAGGTTATGCACACCATCACCACGGACGGCCGCGTGGGCAGGCTGTCGCACACGGCCTTCACGGCCTTGGGAATGCGCTTCAGGTGGCGGGCGGTAATCAGGTCCGTCTCGCTCATCTCAAGGTAGAAGAAGCGGTTCTCATACCCGGGCAGCTCCGAGATGGAGCTGGTGTTGCGCCCGCAGCAGCCCGGGGAGACCACCAGCATGACCGAGCCCGGCACTGCCAGGCCGGCGCGCTTTACACCGAAGCCCTCCGCTCCCGGCGAGTTGAAGGCCAGCGCGGCGGGTGAGCTGTATATGAGGTGCGTGTTGGAGACGAGCTCCGGCGGAATGTCCTGCGGCCCGCGCGCGGCAAGCTCCGCCACGGTATAGCCGAAGGCACGCCGTCCGGCAACGGGGTGCGCTATGGCCTGCATCAGGCATCCGCCCCCGTCGCGGCCTGAGCCGCATCCTCTTCCAGCAGGCGCTGGGCCAGGTCCAGGAACACGTGCGAGATGGGCAGGCTGGCGTCTCCCTCTATGACGGTCTTGCCCTCGTCCTCAAAGCGGTTGATGTCGTCTGACCGTGGGATGTCACCAACAATGCGCAGGTTGGAGGCATCGGCGAAGGCCCGGACCTTCTCCAGCTCCCCAGGCACGTTGCGGCGGTTCAGGATGATGCCGCCCACCTCCGCGTAGCCACGGTCCTCGAAGTTGCGAACCGCGGTTGCAATGTTGTTGGCCGCGTAGAGGGCCATCTTCTCCCCGCTGGTCACAATGAGCACGCGCTTGGCGTAGCCCTCGCGAATGGGCGCGGCGAAGCCGCCGCACACCACGTCACCCAGCACGTCGTACAGGACGACGTCGGGCCGGTAGGTCTCGAACAGCTTCAGGTCCTCCAGCAGGCCGAACGTGGCGATGATGCCGCGGCCGGCGCAGCCCAGGCCCGGCGTGGGGCCGCCCGTCTCTATGCAGAGGACGCCGCCAAAGCCCACCTTGGAGATCTGCTCTATGGACTCCGGGTCCTCGTCCTCCTGGCGCAGGTAGTCCATGACGGGGCGCAGGGGCTGGCCTCCCAGCAGGTTTATGGTGGAGTCGGCCTTGGGGTCGCAGCCAATTTGGATCACGCGCTTGCCCAGCGCCGCAAAGGCGGCCGAGAGGTTGCTTGTGATGGTGGACTTGCCGATTCCCCCCTTGCCATACACCGCAATCTTGAGCATGCGCGTTCCCCCATACACAGCACTGAGCCCCATACGTCGGGCACCGCCACCCCTGCCTTCGAATGCCATTCAGACAATAGCAATTGGCAATGCCACTCCGTGATTTTACCGTCTTGTGGTTGTACCGCGAATAGCCCTGCGCTAACCCACAAGAACGGGCAGCGTAGGGCTTTGTTCGGTAAACGCGATTATTTTAATAGTACTTGACACGCGAGTTCTTGCGAGGTGGTTAGATTGTGCGTTGCGAATCAGCGCACGCCTATGACTCGTTGACCAGCTTGCCCGTCATGTGCTCTATGTCCAGCTCATAGCAGAAGACGCGCTTGCCTGCGGAGGCAATCTCACGCTCCACGTCCTCCTCTGTGGGGTAGACGCTGCCCAGGTAGCGCATGCCCAGCTTGCGCACGGCGGCAATGGTGGCCTCCCCTGGCTCCACCTGACGCAGGCGGCCGAAGCAGATGACGCTCCGGATGTTCAGGCCGAACTTGCCCTCCACGCGGCAGCCCTCGTCCATGACGCAGAAGCTGGCCTTGTCGTGCGCGCGCATGGCGTCCACCTTGTGGCCCTCCCTGGCGCCGTGGAAGTAGAGCTTGCCCGCCGCCACGTCGTATGCGTAGTCCAGCGGCACGGCGTAGGGGTAGTCGTCGTCACCCAGGAAGGCCATGACGCCGCGCATGCAGGCGTTCAGCACTTGGTCGCACTCCTCCCGCGTGAGCTGCTGCTTGGACCTGCGCATGGGTCGGAACATGGGAGCCTCCAATGGCCTGACGGTTTCCTAACGAGCCCCTGGCACCAGTGCCGCCAGCGGCCAAGAAGCCCTAGGCGAACAGCTCCTCCAGCGCCACCAGCACGCCGTCATCCGCGTTGCTCGAGCAAACGCGGTCAGCCGCGGCCTTGACCTCGTCGGACGCGTTCTCCATAGCATAGCCGATTCCCGCCCAGCGCAGCATTTCTATGTCGTTGCCGCCGTCACCGAACGCGACGCACTCCTCCGGCGCGATGCCCCAGCGGTCTGCCAGGCGCTGCAGGCCGCTGGCCTTGTGGCAGCCGGGCACGATGAGGTCAATCTCGCCGTGGCCACTGGACGTGGGCTCCACGCCCGCGGGCAGCTCCGTACGGAAGCGGCGGACGTACTCCCACGTCTGGTCCGACGGCACATTCAGGGCGAGCTTCAGCACGGGAACGCCCACGGTGCGCAGGTCGTCCGCCCAGCTAAGGTGGTGGTAGTACTTCTGCATGATGCGGAAGTACTCCTCCGACGTACCCCGCTGCATGTAGGCCATATCCTCGCAGCTCAGGATGGTCTTCACCTGCGGGTCCGCCTCAATCCAGTCCAGCGTGGCGTCCACCACGTCCGGCGCAAACTGGCCGCAGAAGATCACCTCGTCCGCCTCGCGCACGTAGGCGCCGTTCTCCGCCACGAAGGTAAGCTCCTGCCAGTAGCCGGGGAAGAAGTCGCGCAGCTGGAAGTACTGGTTGCCGCTGGCGACCACAAAGTGGCAACCCGCGGCTTTCATCTTCGCGAGCAGGGCCTGGAAGCGCGGAACGTCAAAGGTGAGGTCGGGACGGCAGAACGTGCCGTCCATGTCAACGGCGACCATGCGGATGTTGGACATGCTGTTTCTCCTGACTGGCGATTGGTGACGTGTGACGTGTTAGATGATGCAGCACGCCAGCGGCCGGCGGAGGCCACAGGCCAGCGTTCGGAACGAGCTGGAACGCACGGGTTGGAAACGCCAGGCAGGAGTCACCTACGCCAGGCGCGGTGGCGGCACCAGGCAGTCATAGCGCACGGCCTTGCCGGCAATGGAGTAGCTTGGCTTGACGCCTGCGAGGTACGGTCCCTTGGCCGGCCGCTTGATGACCACCTTGCGCGGGTGAGCCGCAAGCGCCGCGCGCACGAGCTCATCCTCGTCCCCGCAGGGGCTCTCCAGCCGCTGCAGCAGCTGCATCTTCTTCTTGACCGAGGCGCTCTTGTGCCGCTCCGGGAACATGGGGTCCAGCAGGACAACGTCAGGCTGGGCCGCAGCGGCTCCGGCGTCCAGCGCGTCCGACAGCCCCCACAGTGCCGCCACGGAGTCACCCTCCACCAGCGTCATGCGAGAAACGACCCCTTTGAGCTGCGGTTCATTGGCCGCCCGCTCCAACGCATCCGCCAAGAGCGCCGCAATCACAGGGTCTCTCTCGTACAGCGTGACGCGAAAACCCGCCGCGGCAAGCAGCAGCGAATCCTCCCCCAAGCCGGCAGTCGCGTCGATTGCCCACGGCGCGGTTGCGCCCTTGGTGCGCGCCGCCCTTACCAGCAGCTCCCGCTGCAGTGCGCCCTGTCGTATGCGGGGAAGCATGCGAGTCAGGTCCCCGCGCAGCTCCATGCCAGAGCCGACCAGCGAGATGCCCTTCTCGTCCACGCGCAGCAGCAGGGCATCCGGCGCCGGCTCTGCGCAAACCACGACGCCAAGGCGCGCGGCCAGTTGCTCGGCGCGCGGCGCAAAGGCATCACCCGCGGGATGCACCACCACGGGGCATGCCACCGCGGTGCCTTTCTCGATGTCCGCTTGACCAGCCATGAGACCTCCTCCCCTGCCATGGTACGCGACGGCACCTCCCTTACGGCACAACTTCCGACGCGGAGGTTGTCGCGCTCGGAGGTTGCCGAGTTTGGATGGTGCCGAACTTGGAGTACACCAACTTCGGACGTAATTGGCCCAAAATGCGGCCTGTTTTGTCGGTAGTTGGAGTACTCCAGTTTCGGACAAGGGCATGATACAGGGATGGCCTTGGGGTAGAATGGCTGTCACTTCATCTTCTAGGCGGGCTGGTCCACTGGTTATGGCGCCCGATGTTCCCATTCATTCCAACGAATTGCAGACTTGCGCGCGGAACGCACATGCGTCGGCCTCTCTCAGCCGGCCACATGCTGCCGCGCAGTGCCGCATTGGCACCATGACCACCGCCCAAGGAGAATCGCCCATGAGCAAACGCAACAAGAAGCGCGCCGGCAAGCGCGTGCGGAAGGACAGCCGCTTCCGCGGGGAGGGCAACACCGTCTTCCACATGGACGGCGTCGACGTGACGCTGACACGCATGCCGCGCATAGACGGTTGGGTGTGCCGCGGCGGCGTCCACGGGGACACCAAGTACAACCGTCGCAAGCAGAAGGCCGACCTGCGCCGGCTGATCGACGAAAGCTAGCGTGTCGGCAGCCTCGGCATTTGAAGGCCCGAATGCCGCAAGCTCGACCGCCACCCCTGCACCACGAAGCATCGTACAATCATGCCAAACCAAACCCCGGCCAAGGAGGCACGCATGAACCGCAAGCGAATCAATCCCATGGGGTACGCAAACACCATCGAGCAGGCCATTCCCAAGGGTGTGCTCCTTACCACCAAGGCCGAAGGCAAGGTCAACAGCATGGTCATTGGTTGGGGCATGCTGGGCCGCGTGTGGTCGCTGCCCACGTTCATCGCCTTCGTCCGCACCAGCCGCTACACGCACGAGATGCTGGAGAAGAACCCGCAGTTCACCATCAACGTGCCGCTGGATGGGCGGCTACCGCGCGACATCTTCAAGGTCTGTGGCACCCAGAGCGGGCGCGACCTGAACAAGGTGGAGGCCGCGGGACTCACGCTCGTCAACGGCGACGAGGTGGACGTGCCGGGCATCGCCCAGGCGCCGCTCACGCTGGAGTGCGACGTCATGTACCACGCCCTCATGGTCGGTGACGCCCTGCCCGAGGACGTGCGCGCCAACTTCTACCCCGCAGACGTGGACGACATCCGCGCCAGCGGCAGCCGCTACCTGCACGAGGTCTACTACGGCGAGATCGTGAACGCGTATGTGATCGAGGAGTAGGCGGCCGCGCCACCACCTCACGCGTAGGGGTCAACACCAGTTCGAGACAGAATTGGCCCGTCGCGGGCCCCGTTTTGTCTCGAACTGGTGTTGACGTCACATTGAGACAAGTCTAGGGACGCATAAGAGAGGCGCGGGCACCCCGGCCGAGGTGCCCGCGCCATGTTCGAGAAGCTCTGAGAAGCGCTCGCGGTATCAAAGAGGCGTCTCAAGCGCCCTTACGCGAACACCTTCACACGGTCGTCGATGTTCTCGCCGGCCTTCTCTCCCGCGGGGGCAACAATGCCGCCGAAGGGCATCTGGGCAACGAGGCTCCAGCTTTCGGGCACGTCGAAGAGCTTGCGCACGGCGTCATCGATGACGGGGTTGTAGTGCTGCACGTTTGCGCCGAGCCCCAGGTCGCGCAGGCCGGCCCACACGCTAATCTGCAGCATGCCGTTGGACTGGGCCGCCCACACGGGGAAGTTGGCGGCGTAGGCGGCGAACTGCTCCTGCAGGCCCTTGACCACGTCGTCGTCCGTGAAGTAGAGCACGGTGCCGGCCGCGGCCTTGAAGCCGTCAATCTTCTCGCGCGCAACCTTGCCGCCGAAGACGTCGTAGATGGCATCCCAAAGCTCGTCCTGCTTGCTGCCGAGCGCGACCACAACGCGCTGGCTCCTCATGTTGAATGCGTCGGGCACCAGCTCCGTGATGCGCTTGATGTCCGCCACGACCTGCTCCTGCGGGACGGGGAGCTCCTTGTTGAGCGCGTAGACCGAACGCCTCTGTGCCAGGGAATCGATAACTGCCATTGCTCTGTCCTTTCTGTTGTGTGACCCGCCGGCCAGCTGCCGGCGAGGCCCTTGGTCCTGAAATCCTAACAGTCGAGAATCCTACATGCCGAACGCAAGGCCCGTCATAGCAATGCTGCCCAGGTCAAGCGAGTCGTTGAAGACCTGCGGCCTCTCCCCCTGCGACGCGCCCAGCATGTACACCAGCGGGAGGAAGTGCTCCGGCGTGGGGGCCGCCTTCTTGTAGTTGGGCAGCTTGGCCGCGTTGACCACGCGGTCGTCGTCGCGCGCCAGCACCGCGTCGCGCACGGTGGCATTGAAGTCCTTGGCCCAATCGTAGCCGTCGGCAGGCATGTTCCACGTCACGCGGTACAGGTTGTGCACCACGTTGCCGCTTGCCAACAGCAGGTAGCCCTCGTCGCGCAGGGCCGCAAGCCGCTTGCCCATCTGGTACGACTGCGCCGCGTCCGCCTGGCGGTTCACGGAGAGCTGCACCAGCGGCACGTCCGCCTGGGGGAAGACGTGGCAGAGCGTGGTCCAGGTACCGTGGTCTATGCCCCAGGTTGTCGGGGAGTCCGCCTTGGTGCCAAAGTCCGCGCCGGTCAAATCCAGCACGCGCTGCGCCAGCTCAGGGCTACCATCCACGGGATACTTGAAGTCGTACAGCTCCTGCGGGAAGCCGTACATGTCGTAGACCTGCTCCGGCTTGGGGTCCGTCTGCACCAGCCAGCCGTTGGTGAACCAGTGGGCAGAGACCACCAGCGCGGCCTTGGGCTTGCCGTGGCGCGCCACAATCTGCCTGCCCACCTGAGCCAGGCCGCGGGTGAACTCGTTGTTGTCCAGCGCTAGGGTGGGGCTGCCGTGCCCCATGAACACCGCCGGCATCCTGTTCGTCATGGTCGTTCCTCTCCTGACCCGCCGTCGGGCGGGCGATTCTGCGCTCATGCTGCGTAGAGAGGCACCGCCGCTCCCGCAGCCGCTAAGATACAAAACATGTACTTGGTACGACTATGATTCTGCATAGGTAAATCCCAGTGCGCAAGAGGGATTTTTCGCAATAGTAGGTACCTTTCGGCATACCAATGGCAACCACGGAGAGAGACATGGCACAGACAGGCGCAACGAGCCCGCACACCACCAGCAAGGCCTTCGACAAGGGCGCCGTTCAGGGGCTGGAGGCGCGCGCCGGCATCCCCAACGGGGCGGAGGTCGTGCCCTGTCCCTTCGTCACCGCCCAGCAGGTGCTGCAGGGCAAGTGGTCCATCCTGGTGCTTCACCACCTGGCAGACGGCCCCATGCGCTTCAACGAGCTGCGCCGCCGCATGCCGCAGCTGACGGCGGCCACCCTCTCCAACCAGCTGCGCTACCTGGAAGAGCACGGCATGGTGGCGCGCCAGGTCTTCGCCGAAGTGCCGCCGCGCGTGGAGTACTCGCTCACGCCCATAGGCATCAAGTTCAAGCCCGTGCTGGACCAGATACAGATTTGGGGCATGGAGTACATGGCGGAACGGGAGCACGACGGGACGGCCGAGGCTTAGTCGCCATGTGCCAAGCTAACGCACACTGCCAACATCAAGCTGAAATGCATTTCACTGAAATCAGTTTAGGTGAAATTGATTTCAGTTAAAGTAGAGCTGCCACACAACAATCTTGTCAGCCGCAGGAAGGACGAGGCGTATGTTTATCGGCAGGGCAAACGAGATGAAGGCTCTCAATACGGCGCTCAACCGTCCAGGTTTCCAGATGGCGGTCATATACGGGCGTCGGCGCATTGGCAAGACTACCCTCATCAACCAGTTCGTGAATGCATCCGGCTGCAGGAACGTCTCCTTTGTCGCAACGCAGCGCGACGAACGAGACCTGCTCGAAATGCTGGGCGATGCTGTCCTGAGTTCTCTTGCGGAAGACCTTCAGGGTACGGTGCACTTTGATAGCTTCGAGAAGGTGTTCGACTTCATTGCACGGATGGCTGCGCGAGAGCGAGTCATCTTCTGTATAGATGAGTACCCCTACCTCGCAAGGGAATGTCGCTACATGAATTCGCTCATCCAAGAGTATGCCGACCACGCTTGGAAGGAGACTCAGCTTTACCTCATCCTATGCGGGTCACTCGTGAGTTTCATGCGAGATGAGGTGCTCAGTGAGAATGCTCCCCTGCATGGCAGGAGCACGCTTGAGCTGCAAGTGCGACCAATGGGGTATCGCGACGCCGCCGAATTCGTTCCCAGCTACAGCCTTGAGGACAAGGCCATCGTCTATGGCCTCACCAGTGGTGTTCCCAAGTATCTGGAGCAGTTCGACGATGCAAGGTCACTCGATGACAACATAGTTGAACAGTTTTTCTCCAGCGGAGGATACTTCTCGGAGGAGCAAATCCACACGCTCGTCACGGGGGACCGGGCGAATCCCACCGCCTTCAATTCCATTGTCGAGTCAATTGCGACCGGTCACACCAAGTACGGAGAGATTTCTGAGGCTTCGGTAGTTTGTGTGACAAGGGGCTAGCCTAGGCAGCAACGCTCTTCGCTCCCTTCACGCCCTTCTTCCTCGCCTTCACCGGGCGACCCGGG
>OMVJ01000045.1 GCA_900314495.1 uncultured Olsenella sp.
CACGAATCCGATTTGTCGCGATCTCAGATTCTAGGTGATGGCCGTTCTGCTTACCAATCGGGCCTATTCGCTCTTACACCAACATTTCCGACACGATCGACGCGAAGGTCAGGTTCGTCGGTTGGCGGGAGCTCTGAGATGGAGAGAATTGACGAGCGGACGATGCAGGCGGTCGAGAAGCTGCGTTGCACCAATCTGGAGGCTCAGATTGTGCGAGACATCGCCAGCCAGACAGGTGCCACTCCCGAAGAGGCCTTGCGCGTGTACTATACGAGCGACCTCGCCCCGCT
Organism: uncultured Olsenella sp.; assembly: GCA_900314495.1. Lineage (GTDB taxonomy): Bacteria > Actinomycetota > Coriobacteriia > Coriobacteriales > Atopobiaceae > Olsenella_K. The sequence continues at coordinate 291 of OMVJ01000045.1, forward strand.
GATCGAGCGGAACGAATGTGGCCTACAGTTCTTGGATGGCAAGTACTTGGCCGATGAAGTACTCGAGCATGCCGATGAGGCATCGAACGAGGATGATGATTTGGCTAGAGCAGACTAACTGGGACGATACACCTCCCACAGCTACCCGACCTGTACTCCAAATCGCGCGAAGGCGGAACGAAGCATGTCCATATCCAGCGGCGAGGGCGTGAGCCCGCCGTTCTCGTGCTCGAAGCCCTCCGTGCCGCGGGCTAGCAGGCAGATGACCGTTGGCTTGCAGCTGGCTAGCGCCAGTTCCACCGCGCGGTCCACTGCGGCCTGCCGGTCGGGCACGACCTCGCTGGGGGTGCCGGCGGGCGTGGCGGCAACCATTTGGGCGCAGATGTCCTCCACGCGCTCGAAGCCTGGGTCGTCCTTGGTAAAGATCAGCAGGTCAGACCACTTGGCGGCTGCGGCCGGCAGCTCGTTGCGGCGCTCCACGGCCTTGTCGCCCGTGGCGCCGAAGACGGAAATCACCTGGTAGCCGGGGAATTCCTCGCGCACGCTGGGGCCAAACTTGCCAAAGCTCATGGTGTTGTGAGCGAAGTCCACGATTCCAGCCAGCTTGCGGTCAGCGCTGGTCAGGAGCTCCATGCGGCCGGGCACGCTGACGCGCGCAAGCCCGCGGCTGACGGCATCCTTGCCGATTCCTAGCAGCTCGCAGATGGCGATGGCCGCCAGCGCGTTGTCCACGTTGAAGGTGCCGGGCATGGAAAGCTCCACGCGGCCGGTCCAGCTGGGGGTGTGCACGGTGAACTCGCTGCGGCCGAGGCCTGCGCGGATGTCCTCCGCCCAGACGTCGGCAGTGCGCCCGCCGCGCTCGCGGCCAGCTGCGCTGAAGGTCACGGTTTTCTGGCATGTGGCTGCCGCGGAGAGGACCTCCTCCAGGTGGTCTGTCTGCAAGTTGACAACGGCCTGGCGCGCCTGGCCAAAAATCCGCAGCTTGGAGGCAAAGTAATCCTCCCAGGTGGGGTGCTCCAGGGGGGAGATGTGGTCGCGGCCAATGTTCAGGAACGCTGCCACGTCCAGGTGCAGGCCGACCACGCGGTCGTACTTGAGGGCCTGGCTGGAGACCTCCATGACCAGGTGGTGCAGGTGGCTGTCGCGCGCGTTGGCGACGTGGCGCCACAGGTCGCAGGCCTCGGGCGTGGTGTTGATGCTCTCCGCCCGCTCGATGCCGTCGAAGGTCTCGATGGAGCCGATGATGGCCGCGGCTGGGGCGGGCGCGGGGGCGGGCGCGGGCGCGTCGGCTTGCGCGGGTGCGTCGGCTTGCGCGGCGTCCAGAATCGCACGCAGAATATAGCTGGTGGTTGACTTGCCCTTGGTGCCAGTTATTCCCACAACGTCCAGCGAGCGGTCCGGGTGGCCCCAGGCCTCCACGGCCACGAGCGCCATGGCTCGGCGTACGTCGGTCGTCAGTATCGCTGGCGTCTGTGGGGAGATTGCTGCAAGCTCCGCGGCGCGGGACTCCTCGCACAGGTATGCAACTGCACCCTTCTGCAAGGCAGATGAAAGGTAAGCGGGCTTGAAGGCTGCTCCTTTGCAGACAAAGACGTGCTGAGGTCGGACGAAGCGCGAGTCAGAATCGGCGCCCGTGACAGGCACCTCGCGTGTGCCGGCGTCGAGGTTTGCGGTGCCTGCGAGCAGCCCCGCGCGCGCGAGGAGGTCGCAGAGAGATGCGAGCGTAGTGGTATCCATGCGTGCAAGTATATCGCGGTCGGCAGGGGAGGTGAGCGTGGGTGGGTGTGGAGCGGTGGCATGCGTGGGTTGCGGCTAGCGCGACCAGGAGTCGCCATGGCGTGGAGTCGTGCCGTCGAGGCGTTTGTCTCTCGGCTGTTGACTGTATGAGTAGTATACTGTATAGTAGCTATACAATCAACAACAACTTTTGGAGGCGTGGAATGCGCGCATCGGCGGCTGCGACCCAGATGAACGTCAGAATCGACTCAACCCTGAAGCGCGAAGGGGACGAAGCGCTGGCTTCCGCGGGAATCTCTCCGACGGAGGCCGTCCGTTCTCTTTGGGAACGGGTGGTGCTGGAGCGCCGGAATCCGGCGAGGGTGCGGGAGATTGTGAAGGGCGCGCCGGCGGGTGCGGAGTCGCGGGACGAGGGTGCCGATGCTGTGTCGCTTGAGGGCCGCGATCCTGCGTTTGCCCGCGCGATGGCTGTTCAACGCCGCATAGAGTCGCGCATGAAGTCTTTGGGGGTTGACGTCACAAAGCCGTGGGATGGCCCTAGCGATGACGAGTTGCTTGAGGAGTATATGTTCGAGAGGTACTTCGGAGGGGAATGCGGCGATGAGTAAGAAGGTGCCGGTTCTGGTTCTGGATACGAACGTGTGGGTTGACGACGCGCTGGCGTTCCGGCCTGGCCACCAGGCGGCCTCGATGCTTATATATAAAGCGCGCGCTCATGGCGTTGAACTCGCCTACGGCATTACGTCGATGAAGGACGTGTTCTATTTGGTGACGCTGACCTGCAAGAGATACCTGCGTGACCAGGGAGTTGCGGTGAGCGAGGGGGTGGCACGCGCCTGCATTGACACAGCGTGGGATGTTACGGAGAAGATGACCGAGCTTGCTACCCCCATAGGCGCTGACTTGTCTGACGTGTGGTTTGCTCGCAAGTTGCGCAACGTTCACAACGACTTGGAGGACAACTTCGTTGTTGCCGCTGCTGAACGTGCTGACGCGGACTACATTGTTACCTCTGACCAGGGGCTGCTTTCCAATCCGCACGTGCGGACGATGCGGGCGGAGGATATGCTGGAGCATCTTCGACTGCTGTACGAGTAGTACGGTGGTGCGGGTGTTGGGCTGCCGGGCTCGCGGCGGGCGGGTCCGCCGGGGCTGGGGTCCGCCGGGCCGCGCGGGCAAGCTTCTGCCGTCCTGTGTTCCGCGTCGCGCCGACGTGTGGTAGACTTTCAGCCGTTGAATTTTGGGCGATTGGCGCAGTGGCTAGCGCAGGTGCCTTACAAGCACAAGGTCGGCAGTTCGAGTCTGTCATCGCCCACCAGACGTTTCCGCAGGTCAGCCAAGGTGTTTGGTTGACCTGTTTATTTGTTTGCGCGCGCAAGGCTCGCCCAATACAGCGCTCCAGACTTCGTCCAACGCTTCGCCTGAACCGCTGCGATACTCGGGCCCCTCAGAAAATTCCGGATATCCAGGCCACCCCAGTTCTAAATACCTGCGGTTTTGCAAACGAGGGGCCTCGGATATCCGAAGTCTTTCGTGACCCCGTCTTATTCGGCGGAACGCGAGGCTGCGGGTTGATCGCGCCGCCCGCGAGACGGGCTGGTCGCGCAGGCGCACCATGGTGTCCATGCGCTCGCTTGCATGAAAGTAGCCGTCGTCCATGACGGCCTGCACCAGCAGGTCTCGGTTGCGCAGGACGTCCATTACGCAGCGCACCATGCGGGGTGCCAGCAGCGTGCGACAGGTTGCACGGCTCTGCTCCGGCGTGGCGCCCATGGTCCACGTCTCGCACCCGTCGGAGAGTATGGCATGCCGCACGCCGGCAGCTGCAAGCCCGGGCGAGCCGTCCGGCTGCGTGCCCCAGTAGGGAAGGGCCTCGGACGCGGCGCGGCCGCTGCAGACCACCACCTGCTTGCCCTTGGCGCTTGCGGCCGCAATGAACCGGACCGCGGCGGGCGAGAGGGTCTTGTTGGACCGCAAGAGGGTGTTGTCCAGGTTGACGACGAGGAGCTTGTAGTCGCGCGCGGGGTCGTACATGTGTTGGCCAATCAACGGGAGGCGGGGCGCGGAGGGCGCCTGGGTGCTGGCATGAATCTTACACGCGGCTGGCACGGGGGAGTGGTTCGCAGTCTGGAGCGCGGGGCGGGCGGCGCGCGGGGAGTGCGGCTGGCTGACACGGGGCTGGCACAAAGCTTGCACGAGCATCACACCATGCTGCAAGCAGGCTGAAGTCCGTCCCCATTTCCATGTCATTCGTCCCGTTGAGAACTTAACGCGGGGTCAGTTCTGCTTAATAGGAGGGTGTACGTTGGCAGACCATACCCTGTCCTCCCCAAGGGAGCCGCGGGCGACGGGACGCTGGCGTCGCGAACGTTGGAGGATCGCAGGAGCGTCTCGCGTGGCAGGGTCCGCGCGCGGCACGAGCGCGGCCACGGGCGTCCGAAATGCACCATAAACGCGGCAGGAGCGCCGGCGGCCTCGGATGCGGCGGGCGGAGAGTCAAGGGAGCGGTATATGAGCAAAATCAGGAGAGAGCTTCGTCAGCTAAGCCCGGCAAAGAGGCTGCTTGGGCTGCTCCCAGTTCTCGTTGTGGCGTTCGCCATGGTGGCGGCGCTGAGCGGCGTGGGCGTTGCCGGGGCGACGGAACCGGAGGCTGGTTCCGCGGCGGCGGCAGAGGCTACGGTGCAGACAGGCTCTGCAGCGGAAGCTAAGCCCACGGTGGAGACTACGGCTGATGCTGGCAACGCCGCGGCAGACGAGGCGACCGATGAGAAGACGATTGACGCTGGCGCGACGGCGGACGCCGACTCGACTGCTAACGCGAGCGCTGCGACCACTGACTCGATCGACCAGGCCAACGATGCGGACGCAAAGGCCGACGCAAGTGCCGGCGCAGAAGCTACTGCTGACGAGCCCGCGGGGGAGGAAGAGGCGGTCACCTATGCGGCGAACGGAGTCATAAGGCGAGTCATGTCGCCCAAGGCGGGTGCTCCCACAGTGGACCTGTTTGACTACGATGCCAGCAGAATCAACAGTGGTCACGACCTTACTTTCAGTCACGGAGCTGATAACCCTGGCTGGAACCATTACACCGGTACGGGTAAAGGAGTTTATCAAGGTATCGTGAGCAAAACCCTTGGCTCAGACGGCAATCCAGTATTGGCCGTCAAGGGTCGTGGATCTCTAGGGTATCTGTTTAGTAGTGGAGATTCTGGTGTCGTTGCCTCGCATACTGGCGTCACCGGCCTCTTCTACGATGAGGACGGATACTACACATATGACGCGAACGAACACTTCGCTCAGTACCTGGAAAATTCCAACAGCTTCAATGTGGAGGATGACCCGCGCTCTAGTAACGATGACCCGAGTGTTCCCAAGTTCCTGCCCTTCAACAACATCACTGACAGCGGATCGTTCAACTACCACTTTGGCATGAAGATGGTTACCGACTTCATCATGCCCGAGGGCGGCAAGGTCAATAATCAGGACATGATCTTCGAGTTCTCTGGCGACGACGACGTGTGGGTCTTCGTCGACGGCAAGCTCGTGCTGGACCTCGGTGGTATCCACGACAACTACGGTGGAAAGATTAACTTCAACACCGGAGAAGTGACTTACACTGGCAATGGTGTGCTTGGCTCCCATGCCAACGGCATAAGCCAGAACCTGTGGGAGCTAGTGTCTGGCACCGAGAAGAACCCTACGGCTACCAAGTTCTCGGACTACAGTACGCACACGCTCTCGTTCTTCTACCTGGAGCGTGGTGCCGGCGGTTCCAACTGCAAGCTCAAGTTCAACCTCCCCTCCATCCCCGAGGGTAGCTTCGACTTCGGCAAGAAGGTCGACTACGCCAACGTCAACAACGTCTCCGACATCGACTTCCAGTTCAAGGCGTACGTGAACACGGATGGCGACGCCACGACCGTGGGCGAGGATGGCAAGTTCACCCTCTACACCGGTAGCTACGCCGTGTACAACAGCTCTGACCCCAACACCGTGGTGGAGACCCGTACCACCGGTGCCGATGGCATCATCACTCTCAAGGACGGTCAGTTCGCGCGCCTGAGCAGCAGCAACAACCTGACGATTAAGCGCAACAGCAAGTACTACGTCCAGGAAGTGGGCGCAACCAGCGACAAGTACTCCGTCACTCTCACGGGAACCACGAACACTGACGGCAAGCAGGACAACAACGGCTATACGTCGGCGCTGCAGACCGTGAAGGATGCCCTGCACATCACCTTCAACAACACTGTTCAGGCGACTAATGCATTCGACTTGATTGTCAAGAAGACTGTCGCGGGCAATGACAACGGTGATACCTACTACGCACTCGTCAAGGTGGGCAACAAGGCTTACTCTGGTGAGTACCGCCTCTATACCTCCGATAGCGCGACCAACTACGAGACCAAGTCGACCACGAAAGGTGTTATCGAGCTCAAGGCGGGCGAGCATGCGGAGATCGTGAGCCTCATGGGCGGCAATACCGTGACTGTTACCGAGGTCACTTCGGCTACCGATACGATGCCCTTCACGGCGAGCGCGACATACAAGGATCCCGTGTATTCTGCCGAGAATACGAGCGGTACCGTCTACGCGACCGCGACGACTACCGACGGTGTTACCTTCAAGGCCAATGAGGGCAAACAGCTGGGCACGAACCCTGTTGCTACTGCCACCATCAAGAACGAGCTCAAAACCGCCAGCTTCCTTCTCACCAAGGTGGACAGCGAAGATCCGAACACCAAACTCGGCGGTGCCAAGTTCACGCTGACCCAGGGCAAGGGCGCGGACCTCAAGTACGTCCAATCTGATGGCAAGCTCGGCACCGACACGTACGAGTTCGAGACCTCGGCTACCGAGGGAGATACCAAGGGCACGTTCCTGATCAGCAACCTGCTCCCTGGCGACTACGCCCTCACCGAGACTGAGGCGCCCACGGGCTACACGGCGGACGCTACGTCCCGCACGCTGCACGTTGCTTTTGACGATGACGGCGACCTTACGGCTACGCTGGACAATGACACCCTCACCGTTAACAACGGCACCGTCCAGGTCACCGTCAGCAACACTCGCCGGGAAGTCGAGCTCGTCATAGAGAAGAAGGTGACTGGTGCCGGTGCAGACACCACGAAGCCCTTTACCTTCACGGTTACTGGCGTGGACGGTTCGATAAAGGATTACGAGGTCACGACCAGCGGAATCAAGGACAAGGGGTCCACTACGGTGGCAACCCTGAAGGGGAAGGACGGCACTAACGCCTTGCACCTCAGGTACGGCGACAAGGTGACCATCTCCGAGAACGACGCAGCGGACTACTCCACTTCGTATGCGCTGGCCGACAACAAGAACGGCAGCATCAACACAAGCGAAACGGCGACGACCATCACGCTGACCCCGCAGACCGCGACCAACGGCGTCTACCAGACGAAGGTCATTGCTACCAACTACAAGGGACTTATCCCCATCACCGGCATCGCGTCCGGCAGCCACGGCACCACGACCCTCCTCGGCATCCTCGCCGCGGTCGGTGTCGCAATCGCGGGCGGGTTCGCGCTCGTGCAGAGCCGCGCGACCGAGGCGACGGCGGGCGACCACGTCGGCAAGCGCAACTGGCACCTCGGTCGCAGGTCTGAGCCCCGCCATGGACGGAGGTGAGCGTGACGGCTCAAGGCGGGGGCGGCCAGTCCGCCGGGAGGCACTTCTCGACGGCGGTCCTCCTGGAGCCGGGTGATCCCGAGCCCCAGGAGCCACCCGCGGGGCAAAGCCCCGACCCCGCGGACGAGGACCCCGACCAGCCGATGGCGGCTCAGCTCATCCTGCTGCTGCTCAAGGTGGCAATGGTCCTGGGCTTCATCGCCATGGTGTTCCTGTTCCTGTTCGGCGTGACGCAGGTGCCGGACGAGAGCATGCGCCCGGCGGTGCGCGAGGGGGACCTCGTCGTGTACTACCGCCTGCAGAGGGACTACGCGGCGGGTGACCTGGTGGTCGTGGACGACGGGGGCGCCCGGGAGGTCCGGCGCGTCGTCGCCGTGGCGGGCGACGAGGTGGACTTCTCGGCGGACGGCCTGGTCATCAACGGCTACCTGCAGAGCGAGCAGGGCATCTACGCCGAGACCGAGCCGTTCGCGGACGGCGTCACCTACCCGGTGACGGTCGGCGAGGGGCAGGTCTTCGTGATGGGCGACAACCGCCCGTCGTCGAAGGACAGCAGGATCTACGGGCCGGTCGACGTGGCGTCCGGCACGGAGGGCGAGGCAATGACGGTCATCAGGAGGCGCAACTTCTGAGGGCCGTGGACATAGCAAGCAAGGACGCAAGCAAGCATTACGTTTGAAAGGAAGCACATCATGAAGTTTGGCAAGAAGAGCGCTGGCGCGATCGTCGCAGGTCTGTCCCTCGTCATGGCGCTGAGCCCCGTCGCGGCTTTCGCCGAGGACGGTCCTGCGGTCAACAAGACGCTGCAGCTGAACACTGGCTCCACCGTCACCGCGACTTTCGGGTTCAATATCCAGAAGGTCCAGCTCAACACCTCCGACAACACTACGAACGCCGAGGGTGCGACGGTCGACACGAATGGCGACGACACCGCTCTCGTTAACGACGTGCCTGACATCGTAATTAGCGACATCAAGATTAACGGCGATGGCTCCAAGACGGGTACCACCGATAACAAGGGCACCAGCGCCATCGCGCTCAAGCAGGGCGAGAGCTTCCCGCACGCTGGCATCTATGCGTGGAAGGTCACCGAGAAGGACGACACCTACAGAATCGCTCAGGGCTCCAACGAGTCGATGGCCTATGACAAGCAGGTCTATACGGTCATCGCCACGGTGAACAACAAGAGCGACGGCACGCTCGCCGAGCCCACCTGGAAGGTCGTGAAGGGCGATACGAACACGACCGGCGAGGCAAACATCGGCAAGAAGGTCGGCTCGCTCGACTTCACCAATACCTACGTCGAGACGCCCTCCAACACCAAGGACGGCACCGACCTCACCATCACGAAGACCGTCGAGGGTGACCAGGCCGATAAGACCGCCAAGAACAAGTTCCACTTCGTGGTGACCTTCTCTGAGCCGACGTACAAGAACGACTGGAAGCTTGCTGACATCGCGGCAACCGGCGCAAATGTCTCGAAGACCAGTGATGGCGTCTTCGAGTTCGACGCTGCCAACGGCGAGAGCGTGAGCTTCAAGAACGTTCCCGTCGGTGCGACCTACAAGGTCAAGGAGACCCAGAAGGCCGGTTTCGAGGGCACGTACTACGTGAACGGCTCTTCTAGCGCCACCGCCACCGGCGAGAAGGGCGCTGACGTGACCGCGGACAACGTTGCCATTACCGAGGGCACCGCCAACTCCGGCGAGATGAAGAACTCTAAGGAGGACACGCCCGTAACCGGACTCATCGTGAACAACGCCCCGTTCGTGATCACGATCGCCGTGGCCGCCGCGGGCGCGGTCGCCTACGGCGCCGCCAAGCGCAAGCTCGAGAAGTAGGAGACCCTGGACGATGTGGCATGACCTGTCCCGCCGGCTGGCGAAGGGCGCGCTGAGGCTGGCCAACTGGCTGGTCGACGGGCTGGTCCTGTCACTCGTGGTCCTCATCGTGGGCTACTCGGCCTACGTGCTCGTGGACAACGGCCGCGTCGTCGACGCGGCGTCGGCGGAGGCCCTGGAGTCCTACAAGCCCGAGGCCGAGGGACCCGGGTTCGACGATCTGCAGGCGAGGAACCCGGACGTCTGCGCCTGGCTCACGCTCTACGGCACGGGCGTCGACTACCCGGTGGTGCAGGGGGCCGACAACGACGAGTACATGAACACGGACCCGACGGGCGGGTTCGCCCTCTCTGGGTCCCTGTTCGTGGACTACCGCTGCGCCAGGGACTTCAGCGGCGCGACGACCGTGATCTACGGCCACCACATGGAGGACTCCCTCATGTTCGGCGACCTGGACAAGTACGGGCAGTCCACGTACCTCGACCAGCACAGGCACGGGGACCTCTACTACGGCGGCGCGCACCACGGCGTGGAGGTGGTCGCCTACATGGCGGCGGACGCCTACGACAGGACGGTGTACTCCACCACGGTGGGCACCGCGCCCTCGACGGAGGAGTTCATCGCCTACGTGCGTGACCACGCGGCCGTGTGGGACGGGGAGCTCGACCCCTCGGACCACGTGCTGGTGCTCTCCACCTGCGCGGCGGGCACGAACGAGCGGCACGTGGTCTTCGCGAGGATCACGGACGAGACCTACGAGAACCCGTTCCAGGAGGAGAGGGTCTCCCGCACCCTCACAGGCAGCGCGGGGGAGGGCTTCCCGCTCTGGGGCAAGGTCGGCATCGGCATCCTCGCCCTGCTCCTCGTGGCGTGGGTGGTCGGGGCACCTGGCAAGGGCAGGAAGAACGGCACGGACAGCAAGAAGTAAGCGAGCGTTAGGAAAGTAGTGAGCGAAATGGAACTGCAAATGAATCAGGGAACGGGCGGAGCCAGGGGCCGCGTGCTGCTGACGCTCGCGTGCGCCACTTTCGTGATGCTCGCAGCACTGCTGGCGCCCATGAGGGCGCTGGCCGCCGAGGTGACGAGCCTCGACATCACGCAGGTCTACACGACCGAGGGCGCGGTCCCCGACGAGTGGAGGGACGGCACCTTCGGCTACGAGCTGGCCGCGGTCGACAGCGCGCCGCTCCCCGCCGGCGCCACGGATGGCAGGTACGACTTCACCATCGTGGGCAACACGACCGAGAGCATCGCGCTCGTCACGCGCCAGGGCGGCACGGACGGCATCAGCTTCGACAATGTGGGCGACTACGAGTACGACCTCAGGTGCACCACCCAGCCCGCGGACGGCCTCACGCTGGACAACAAGACCTACCACGTGACCGTGCAGGTGGAGAACGACGCGGACGGCGACGGCATCCACGTGGCGAAGCTGGTCGTGAGGGACGCCTCCGGCCTCAAGCCCGACAGCATCGAGTACGACCCGAGCTACAAGGGCGAGCTGGAGTCGGCCAAGCCGACGCCCTCCAAGGGCGAGGTCAGGCAGCCAACCGTCTTCGGCCAGAAGCTGGCCAAGACCGGCGACGCGAGTTGGGGCCTGGCCGTCT
>OMVJ01000013.1 GCA_900314495.1 uncultured Olsenella sp.
CCGCGACGACGAGTAGCACCTGGCCCAACTAGCCCACACGAGCTACCCCACAACCGGTCGCTTTCGGTTGTGGGGTAGCTCTTTTTCTTGATAAATTCGCAGGTAGATGCACCTATCACGCTTTACCCCACAACCGAACCGAGTCGGTTGTGGGGTAGCCTCCCTAGGAATCGCTCCCGAGAGCCGCTCCCCAGAGCGGTACTCTACCGCAACTCCGCAAGCGTACTCGCAATGTCCCCGTCCAGCAGGGCCGACTGGGGCAGGATCTCCTTCGGCGCCGCGGCCTGGCCCAGGTTGAGGCAGGCGTACGTGGCACGCGGGTTGCGAGCGGTGTACTGCCAGAAGGGGTACTTGATGATGCCCGGCGTGTTGTAGCCCACGCCCAGCTCCAGGAAGAGCACGCGCGACCGCGAGTATTCCTGCATGAAGTTGGCATACAGCTTGGCGTGCCGGTGCCAGCCCTCGTCCTCCACGAAGGTGTCGTCGCTACGCAGGTTCATGCTCATGGGTTTGCCGCACACAGGGCAGTGGGGAACGCACTCCTCCGGCACCGCCATGGCCGGGGTCACGCCCTCGGGCAGGGTCAGCTCGCCGTCATCCGCAATGGAAAAGCCCTGGCACTTGAGCATCTCCTCAACCACCGCGCGGTTGTCATACGTCTTCTGGTGGCAAGGCTCGGAGCACTGCCACAGGCCGTAGTCACCCTGGGTATAGAACAGGCGGTCCTTGCTGAAGCCCGCGCGCTGGAAGCAGTGGTCCACGTTGGTGGTCAGCACGAAGTAGTTCTTCTCGCGCACGAGGTCAAGAAGCTGCTGGTAGGGCCCATCGTCCGGCAAAGCCACGTAACGATTGATGTAGATGTACCTGCTCCAGAAGGTCCAGAACTCCTCCAGCGTGGCATAGGGGTAGAAGCCGCCGGAGTACATGTCCGCAAAGTGGTACTTGTCCCCGAAGTCACCGAAGTAGCGCTGGAACCGCTCGCCATCGTAGGCCAAACCTGCCGCCGTGGAGAGGCCAGCACCGGCCCCAATGACCACGGCATCGCACTCGTCCAGCGCCTTGCGCAGCCGCGCCAGGGACTCCTCGCGCGTGGGAACCTGCGCCCTCGCTGCCGCACCCTTGCTGCCCCATCCAAACACAGCCGCCACCTATCCTCTCGCCTTAGTATCACTGCAAAACAGTATGCGGGGATACTCCGCGCAGCGAAAGAAGGCACTTTGAAGTCAGCTGGTTACCGGGAGGTAAGTGTGCAAGCTGGCAGAATCATCCTCACTCCAGCGGATTGTCCTGCGCATCAAGCCGCTCGATAGTGCAGTCATGCCGCTTGGTCCGAGCGTCATACGTAATGCCTGCCAACACGAGCGGGGTACCCAAGTCCCGCAGAACCTGCGGGTAATCCCGTTGATGCGCTTGGGCCAATGCGGTCTGGGCAGGCTTGTTCCACTTGAGCTCCACCAGAAGGGCGGGAAGGCGAGAACCGCTACGGGGAACATAGGCAACTTCCGCCACACCGTGACCACTCGGCAGTTCCTCCACACGGGCGTACTCGTCTATGGCCGAAAGGAGAGCCATCTTTACCACAGAGCGCAAGGACTGCTCGTCGTTGTAGAACAGAGGGGTGGTTTCGCGGTCATGAACGCGCTGGATGCCCGCCGCGACGGCGGCCTCGTCGCCAGCTATCAGGCTCTGCAGAAGCGCGTCAGACTCCCGCACTGCCTCGACAAGCCGCGGATGTGCGCTCGCCGCAACGCTGCGAACGAATTCCCGGCGCACCTCCTCGTTGGGAATCCGCACCGTGCGAGAGCCCTCCTCGTACACCAAATAGCCTAAGTGCACCAGGAGCGTGAGCACGTCGTCGCGGCTGCGGATGCTGGTCAGGTCGTTCTGGAAGGTTCCTGGATCGACGGGGAGCGATTCGCCGCCTATCATGCGCACGATGTCATCCTGCAAGTCTTGGAAGTTCATCTCGATGTAGGTGCGAAGAGACTCATAGGTCTCCGAACTCGTCCAATAGGAGTCGACCACGCCATTCTCGCAAGCCTGCATGACGGAGTACGGTGCGTAGACTTCACCAGCGCCCGGCAGGTCATACCCGTCGTACCAGCGCCGCAGTTCTTCCAAGTCCAGACCGTGCCGGCTGGCAAGGGTCGCCACCTCATTGGCGGTGAAGCCTACGTAGGGCGCATACGCCCCCGGCCGCACCATGGTGAACTCGCGGAAGTCAGTCAGCGCAGACTGGGTGCCGTAGCGTTTGATGGGTAGGATGCCCGTGAGGTACGCCGCAGCCACGGCATGCGGGGTGAAGTTGGCATTCTTGAAGAGCAGCCGCAAGAGGCGAACGTAGGATTCCTGTGCGGACGCGTTCGCCTTGTCCTCACGGAAGACGGCGTCCCACTCATCGATGACAAAGACGAACTTGAGGCCGGAGGCCCGGACGGATCCAAGAATCGACTCGGTTAGTGAGGCATCCTCAGGTAGCAACGGCCATTGTTCGCGAAGCTCGCGGACGAGCGCACTCTCCACAGCCGGCACGATGTCTGCACCGGACGCGCCCACGAAGGCAGTCATGTCGAGGTGGATCACGTTGTAAGCATTCAGATGCCGCTCGTAGTCTGGCGACGACGCAACCGCAAGGCCCTCGAAGAGCCCATGCGAGTCACAGCCACAGCAATAGTAGGCAACCAAAGACTCCGCAGCGAACGACTTGCCGAAACGGCGAGGCCTACTCACGCACACAAAGCGCCGCGTGGTGCCAAGAGAGGTGTTCACCAAGGCTATAAGACCGGTCTTGTCAACGTACTCGCCGGCACGGATGAGCGAGAACCCCTCATTGCCCGGGTTTACGTAAACACCCATGCCTACCTCCCACTCAGTCGCCACGAAACCATGGCGCCATCATAGGACGAAAACGCCCCTCGGCGCCACCGGAATGGCACCGGGGGGCGTACGATGAGACACTCTGCTTCCCGCACTACTCTCCCCACACCTGCTGGGCCACACGGCGCACCAGGGCAATCTTTGCCCACTGCTCCTCCTCGGTCAGGTTGTTGCCCTCCTCGGTGGAGCTGAAGCCGCACTGGGTGGAGAGGCGCAGACGCTCCAGTGGCACGTACTGGGCGGCCTCGCGGATGCGCGCGATCACGTCCTCCTCGCGCTCCAGCTCCGGGAACTTGCTGGTCACGAGGCCAAGCACCACCGTGCGCCCGTACTTCTGAGCCTGTGCCAGCGGCGCGAAGTCACCCGAGCGGTCCGAGTCGTACTCCAGGAAAAAGCCGTCGTAGTTGGCCTGGAACAGGTAGGGTGCCACGGGCTCGTAACCGCCGGAGCTGAACCAGGTGCTGCGGAAGTTGCCGCGGCACACGTGCGTGGTGATGGTCATGTCGGCCGGCTTGGCCTCCAGCGCCAGGTTGATGGTGTCCACGTAGCGCTGCTGCAGGGCCTCCAGGTCTATGCCCTGCTCCTGGTAGGCGGCCCGCTTGCCGGCGTCGCAGAGCTCGCCCCAGCTGGTGTCGTCGAACTGCAGGTAGCGACAGCCAAGGTCGTAGAAGGCGCGAATGGCGTGCTGGTAAGCAAGGGCAATGTCGCGGGAAAGCGCGTCCTCGTCCTGGTAGCGCTCGATGGGCTGGTAGGTGGCCTTGCCGCGCACGCAGGGAATGAGGTGCAGCATGGAGGGAGCAGGGATGGTCAGCTTGGTGGAGTAGCCGGCCGCGATGTGCTGCAGGCGCGCGAAGGCGTCCAGGAAAGGGTGGTCCGCCGGGAAGTCAACCTTGCCGGTAAAGCGCAGCTGGGCACCCTTGGGCTTGGGACCCTTGAACTCCACGGACCAGTTCTTGGTGTCCACGCGCTCCACGCCCTCCAGCGCCTCCAGGAAGTCCAGGTGCCACATGGCGCGGCGGAACTCGCCGTCCGTCACGGCGCGCAGGCCGGCCGCCTTCTCCTTGGCAACCAAGTCCGCGATGGCCAGGTCCTCCTGCATGGCCAGCGCGGTGCGGCTGAGCTTGCCGGCGGCAAAGTCTGCACGCGCCTCCTTCAGGCTTGCCGGCCGCAGGAAGCTGCCGACGATGTCGTAGGTGTAAGGCGGCTGGGCGATTGTAGTCGTGGTGTCTGCCATGGTGGTTCCTTCTCCCCGTTCGTGACGCTCTCGTTTGACGGAGAAGATGATGCACCCGCGCCGTTTTCAAAGGAACTATCGATGCTCTATTGTCTGCCATAGCCTGACGCTATGCCTCTGCCATGTATTGGCTCACGTACTCGCGCAGGATCTGCAGGTAGCGCTCCGCCGCCGGCGAGAGGGGCCTGCGCGGCTGGTGGATGTAGCCCAGCTCCATGGTGCCGCCGCCCTCCAGCGGCACCGCAACAATCTGGTCTCCGTTGAGGTCCGTGGAGAGGATGCCGGAGGAGATGGTGTACCCGTCCAAGCCAATGAGCAGGTTGAAGAGGGTCGCGCGGTCCGTAACAACGATGGCCTTGTCCACGGGCTCCGTGATGTGGGGCTCCTCCGCAAAGTAGAAGGAGTTGCGCGCGCCCTGGTCGTACGAGAGGCGCGGGTAGGGCGCCAGGTCCGCCAGCGTGACGGACGCACGCGCCGCCAGCGGGTTGCTGCGGCTCACGAACACGTGCTCGCGGGCCTGGAACAGGGGCTCAAACCGCAGCTCCGCGTCGCGCACGGCGCTGGTGAGCACCTCTCGGTTGAAGTCGTTTCGGTAAAGAACGCCCAGCTCAGAGCGTTGCAGGCGCACGTCCTCTATGGTGCCGAAGGTGGTTCCTTCGCGCAGGCTGAACTCGTAGCGGCTGGCGTCGTGCTCACGCACCAGCTGGGCAAAGGCGTTCACCACGAAGGCGTAGTGCTGGCCAGACACGGCGAACACTCGGCGAGGCGGCCTGCCGTGCTTGTACTGCTCCTCCAGGAGGTCCGCCTGCTCCACCACTTGGCGCGCGTACGAGAGGAAGCGCGTGCCGTCCTCCGTAAGGGTTACGCCGCGGCTGGTACGCTCGAAGATGGTGATGCCCATCTCCGACTCCAGCTCGCCAATGGCCTTGGAGAGCGACGGCTGTGCAATGAAGAGACGTCCCGCCGCGGCTGTGATGGAGCCCGCAGCGGCAACCTCAACAACGTACCTGAGCTGCGTCAACGTCATGCCCCTACCCCCTTTTCGGTCGCGGCGGAAGGCGAGTCGCCCGCCAGTTCCTCCCGCACGCACGCGATGAACGCCTTCGTGGCCGGTGACGCCTCCGCCATGGACGGCACGGCGATGCCCAGTTCCAGCGGCTGTGGCGGGTCAAACGGAACCAGTGCCACACTCCCCTCCCAGCGGTTGCAGATAAGCCGCTGGTTCATACTGACGCCCAGGCTGGCCTCCACCATGCGGTAGGTGGAGTAGGCGTCGCGCGTGGAGAAGCGAATGTCCGGCTTGAGGTCGTACTTGCGAATGAGCCGGTCGATGTCAGTGTCCTGGCCAGGCATGGTGATGATGAAGGGCGCCCCGTCGAAGGCGTGCACGGGGAAGGCCTCGGCGCCCGCAAGCGGGTGGTCCGCCGGCAGCCACGCCACCTGCTCGTCTTCCACCAAGGGAATCCAGTCGCAGCCAAGCGCAGGGTCCGGCCGCGGTGCAAAGCAGCAGTCCACGCTCTTCTCCCCCAGCCAGCGACCCAGCTCCTGGTTGGAGCCCTCGCGCAGGCGCACGCGAACCTTGGGGTAGGCGTGGCCAAAGCGCCTAAGCACCGCCGGCAGCACCGTAGCGGACACGCTGAAGTAGCTGCCAACGGAAAGCACGCCCCGCAGGATGCCGCGGATTTGGCTGGAGGCCTCCTCCGCGCTGCGCTCCGCACGCACCACCTCGCGAAAGAGCGGCTCCATGTCGCGGCCGTTCTCCGTGGGGACCACGCCGCGCGCGGTACGCACCAGCAGCGTGAAGCCCACCTCTTGCTCCAACGAGCGAATCATCCGCGTGATGCCCGGCTGCGTGTAGCCAAGGGTCCTGCCCGCCGCCGTCAGGCTGCCCTGCTCGGCAGCGACAAGAAAGGCCTCGCATTTGATTGCGTCCATGGTCGCACCGCCTCCTTCGCGATTTGGCTCTCAAGCTATCACATTCCGTTATGCCGCTGATGATATTCTGGCGCTTCTATTATGTCTCTTACGCTTATACAATGCACTTGTCAGCAACAAAGCGCAGGTCACGGCCACCGCCGCCCCAGCAGAAAGGACCCCGTCATGCAGGAAGTAACACAGAAGCTCTTCTTCGCATCCGACTACCAGGAGGGTTGCCTCCCGCAGATTCTGGACCGCTTGACCACCACCAACATGGAGCACGCGGCTGGCTACGGGCTGGACCCGCACAGCAAGCATGCGCGCGAGCTCATCCGCACGGCCTGCGGCACTCCCGAGGCGGAGATCCAGTTCCTGGTGGGCGGCACGCAGGCCAACGAGGTCACCATCGCCTGTGCCCTGCATCCCTGGCAGGCTGTGGTCGCCGCCACCAGCGGACACGTGAGCGTGCACGAGGCGGGCGCCATCGAGGCCGGCGGCCACAAGGTCATAGAGCTGCCGCAGCGCGAGGGCAAGATCAATGCGCAGCAGGTAGAGGCCTGTGCCGAAGCGTGGGAGACGGACGGCAACCGTGACCACATGATCCAGCCCGGCATGGTCTATGTCTCGCAACCCACGGAGTGCGGCACGCTCTACACCCGCGCGGAGCTGGAGGCCCTCTCTGCCGCCTGCCACGCGCACGGCATGCTGCTCTACGTGGACGGCGCTCGCCTGGCCTACGCCCTGGCCGCGCCAGAGAACGACGTGACGCTGACGGACCTGGGACGGCTGTGCGACGCCTTCTACATCGGCGGCACCAAGTGCGGCGCCCTCTTCGGTGAGGCAGTGGTCGTGCCGCACCCGAGCACGATTCCCCACTTCTTCACCCAAATCAAGCAGCACGGCGCGCTGGTCGCCAAGGGGTTCGTGACAGGCAAGCAGTTCGAAGTGCTGTTTGAAGACGGACCAGACGGCTGTCTCTACCAGCGCTTGGGTGCACCCGCCATCGCGGCGGCCCAGCGCATCAAGGCCGCGCTCGCACAGAAGGGCATCCCACTGGCCATGGAGAACCCCACCAACCAGACCTTCCTCGTGGCGGACCAGGCCCTGCTCCAGCGGCTGGACGGACGGGTGGAGTACGGCTTCTGGGAGCGCGTGGACGAGGATCACACCATCATCCGCTTCGCGACCAGCTGGGCCACCGACGAGCGGGACGTGGACGCCCTCCTCGGCCTGCTATGAGACAGTTGGGGACGTTTCCCAACTGTCATATGACAAAAGGGAAACGTCCCCCTTTGTCCGCCCTTGTCACTCGGCGATGCACCAGTCATCATCGATGGTGCGGGCCACCTCGGAGTAGACCACGCCTACCTTGGTCACGTGCTTGTCGCTCGTCGCGTAGGGGATGAGGCAGCCCTTGCCATCGATTTGCGCGATGGCGTCGGCGGACGTGGGGCGGTCTGCGTCTGCCTCGCGGTACTTGAGTTCCATGACGTAAGTCGTGCCCGGTGCCTCTATCACCACGTCAATGCGACCCGTCGCCGTGCGGACCTCGGTCTGGACGTTTGCCCCCACCAGCCTGAGGATAAGGTAGAGCTGTGCCTGGAAGGCTTTCTCGTCCTTGGCCGCCAGGTCGTAGGGTATGCCGGCGAGGAAGGAGCGCAGCTCGCGTAGGGCCGCATCCATGTCACCGCCGCGCAGCAAGGCACGGCTGAAGCGGAACACGAACCCGTCCGTCTCCACGTCGGACTTACCCGTGTAGAAGGGGATGAGTGTCTTGGAGAGGCCCTCTGCCACCTCGGCGTTGGGAATCC
Source organism: uncultured Olsenella sp. (assembly GCA_900314495.1). GTDB lineage: Bacteria > Actinomycetota > Coriobacteriia > Coriobacteriales > Atopobiaceae > Olsenella_K. The sequence goes on from OMVJ01000013.1 coordinate 7,840, forward strand.
CGAGCGTAAAGGCCTTGAGCAGCGGATCGTAGTCCTTGATGGTAAGGTAACCGGTCTGGTACATGAAGGGAACAGGATCGGCCATCCCCTCGGTGGGGGCGTCAAAGGAGGATGCCGACACTTCCACCCCCTCCAGCTCCGGGAGCGTGGTATTGGAAGAGCGCAGCAAATTGACAAGTGCGTTCGGCGTGCCGGAACCGAACCAGTAGGAGTCGAGGTTCCTACGATCGAAGGCGGTGACCAAGCTGAACGGGTTGTAGACCTCGGCCGGCTCCCGGGTGAACCGGTAGCCGTCGTAGTGCCTGCGCAGCTCCTCGCGGCATTCGGCGGACGTCATGCCCAGCTCGCCCGCAAGCCAGGCCACGTCGGGCGCGAGCGGTCCGTCCAGCTCCTCCGCCGTGATACCGCAAATGCCGCCGAACTGGGGGTCCATGCTCACGTTGACCAGGTTGTTGAGCTCACTGAAGATGCTGAGCTGGCTGAACTTGCTGATGCCGGTGAGAAAAACGAAGGAGAGGTAGGGTTCGCACGCCTTGAGCGGGGAGTAGAACTCCCGCATGATCTCGCGGAAGCGTTGCAGACGCTCAGGATCGTGCATTACGTTCAGCAACGGCGCATCATACTCGTCAACCAGGACTACGACGCCCTGGTCGCTCGTGGTGGCCGCGCGCCGCACAAGCGACTCCACCCGGGGCGACCAGCCTGTTATTCCCTCCTCGCGTCCGTAGATCGCTTCCATGCGGCCCAGGACCATGTCGAGCTCCCCGGCGAGCCCTTCCTCGCTGGAAGATTTGCAGGTGGATAGGTCGAGCCTGACGACGGGGTGTACAGGCCACTCCTCGCGCGTGTCGAGCCGCTCGATGGCGAGGCCGGAGAAGAGGTCCTTGCGGCCCTGGAAGTAGGCCTCCATAGTGGAGACCAGGAGCGTCTTGCCAAAGCGGCGGGGACGGCTGAGGAAGCGATAGTCGCCGCCGGCATTTATGAGGTTCCAGATATAGTCGGTCTTGTCCGCGTAGAGATAGCCCTCCGTGCGAATCTTTTCGAATACCTGCACCCCCACGGGGTATCGGTGCGGCGCGTCGGTGTACATGGGCCCTCCTCTCTGAGTCTCCACTCATTATATCGAGCAGGCGTCGCCCACGAGATATAGGCCCAACCGTGACAAAAGGGAAACGTCCCCTTTGTCACGTCACCGGTGGAGGAACTGCTCGGCCGTTTGTGGCAGGCGCGTGAGCTCAATGCGGCCGTCCACGGCGTCCAGCACGGAGATGCTGGCGTTGGGCACCAGGGTCGTGCGGCTGAGGATGGCCTTGCGCAGCGGCCCACCCGGATAGTAGTTCAGGAACACGTACCGGAAGAGCGAGCCGTGGGCCACCACCAGCACGTTCTGGCCGTCCTCGCTCTCCTCGTACATGCGCTGGAAGGCCCGTGCCACACGCTCCCGCACCTGGCTGCCCTTTTCTCCCCCCACGGGCGAGAAGTCCTGCCTCATGTAGCAGCCCAGGAACTCGTGTGCGTGCTCCTTGTGCGGAAGGCCGTCTATGCTGCCGAACTCGAACTCGCGCAGGTCTTCCAAGGGCTGCACGTCCACGTCGCGCCCGGCCAGCACGATGCGCGCCGTTTCCATGGCACGCCCTAAGGGAGAGCTGTAGCACCGCGTGATGTCCACGCCCATGAGCGCCCGCGCCGTGGCCTCAATCTGCGGCTTGGACTCCTCCACCAGCGGAGAGTCCACCAGACCGCCCTGGATGATCCCGTCACGGTTGAACTCCGTGCGACCGTGGCGAATGTAGTAGAACCTCACGTGCTTCATCGGAGCCCTTCCTCGCACCTTCCTTATCGGCAGCTCACGCAATTCTAGCCGATGCGTGGATTCGTCCCACGTGAGGGCCCCGTAAGGTCGCAAGCCGCACAAACGGGGCGCGAAGCCAGCCGGCCCCGCGCCCCGCAACACGCTCGGTTCCTTGCCGCGAGTTCCCTAGACCAGGTCGTTCTCGCGCTCGTAGTGCTTGCCGTCCCAGTACACGCGGTGCGCCACCTGCGCCTTGGGACCAAGCTCCACGCCCTTGAGCGCCCAGTCGCAGAACTCGTCAAAGCCCGTGCGGTCCACGATGTAGCCTATGTGCTCCTTGCCCTCGGGCTTGGACTCGTCGATGTACTCGTCTATGTAGGCATAGGTGTTCTGCACGATCTTGATGATGGAGTCCTCGTCCACCCAGCGCAGCCAGTCCTGCGCAAGCCTGGGGTTCTGCTTGCCCGTGCGGCCCATGATCTTCACGCGGAAGTAGTGCTCTGGACTGCGGGTCCAGGCGCGCGTGGGGCAGTAGTTCACGCACACGCCGCAGCCAATGCACTTGTCCACGTCACGCACGATCTTGCCGTTGACCACGCTGAGCGCGCCCACGGAGCGAGAATTGCAGTACTTGACGCATGCCTTGCAGGTAACGCAGCGGTCCGGGTTGTACTGGGGCTCCGTCATGCCAATGATGCCAAAGTCGTTCAGAGCAACGTGCGCGCAGTCGTTGGAGCAGCCCGTGAAGGCCACCTTCACGTGCCGGTTGTTGGGGAAGATGGCCTGGTCCATGCGCTGGGCAAAGGCCGTGGTGTCATAGCAGCCAAAGGGGCACAGGCGGGCACCGGGGCAGGCCACGATGTTGCGCGTGCCACTGGCCATGTAGCCGTGGTCCTTGTCTTCCTGGTTTATGTTCGTGTGCTCGATGATGGGCTTCAGGCGCTCCTGCACCTTGGGCATGTCCTCCAGGCTGATGCCGGGAATCTCCACGCCCTGACGGTTGGTGAGGAAGATCTCGCCATTGCCGAAGTCCTCCGCAATCTGCGCGATGCGCACCATGTCCTCGGCCTTTACCAGGCCGCCGGGAATGCGCACGCGGCTTGCGGTTTCCCCGCGGACCTTGCTCTGGCGGAAGGCGTTCTTCTTCAACGCCTTGACGTTGATGTCCTGAGTCATTGCAATCGCCCCCCTAGTCCAGCATGTCCTTGGACTCTATGTAGTTGAAGACCGGGCCGTCCAGGCACACGTAGCGCGCGCCGATGCGGCAGTGGCCGCACTTGCCCATGCCGCAGCACATCTTGCGCTCCTGGGAAAGCCAGATGTTCTTCTCCTGCAGACCCAGCTCCAGCAGGCCCTTGACGGAGAAGCGCATCATGGGCGGCGGGCCCACCACAATGGCCTGCGCCGTTGCGGGGTCGCGCAGGGGCAGGTCCGGAATGTACTTGGTGACCAGGCCGATGTTGCCCTCGTAGCCCTCCGGCGCACCGTCCACGGTGAGGATGAGGTCCAGCGCGTCCGCCCAGCGGGCAAGGTCGTCGCGGAAGAGCATGTCCGCCGGGGACCGGAAGCCCACGATTACGTGCTTGTCCTTGGCGTCAGCCGCGTGGGAGAGTGCCTCCACCACGCCGCGCACCGGGCTGACGCCCGTGCCGCCGGCAACCACCACTACCTCGCCGTCCATGAACATGCTGGTGTCGAAGCCGTTGCCGTAGGGGCCGCGCAGGAGCACCTCGTCGCCCACGCCGTAGCCCTCGAAGAGCTCACCCGTTACGCGGCCCACGTTGCGGATGGTCAGGTCTATGGAGCGACCGGGCTCGATGCCACTGACGCTGATGGGCGCCTCGCCGTACTTGGGAATGGAGACCTCGAAGAACTGGCCCGGGCGCACGTCACCCGTGAACTCCATACGGAAGGTGTGCTCGCGCGCGGTGTGCGAGACAATCTGCAGGATCTTCGCAGGCCACGGCACGTAGGGGTTCTCGGCGGGAACGGCGGCGGGACCGGGGGTCATGCGGGGCACGCCAGAGAAGAGGCCGCCCTCCTCGCAGGTGCAGGAGCTGGTGTCAGAACAGGTGCAGGAGCTAGTCATTGTTACCATCCCCCTCCGCGGCGCAGGCGTCCGCGAGCTTGTTCACGGCCGCGGCAAAGTTGATGTACTCGGGGCACACGGTGGTGCAGCGGCCGCAGCCCACGCACATGTCGTAGCCAAAGCGGCGACGGAAGTCGTACACCTTGTGCAGCACCTTGAAGCGCATGCGGTCACCTGCGGTGCGGCGGTACTGGCCGCCGCCGGCCACGTTGGTGTAGCCGTCCACCATGCAGCTAGCCAACACGCGGCGCCTCTCGCCCACCTTGCCGTTGTCTGTGTAGAACACGTCTTGCATGGTGTAGCAGGTGCAGGTGGGGCACACAAAGTTGCAGCGGCCACACTCTATGCAGCGGGCATCGTACTCCTTCCACAGGTCGGACTGGTAAACGGAGTTGGGAACCTCCTCGGGTACCGTGACCTGCGTTTCATTGGAGGTGACGTGCGCCGGCGTGACGTCCTGCTCCGCCGCGGCGAAGGGTGCCACAAGCTCCGCAAAGTCTGCAGCCGGGACGTCCATCAGGACCTGGCCCTCCGGCGAGAAATCCACGGAGAGGTCCCACGAGCCCTCGGGCGCCACGTTGGAACCCATGCTCACGCAGAAGCAGTCCTCCTGGCTCTCCGCACAACCGATGAGGGCAAAGCGCACGTGCTCGCGTATGCGGTCGTAGAACCAGTCCGAGCTGGCGCCACTCTTCTGGTACATCTGGTCCAGGCGGCGCAGGGCGTTCAGGTCGCATGCGCGCAGGAACACCAGAACGTCACGCTGATCCTGCGGCGGCACGGTGGTCTGCCCGTCCGTGAAGTAGAAAAGCGTTTGCGAGAGCGGTGTCAGAATCTCCTTGAACGCGTAGTCGGACCTCTTGTTCCACTCAATCTGGTCCGCCGAGGTCACGAAGTCGTAGCGCACGACGTCCGTGTCCGTAAAGCGACCCTCCCCCACCTTGAGCACGGGTGCCCACAGGCGCATCCGGCCACTCAGGGCCTCAACCGCCTTCTGGAACCCGTCCATGCTTAGCGCGTAGCCCATGGACCTCTCCTTGCCTTTGTGCGGCTATGTAGACGCCTCCCCAGGCGTCACATTCCATTGTCCACCAAAACAGTACGAAGAATGTTAACGATGTGGTTAGCTTGGAAGAACGGATGTCCTAGGTGGCAGCCGGGCGTGGCACCAGTCATTTGCAGGGCACGTAGCCGTACACGGCGCCCGGCACATCCGTGCGCGCCACGGTCACGCCCAGGCAGGCGCGCAGCAGGTCCGGCTTGGCGGACAGCTCCGAAGGCGTACCCGTTGCCACAACCTTGCCGTCACCAACCAGCACCAGCTCGTCGCAGGTGGAGAAGGCCGACGCCACGTCGTGCGTGGCCATAACCACCCCGCGGCCGCCGGCGGCCAGCTTGCGCAGCAGGCGCGCAAGCTCTACCTGGTGCGCCAAGTCCAAGTAGGTACCCGGCTCGTCCAAAAGGAGCATGGGTGCGTCCTGCGCCACCACCATGGCCAGGTAGGCGAGTTGGCGCTCGCCGCCGGAGAGCTCAGGAAGCTCGCGGCCCGCCATGCCATCCACGCCAACCGACCGCATGGCCTCCTCCACGCGCAGGCGATCCTGGTCGCCCAGCACCTTGGAGGCACTCATGCGCGCAAACCTGCCGTGGCTGACCAGCGTGCGCACGCTCATCTGCGGCACTGCCAGGCTCTGCGGGAGGTAGGCCACACGGCGGGCTCGCTCAATTCGCTGCAGGTCAGAGACCTCGTTACCGTCCACCAGCACGCTCCCCTGGTAGGGGCCCAGCGCGCACACGGCCTTCAGCAGCGTTGACTTGCCCGAGCCGTTGCGCCCCAAAAGGCCACACACCCTGCCCTCGCGCAGGTCCAGGGCATCCGCCCGCAACACGACGCGCCCGTCGTAGCCGGCACAGAAGTCGCGAACGCAAATCATGGCCGCCACCCCCGCCTGCGACGGGCCAGCAGCCACACAAAGAAGGGGGCGCCCACGAACGAGAGGACCAGGCCCACCGGCAGCTCGTACGGGAAGAAGAGCACCCGCGCCGCCAGGTCCGCGGCCAAGAGCAGGCACGGCCCCCACACCAGGCAAAGGGCCGCGCAGCGCCGCACGCCGGAGCCCGCCATCCGCCGCACGGCATTGGGCACAATCAGCCCCACAAACCCGATCACACCACAAAGCGAGACCGCCACGGCGGCCAGCGCGGCCGAGGCAACCACTGCCAGCATGCGCCAGCGGGCCACGTCCAAGCCCAGGCCGGCCGCGGTCTCGTCCCCCAAGGGCAGGAGCTCCAGCCCGCCGGAAAGCGCCGCCACGGCGGCCAGCGCGGCCAGCAGCACGGGAAGGGCTGCCATCACCTGCGCCGTTGTCACGTTTTGCAGCCCGCCCAGCGTAAACGAGACCCTATCCACCACCAGGTCCGGCCGCACCGTCACAATGGCGTCGATACCTGCAGAGAAGAGCGAGCTCACGGCCACACCCACAAGCACCAAGGTGGAGCGGGCCGTGCCCGTGGCGCGGGAGATGCCCCACACCAGCGCCGCCGCCAGCATGGCACCGGCAAAGGCAAGCCCCAAACGAGGCGCCGCCATCCCCGGGGCCACCAACGCGGCCAGCAGCACGGCCAGGCCCGCGCCAGAGTTCACGCCCATGAGGCCCGGCGAGGCAAGGTCGTTGCCCAACGCCACCTGCAGCGTCAGGCCACTCACCGCAAGCGCCGACCCGCAGACGAGCGCCGCCGCAACGCGGGGCATGCGCACCTGCCACAGCACCAGGCGCGCCGCCGGGGCACCGCCGCCTGTCAGCGCGGCAACCATGTCACCTGCGCCCACGGCGGCGTTGCCAACCAGCAGCGACGCGACCACCAGCGCCGCCAGGCAGGCCATACCCACTGCGACCTGCGGCGCAATGCCCCTTCGTAGGTCCGCGCCCTCACTACGAACCAAAGACGACCCCGTATGCGTACTCGTAGGCCTCACCCCAGCGGGCGTTGGGCTTGTACTGGAAGAGGTCCTTGGGCAGCACTTCCACGCGGTTCTGAGCCACCGCCGTCAGGCTGGACCAAGCCGGCTTGTCCTCGAAGGACTCCTTGTAGGCCTGAAGGGCCTTCTCGTTCTCGCCCTGCGGGACCACGAAGATCCACGTGGGATCGGCGGCCACAATGGCCTCCACGGAGAGGTCATCCAGCGCGGTCGAGTCGTCCGCCACGTTGGCAAGCTGCATGTCAGTCAGGATCTCGCAGGCGAAGTAGTCCTGCTTCAGCACCTTGTTCTTGGTCGCGCTCACGCGGATTGCCAGGTAGGTGGCACCGTCACCGGCAACCTCGCTGGATGCCGCGGCATCCTTGGCGCGCTGACGCACGTCCTCCACCTGGGACTCCGCGTCCACAACGTTGCTCTGCCACAGGTCGTCGCGTCCGGTTGCCGCCGTGAGGTCGGCCATGGCCGCCTGGTAGTCCTCAAAGGACTCGATGGCGGCCACGTAGGTGGCAATGCCGCTGGCGTCCAGCGCCTCCTTCAGGGAGACGTGCGCCGGCATGTCCGGCGTGAGCATGACGACGTCGGGCTCCAGCGCCACGACCTGCTCTTGGTTGGGCTTGGAGATAGTGCCCACGGAGGTTGCGCCCTCCGCGCCCTCGAGCTCCAGGCCGTCCTCCGTCACGCCCACCAGCGTGCCGCCTGCCAGCGTCCACAGCTCGCCCACGCTCTTGGAGAGGGCGACCACGCGAGCGTCCGCGCCCTTGGAGAAGCCCTCCGGCGCCGTCCCGCCGGAAGCCGCAGAGAATCCCGCCGCGGAACCACCCTCCGCCGTGGAGCCGGTTGCCGCGGCCGACCCACCGGCACCGCTGGAACCACAGCCCGCAAGCACGACGGCAGGCACCGCGCCGGCAAACAGGCCCACGAAACTTCTTCTGTTGAGCATGAGCAATTCCCCAAATTCTCTTATCACTTCACTCCAGATGCCCCTCCCCCGGGCACCACCTTCCTGGCAGCCGGCTTCTTCTCGGGCAGGGCGTACGCGGCAGCCATGGCTCGCAGCTCGTCGGCGTGACCCTTGAACCACTCGTTGAAGTCCATGCCAGAGGCATCCACCGCGCGCCCCAGCTCCACCAAGAAGGCGGGAATGTCAGACGCGAGCATGGTGCACTCCTCCGGTGCAATCCGCTCGCATCCCTGAGCGCAAGAGCCGCCGATGGAAAGTGCGAAGGCGTCGCACATCTCTCCTTCGACCTTGCGCCGCATGCCGCGCCAGCCCAGCGCGGCGATGGGCGAGTCACCGCACGAGCTCATGCAACCGCTCACGCCCATGCAGGGCAGGGCACGTGCGGAGAGGCCAGCCTCCCGAACGGCGGCAACGCATTCCCGCATCAGCTCCTGGGAATCCGCCACGCCGATGTCGCACCGACGGTGGCCGACGCACGTGGATGACGCCTCGAAGGGGGTTCGAGCCCCGTCGAGCGTCGCCTCCAGCACCTTCCAGGCCTCTGCGGATGACAGGTTGACCACATAGAGGCCGCCGTGGGGAGTCAGCCTGAACTCAACGCAGTCCCAGGGTTCCGCCAGCGCAACCAAGTTCTGCAACGCGCCCACAGAAAGATAGCCACCCATGGGGTGGTAGCGAACGGCAAACAGACCCGGCTGCCGCTGCGCCACCACGCGCCAGTCGTGCGGCGCCGCTCCGCCGTCGCCAGCCTTCTGGATTGGGGGGAAGCTGGGCGCCAGCGGCACGTCCAGGCCGCCCGCCTCCTCCAGCGCCGCCACGCGCGCACGGTATTCCTCCAGCAGCTGGTCGGCACCCATGCTTTCCTGCAGGAAGCGGCTGCGTGACTTGGCGCGGAGCGTCCTGTTGCCACGCTCGGAGAAGAGCTCCAGCATGCCTAGGGCGTGGTACACCACCTGGGTTGGCGCGACGGACTCCGCCGCCATGAGGCCCATGCGCGGCTTGATGCCCATGCCGCCCGCAATCCACACCTGGAAGGTCCCGTCCGGGTTGGCCATGAAGCCGAGGTCCTTCATGGTCACGTGCGTCTCGTCCTCCGCGGAGTCGGCAAAGCCCACCTTGAACTTGCGCGGCAGCGGAGAGACGCCGACGTGGTGCAGGTAGCACTCCTCGGTCGCCAGTGCGTAGGGCAGCACGTCGAAGCGCGACTCGTTTGAGAGGCCCGTCAGCGGCGGAGCGGAGACGTTGTTGGGGTTGTCCCCACCGGCGCCAAAGGTCACGATGCCAGCGTCCAGCAGGCGCAGCACCAGGCGACGAGCCGCGTGCGAGTCCAGGTCGTGGATCTGCAGCGCTTCGCCGGTGGTGATCTTCAGTTGTTCCAGCCCGTAGTAGCGGCAACACTCCACGACGGCACGCGCGTGCTCCACCGAGAGCCGCCCACCGGGAACGCGGATCCTCAGCATCTGCAGGTCGCCGCGCTGCAGGTAGCCACCAAAGCTGGTGGAGACGGCCTTGAATCCCTTGGCGTCCAGCTCATCCGCGTCGTACTTGTGGGAAGCGTCCTCCAGCTTCAGGAAGTCCTCCCTGAAGCGGCGTTCCTCGTCTGCCATGGCCAGCCCCCTCGCCCTTCTCCCCGTGGCGCTTTTGCCCAGCCACCACCAGGTCAGCTCTCCCTGCCAACCATTCTAGGTAGTACTTCTTAGCTATTCGTAAGTGTTCACACAGGTGTTTCCACATGGCAGCAGTCCTGCGCCGCGCTGGGGCGCGCTACGAGCGCAACAGGTGTAGACTGTATCCCCGTTAGCGTTTCTAGTAATACCAACGCACCGCACCAATTGGGCGCGGACCACACACGGAGGAAACACCTTGACCCTGCAGCAGCTCCGCTACCTCATTGCCATCGCCGAGCACGGCTCCATGAACGGGGCGGCGCAGGCGCTCTACGTCTCTCAGTCCAACCTGTCCACCGCCATAAGGGACCTGGAGCGGGAGTTCGGCATCACCATCTTCACCCGCTCCAACCGCGGCGTCACGCTCACCAACGACGGCACGGAGCTGCTGAGCTACGCGCGGCAGATAGTGGAACAGACGGACATGCTGGAGGAGCGCTACGCCAGAGGCACCTCACACCAGACTCGCCTGGCGGTCTCCGCCCAGCACTACGCCTTCTGCCTGCAGGCCTTCATCAACGTGCTTGAGCAGACTGACGCGGACTCCTACGACTTCATCCTGCGCGAGTGCGCCACGCACGACATCATCGAGGACGTGCGCACCTTCCGCAGCGAGATTGGCATCCTCTACCTGGACGACTTCAACCAGCGCGTGCTGGGCAAGGCCATAGACGACGCCGGCCTAACCTTCACACCGCTCTTCGACGCGCAGGCCCACGTCTTCGTGAGCGAGAACCACCCGCTGGCGGGGCGAGACATCGTTCGGCCGGAGGACCTGGCACCTTTCCCGCGCTACAGCTTCGAGCAGGGCACCACCAACTCCTTCTATTATTCCGAGGAGCCTCTGGGCTTCCTGCCGCACTCCAAGAACATCCGCTTCAGCGACCGCGGCACGCTGAGCAACCTGCTGGCACAGTTCGACGGCTACACCATCAGCACGGGCGTCCTTTCCAGCGAGATGCTCCACGGCGTGGTGGCCATTCCACTGGACGTGGAAGAGACCATGCGCGTCGGCTACATAATGCAGGCGCAGCTCCTGCCCAACGAGCTGCTGCAGCGCTACATTGCCGAGCTCTGGCACGTGATCGAGGCCAACCCCACCGTGGAGTCTCACCACAAGGGAAAGCGCCGCTAGTCGCACCTGGCTAGTCGCGCGGGTGCGGGTCCATGAAGTTGGTCCACTCGGGCTTCTCCAGCTCCGGCAGGCCAAACTGCTCCTTGCCCAGCGCGATGGAGCGAATGAGGAAGGCCATGTTGCGGCCCAGCATGCGCATGGTCTGCATGCCCTCCACGTCGCGCCGCACATCGTCTGGCGTGTACCCATGCACGCTGTTCCAGTAGCGGCTGGAGGCAACGGGCATCTGCGAGATGGTGAAGTACTTGTTTAGCTGGTCAAACGTTGCCGAGGCTCCCCCGCGGCGGCAGCTGACCACGGCCGCGCCCACCTTCATGCGCTTCTCGAAGTTTGACGCGTAGAAGAGGCGGTCCATCACGGAGGTGATCGTACCCGAGGCGGAGGCGTAGTGCACGGCCGTGCCCACCAACAGGCCGTCAGCAGCCTCGAACTTGGGAATGAGCTCGTTCACGATGTCGTCGATGGCGCAGCGGTTGTGGCTGGTGCAGTAGCCACAGGCCATGCAACCGGCGTTGTTCTTGAGGCCGCACCAGACGGTCTCGGTCGCGACGCCATTGGCCTCCAGCTCCTTGGCGACCTCCTCCAGCGCCGTTGCGGTGCAGCCCTTGCGGTGCGGGCTGCCGTTGATGATGAGAACGTTCAAGTCTGACATGTGGCCTCTCCATTCCACGATGAGACAGGGGGACGGTTCTAGTGTCTCACAGCGACGAGGGGTCCGGGCAACAGCCGAGCGATTGTGACCGCGAGAGAAACTTTGGCACCTCGTGGCAATTGCCCCGAGTCGCGCACGCAGGAGTTCGAACGCCACGAGTTCGGGCGGCACGCCACCACGCGGGACCCTGCTCGGTGCACCTGCCCTCCGCGGTTCGCGCTGTCCCCCGCGGTTCGCGCTGTCCCCCGCAGTTCGCGCTGTCCCACGGAATCTGAGACAGCCCCGAGGCCAAGAGAGGCCACTTTTGTCCGAGATTCTGGGGGCCACGCTCTCATCGGAAACGCGGCTTCGTGACCCACGGAATTTTGGACAAACCAGGGCCCCACGGGGGCCAAACTTGTCCGAGATTCCATGGACCACGCATATTGGCGTCGGGCGGACAAGCACCACGACACAAAGTTCGTGTGCAAGAAGCCCTTTCCGAAGCCATAAACGCCCCCGGACCCGCAGGTCCAGGGGCATCAGCGATCACACCAGTGAGAATCGCGCCTTGTTAGTGCAGGGCGAACAGGGAGGCAATAACGGAAATTGCAAGCACCAGAAGCGCGAGGCGCTGGGCGTCCTTTACGACGTCGCGTGCACCGGCATCGTAGGTGCCAGGAAGAAGATGCTTGCGAGAGATAGCTACTGCGTTCATGCTTGTCAGTCCTCTTTCATCGGACGTGGTTTTACCGTTCGCCGATAGTTTTCTCACACTCACGGAGCAATATACTAGTTTAATCGCGATTTTCGTATCTCATACACACATCGATTAGTTCATTGTGATAAGCGGCTGATGATTGATTACACAGTTCATGCGAGCACCTCGCAACGCCGCAGTTGCATGGCTTGAACGCGCACACAGAAGCCGTACCACCTAGGACTCTTGCTGCCGTGCTGCCACCGCGTACCAGGCCAGCCACGTGCAATACGCCAGCAAGGCATACGGCACAAGGAAGCCCGGATCTCCCAGCAGGCCATAGAAGAACTGGAAGGGCGGGTTGTCCAGCGCCGTGGTCACGAAGAAGAAGTTCGTGTCGAAGACGGGGTTGGCGAGGCGGAAGAGTGCGCCGAACGCCAGCACCGCCACGACGGGAATCCAGCTGCGGCGAACGCTGGGACAGAAGTCCCCGCCCAGCACCGGCGCCCATACGCACACCAACAGCAGCGCGTGCTCCGCAAAGCCGCCCAGTGACGCGTAGGTGAACATGGGGCAGTAGCCCCAACCCGGAAAGAGCAGGGCAGAGATGCCACCTGTGGCACCCCAGGCGAAGAGCAACTCCCCCACCGGCTCGGCCGCACGGGAGCTGCACGTCAGCGCATAGAGGAGCGCCAGCATCTCGCACAGGTTGCAGATGTGGAGGGGCCAGAAGATGGGGCTCATGAGTCCCAAGGCAACCATGGTCAGGTCGCGTGACGCCAGCAGAGCCAGTGGGACGCTTGCGCACGCCAGCAGCATGCGCCGGCGTGGAGAACCCCAGGCAAGGCCGCGGGGCAAACGACGATAACGCCGTAGCAGCAACGCAACCACCAGCAGGCAGCACGCCAAGACCAGCAGGTGCTCCCGCCCAAAGGTCGCAAAGCCCCGCCCGCGCTGAAGCAGAATCGGCTCCGGCGTGAAGAAGACATGCAAATCCTCCGCAATCGCGCTCACGCTCCACCTCCCATCAACGGGGAAGATTGTAGAGCGATGTCCCCGAATGACAGCTACGCATACGCCAAAGGGGCCGCCGACCATGCCGACGACCCCAAGCAACAGTGAGTCATTTAGGGCCTGACCCCAACTGTCTCATCAGACCAACAGCGCTGCGCCCATGAGACCCGCGTCCCCGCCGCACTGGGCCAGCGCAAAGGTAAGGGACTCGTGGTTCAGCACCAGCTCGCAGGCCTTCTCGTGCACCAGGTCCACGAAGTCGGGGTTGTACAGGGCAACCGAGCCGCCGAACACGAACATGTCCGGGTCCACCACGCAGTTGATGTTGCAGACACCGCGCGCCAGCATGGTTGCCGCGTCGTCCACGACCTCGCAGGCAACCTCATTGCCCTCGCGCCTGAGAGCGAAGACCTGCGCCGCGTCCACCTGCATGCCCAAACGTTCGCTGGCCATGCGCCCGATGGCTGTGCCGGAGGCCTGGTCCTCCAGCGCGCCCGCGTTCATGCCGGGGCGCACGGAGGGGCGATCAGCGACCACCATGTTGAAGACCTCGGCCGCGCATGAGTGCGAGCCGCCCACGATGCGCCCGCCCAGCACGTAGGCCGCGCCCACACCCGTGGACACGGTAAGGTACACCACGGAATCTAGGCCCTTGCCAGCGCCTAGTAGCGCCTCGGCCAGGCCGGCCACGTTGGCATCGTTGTTGAGCACCGCACGGCAACCCAGCCGGTCCTCGAACCACCTGGCAATGTCGAAGCCCTCCCAGCCGGGCAGGTTGGGCGGGTTGAGGATGCGCCCCATGGCGAAGTCCAGAGGACCCGGGCAGCCAATGCCCACGCCCTCGTAGGAGGTGTCCCAGCCCTCGATCGCACGGGCCAGGCGCTCCAAGTTGCCAGCCGGGCCCAGGTTGTGGTCGTTGGGCATGGCCTCCTTCTTGACCAGCGTGCCGTCCTGCTCGAACGCCGCCACGCGAAGCTGCGTGCCGCCGATGTCGATTCCTATGCGCCTCATTGCAAATCCCTCCCGAAGGGTTTGGTTCGTCTCGTTCAGATGAGACAAAAGGACCGTCCCCCCGTCTCAAAAGAAAGGGGCACCTGGGTTGGAATTCCAGGTGCCCCGTGTGACAGAAGGGAAACGTCCCCTTTTGTCATGTCGCTACTTGGCGGCAAGCTTCTGGTACACGTCCAGCAGGTCCTCGGCAAACACGCGGAAGGTCTCGGCCTGCATCAGCTGGTCCTCTGCGTGCACCAAGAGCAGCGGCACCTTGGTGGAACCCATCTTGGAGGCGTCCTCCTGCAGCAGGCCCATGTGCACCTCGTGCCCCTGCAGGTAGATCTCGTTGCCCTCCCCGATCATCTTCTTGGCTTCGTCGAACTCACCCTCCTTGGCCTTGTTGATGGCCTCGATGTAGTTGGACTTGGCGCACCCCACGGTGGAGATGATCTGGAAGCAGGCCTCTTCCATCTGCTCGATCTCAGGGTCAATCTCGGGCTCGGTCACAATCTCGTCTGCCATGGTTCTCTCCTTAGGCCTTCATCGCGTCGAGGGCCATGTCGATGACCTTCTTGGCATCCATGCGCCCGTAGGCTGCCATGGGAATGACGACGACGGGCGTCTTGCCGTCGGCGGCGTCCAGGGCGTCCTTCTTGGCGTAGGAAATCTGGGGGCCAAGGAGCAGGACGTCGGCGTCCTGGACCTTGTCCAGTGCCTTGGCCAGCGGGCCGGCCTCAATGTCGGCGTCGATGCCGCGGGCCTTGGCCTCCTTCTGCATCTTCTGGACGAGCAGGCTGGTGGACATACCGGCGTTGCAAGCGAGCAGGATCTTCATGGTGTTTCCCCTTTCCGGCGGCCACCCGTGGGTGGCTGCTCTTCTCGTCGGCTCCAGGCCGACGCTCAAAACGAATGACACTAGCAGCAATACAAACTCTTGGTTCCGCACGTGGAGTGGAGTACCTGGGGGCGCGGTGGTCGGGTTGGGCTGGCACGCCGCGCCCCGCTAGGAAGGTGGTCCTGGCTGGGGCCTGAGGGATTACTCCTCGGCGTCGGCCAGCATCTTGGCCTGGGCGCGCTCGTAGGCCTTCATGAAGGGCAGGTAGATTGCCATGCCCGCAGCGACCTCGATAACCTGCCAGATGACGGCCACCACACCGTTCATGCCGCCGCCCACGGCCAGGAAGCCGGAGACGAAGACCGGGGTGGTCCAAGGAACCATGACCACGCAGGGAGCGAGGATGCCAGCACAGGTGAGGGCGTAGGTGAGGCCGATGAAGAGGTCAGGGATGAGCACGAAGGGGATGATCAGGGGCAGGTTGTAGACAAGGGGGTAGCCGTAGATGACGGGCTCGTTGATGTTGAAGATGGAAGGAAGGATAGCGAGCTTGGCGACCTCCTTGGAGGCCTTGTTCTTGGAGAAGAGGAAGGTGTCAAGCAGGAGCATGAGGGTGCAGCCGGAGCCACCGATGAGGGCGAAGGTGTTGATGATCTGCATGTTCATGTAGTGGTCCGCGGGGATGGGCTGGCCGGCGGCGAAGAAAGCCATGTTCTCGGTGATGAGGACGGTGAGGATGGGCTCGGCCAGGACGCCGGAGATAGTGGACTGGTGAATGCCCAGGCAGAAGAGGAGGTTGGCGAAGGTGTAGATGATGATGACCGCCCACGGGCCGGCGTTCATGACGCCCTTGAGCGGGGCGGCGACGCCGAGCGCGATCAGGGTCATGAGGTCGGTGGCCCAGAGGCCCTTGAGGAGGGCGGCGACGAGGCCGAAGACTGCCATGGTGAGGAGCATGGGGATCATGACGTTGAAGGACTCGGCAACCGCGGGAGGAACGCCCTCGCCCAGGTTGACCTTGAGCTTCTCGTTCTGGGAGAACTTGATGAAGAGCGTGGTGGCAATGAGGCCGATGATGATGGCGCCGAAGAGGCCATTGGTGCCGGTGTTGCTGAAGGCGAGCACGCTGGAAGCGTCAACGCCGCTCAGGGCGTAACCATCGGGCAGGCTCAGCTTGCCGGCAAGGTCGGTGAGGGCGAAGCTCAGGGTCTCTGCCGTCTTGTCGTTGGCGTTGGTGGCATACAGGAAGTTGCCCACCGTTGCCATGACGGTCTGCGGCATCATGATGACCAGGGCGGAGATGCCCACGATGACGCAGGAGAGCGGGTTCTCGAAGCGCTTGTTCTTGGCGAAGCAGTAGCCCACCACGCCGGCGAGAAGGATGGATGCGATGCTCAGCGTGCCTTGGGTGATGGCGGCACCCCACGCCTGTACGTTCGCCAGCGCCGTGCTGCCTGCGGGCCAGAACAGCGGGAACACCACGTTGTTGATGAGGACCGCGATGCCGGCCATGATGTAGATGGGCATGACGGTTGCGAACGCGTCGCGCAGCGTGCGCAGGTGGATCTGGTTGCCAACCTTTGCGGACCACATGGAGAACTTCTCCAAGAAGCCCATCTTTTCCTCTGTCTCTTCTGCCATTTCTTCCTTCCTTCCGGGGATACTCCCCTATTGTCTGGGCTGGACGCCCACATTGCCATTGAAGTCCGGCGGGAGGCTTTCCGCCGCAGGTGCCACTACGCCTCGAAGACCTTGTGCGTGGCCGTCACGCGCCGGAGCCAGTCAGCGCTCTTCTTGTAGTGGCGCTGGTAGCCCTCCTCCAGGTTCACCTCCACGAAGCCGTAGCGGTTCTTGAAGGCGTTGTTCCAAGACCAGTTGTCGATGACCGCCCAGTAGTGATAGCCGCGGCACTTGGCACCGTCGTCGATAGCCTTGGCAACCCACTTCAGGTGGTCGCGCACGAACTCCACGCGGTAGTCGTCCTGGATGGTGCCCTCGGCGTCGCGGTTCTTGTACTCGCCCTCGATGCCGATGCCGTTCTCGGAGACGAACCACTCCAGGTCTGGGTAGTCGCGCTTCATTGTCATGGCGAAGTCGTAGATGCCCTGGGGGTAAATCTCCCAGCCGCGGGACTTGTTCATGACGGCGTCCGGCCAGACGTACTCCTCCGCAAAGACCGGGTTGCCGTGCTCGTCCGTGGTGCGGCTGGGTGCCTGCACGCGGGCCGGGTGGTAGTAGTTGAAGCCCAGCCAGTCCACGGGACCCTGCGCGATGACCTGCTCGTCACCGGGACGGACGCCCAGGTCGTAGCCTCCGCGCTTGAGGTCTGCCAGGATGTCCTGCGGCAGGTCGCCCTTGGTAACCAGGTCCAGCCACCAGCGGTTGTCGATGCCGTCAACGATTCGCACGGCCTCGAGGTCGGCCTCGGAGGGATTCTCCTTGGTGTAGGGCGGCGTGAAGCAGTTGATGAGGCCAATCCTGGCGTCGGAGCGCACGGTGCCAGCTGCCTGCAGCTGGCGGAACGCATTTGTGGCCAGGCCGTGGGCCAGGGTGATGCCGTACTGCACGCGGCGGGCCTCCGCGAAGTCTGCGTGGTAGGGGTACCAGACGGCGTTGGTGTGGCGCTGCTGCGGCTCCACGATGGGCTCGTTGAAGGTGAACCAGTGCTTGACCTCCTGACCGAACTCCGTGAAGGCCGCTCGGGCGAAGTTGGCGTAGGCCTCCACGACCTCGCGGTTCTGCCAGCCGCCACGACGGAAGAGGTAAGCCGGCATGTCGAAGTGGTAGAGGTTCACGAAGAGGTCGATGCCCGCCTCACGGTAGGCGGCCAGCAGCTCGTGGTAGTAGCGGGCACCCTCAGAGTTGATCTGGCCGTCGGCGTCCATGAGGCGGCTCCACTGGAACGAGGTGCGCACGGACTGGAAGCCCAGGTCCTTGAAGATCTTGATGTCCTCGCCACGGCGGTGGGTGCCGTCGTTGCCGGCATAGGACCCCACCCGGTTATGGAACTTCGTGATGTCCAGGTCAGACGCCAGGTCCCACATGTTCTGGAGCTTGCCACCCGCCTTGTAGGCGCCCTCCGTCTGAGGGCCGGACATCGCTGCGCCGAAGAAGAAGTCCTCCGGCAGCTGCGCCACCGCCTTCTCCTCGGCCTGCGTATCGCTCATTGTCTTTTCTCCTCTCTCATTCTTGATTAGATATGTCTTTTCGTTTCTGTGTTCATGTCTTAATGTCAATATACACATTTCTTTTCGTGACACAACAACTATTTTCTATTGATTTTTAGCGGTATGATTTTGGCGGTGAACGTGTCTTTGGACTCGCACAGGGTCATAATTGGCATGTCAAAGGAGGACAGCGTGCTGAAGTACGAATCCGTTGCGGACGACATCGTCCAGAAGATCTCTGCGGGCAACTACAGGCCCAACGACAAGCTGCCCACCACAGAGGAGCTGTGCGAGCAGTACCAAGTGAGCAAAATCACCATCAAGAAGGCCATGGACGAGCTTGAGCAGCGCGGCCTGGTGGCGCGCAGGCGCGGGTCCGGCACCTTTGTGAAAGGCATTGTGCCCGTGGGCAAGAACGCCCCCGAGGGCTGGAGCATGTCCTCGCAGATGACGGGCTTCAAGAACGAGGCCCTGGCGGAGGGCCATACCCCATCGACCAAGGTCGTGGAGTTCGCGGTTGAGCACCCTGACGCCATGGTGGCAGAGGCCCTGGGCCTAGATGCCGACGAGTTCGTGTACCGCATCTGCCGCGTGCGCCTGAGGGATGACGTTCCGCTCGTGATCGAGCACACGTGGATGCCCATCAACGTCATCCCAGACCTGCGCATGAAGCACCTGGAGGACTCCATCTACAACTACATCGAGAATGACCTGGGGCTCAAGATAGCCAGCGCGCACCGCACGGCCGAGGCTGTGGGAGTGAGCGAAGAGGAAGCGCCGCTGCTGGACGTTCCGGCGGGAAGCCCCTGCCTGCAGGTTGAGCAGGTGGGCTTCCTGGACGACGGCCAGCCGTTCGAATACTCCATCTCCCGCCACGTGCGGGGCTACAAGCTGTTCACCATCTCCACCCACTGATGAGTCAAGAGGGGACGTTCCTCTTTTGTCACAGGGCGACCGTGGCACAAGAGAAACGTCCCCCGTCACGCCCCTGTCTCACTCCAGGAAGTTGCCGGTCTGGCGGTTCCAGAGGGCGGCGTATTCGCCGCCCTTCTCCACCAGCTCGTGGTGGGTGCCGTCCTCAACGATCTTGCCGTCCGCGAGCACCACAATGCGGTCCAGTGAGGCCACGGTACTGAGCCTGTGTGCCACCACTATGGACGTGCGGCCGCGCATGAGGTTCTCCAGCGCGCCCTGCACGGCAGCCTCGGACTCGGAATCCAGCGCGGAAGTCGCCTCGTCCAGCACGAGGATTGGCGCGTCGGCCAGGATGGCACGGGCAATGGCTACGCGCTGGCGCTGGCCACCGCTCAGCTTTATTCCGCGCTCGCCCACCATGGTGTCGAACCCCTTGGGCAGCCGGTCAATGAACTCCAGCGCGTTGGCCAGGCGCGCAGCCTCGCGAATCTCCTCCTCCGAGGCGTCGGGCCTGCCGTAGGCGATATTCTCGCGAATGGAGCGGTGGAAGAGCAGGGCCTCCTGTGGCACATAGGCAACCTGCCTGCGCAGGGACTGCTGCGTACAGTGGCTCACGTCCTGGCCGTCCACCAGAACCCGCCCCTGCTGCACGTCATCCAGGCGCAGCAGCAGCTTGGTGAGCGTAGTCTTGCCTGAGCCCGAGCGACCCACCAAACCAACGCGCTGACCCGCGGGAATGCCAAGGTTCAGGTCTTGGAACACGTCGTCATCCACCGCGGAGTCCGCGTAGTGGAAGCCAATGTGCTCGAAGTCAATGCGGCCCGCCGTGACCTTCAACGGCTGCGCATCCGCGTCATCCTGCACCAGGGTGGGCGCGTCCAGCACGTGAGTCATCTCCGCCGCGTCGCCAAAGGCACGGTTGATGCGCTGCATCATGGAGTTGAAGTAGTTGAAGCGCATGGTCAGGTTGTAGGTGTAGGTGAACATCATGACCAGCGTGCCCGCGCTGATGCCGAACCACGCGTTGCCGCCGCTCACGAAGATGGACGCGATGAGCATGATCACCGTGATGAGGAAGGAGGTGGTGAAGCCCCGCCGCATGGTGGCACGCATGTTGCGGTTCTCTGCCGCCATGGCCTCCTGGTCGGCCGCGGTGAAGAGGCCGCGCTCGTAGTCCTCACGCCCGTAGGTCTTGACGGCCAGGATGTTGGTCACGGCATCGCTGAGCACGCCGCTGAGCCTGTTCTGAGCCTTAGACGCCTGGGACGAAAGGGGTAGGATCCGCTTGTACATGCGGTAGGCAATGAGCACGTACAGCACCATCATGCCTATGAGGATGAGCACGAACGTGGGCGCCGCCGGTGCCAGCATGGCGATGGTAAGCACCACGGACGCCAGCGTTGGGTACAGCGAATAGGTCACCACGTCCACTAGGCCCGTGTACCCACTGACGAAGCGCGAGGTCTGGCTCACCAGGGAGCCACCGAAGCGGCTGGTGTGGAAGGTCATGGATTGGTTGGACAGCGTGTCAAAGCACAGGCGCGACAGCTGGTAGTTACCGTTTATCTCCAGCTTGTACACGGAGTAGTCCTGCAGCTTGCTGAGCGTCTGGCCCACGGCGTTCACCAGCAGGAGCGCCAGGATGTAGGGGCCGAAGACCTGGAGCACCTGGTCCGCCGCCACGGGCCCCGCCTGCACGCGGTCCACGATGAGGCCCATGACATAGGTGTTTGCAAAGGTCAGGAGGGCCGTGTAGCCCACCGACGAGATGATGGACAGCGCGAACGCCCCCGGCTTCTGCCGCGTGACGCCCCAGAAGTAGTGCAGGGTGCGCCGGATGGTGGCACGATCGTTGCTGTCTGTGGTGCTACGCATGGACATGGGGCCGGCCTTCTAACGTGGTGTTCACTCTGTCGGGTGCCACATGGTACATCGAACACAAGTACCATCACGCAAGCAACAGAATTGGATGGCTCGACCGCCACTCGCCGAACGGCCGACTAACAACAGTGCCCGCGGGGAACAAGTATCCCACCTTATTCTTTGAGGATCGAAGTTCTCCGCAAGCCCTGTGGCACTGTTCGGCGCACCCCCGTGCGCATCCGTGGAAGGGAACGGCATGAAAAGCAAAACGCACGCAAGCAGACACATCACTGCGGCAAGCCTCATATCCGCGCTCGCCCTGGCACTGTGCGTCACGTTCCTTCCCGCGTGTGGTGGGAGCACACCCGCAACGGGCAGCACCCAGCAGGGTTTGGCGCTGGAGAACGTGCAGGCGGACCAGTCGAACGCGGCCTCTGACGCCGAGGCGGATAACAGCAGCGCCTCGGACACCGCCGCCGACCTGCAGACGGACTCCGTTGCCACCGACCCGGCGGAGCGGAAGGCCCTTGCAGAGGCGGAGGCCACCGTCACCGAGGATGGCACCTACACCAGCAAGGAGGAGGTGGCCGCCTACATACACCTCTACGGAAGGCTCCCGCCCAACTTCATCAGCAAGACAAAGGCGCGCAACGCCGGGTGGGAAAGCTCCGAGGGCAACCTAGACGAGGTGCTGCCCGGCTACAGCATCGGCGGCAGCAAGTACTGGAACGACGACGGCGCGCTGCCAGAGGAATCCGGCCGCAGCTGGACGGAGTGCGACATCAACTACCAGGGCGGATACCGTGGCAGCGAGCGAATCATCTTCTCAAACGACGGGCTCGTCTACTACACGTCGGACCACTACGAGACGTTCGAGCAGCTCTATTAGGCCGCTGCCAGCTACCGGAGGCAACCATGAGGGAACTAGTCGTGCGCGAGTCGGACTTTGCGGGAGCGAATGAGCTACACGCCTTCCTGCAGCAGGAGCTGGGTTTCCCCAGCCACTACGGCAGGAACCTCTCTGCCCTCAACGACTGCCTGGGCGACATCTGCACGCCCACCCGCATCGTGGTGGTGGGCCCGCCCAACCGTGCCGGAGACTGGCAGGAAGGGTTCCGCCGGGTCTTCGCGCGCCAGGCGCTGGAGAACCCCTACTTGGACGTAACCCTCTCGGAAGGTCACTTCTCCAGGTAGTTGCGCGCGGCCAGGTGGTGCCCGGCGTCGTCGGGCATGAGGTTGCCCTCCGCCACATTGGCGTCCAGACGCTCGTCTATGTAGTCCGCAAGCTCCGTGGAACCCAGGCGAGTCACCTCGTTCCTGCCACCGGGGCCTGCGCGGTGCACCCCGTGCGCCTTCCAGTCCTGGCCACCGTTGGAGTCGTTGAGCATCATGGGCTGCACGGAGTCCATGGCGTGCGCAAACCGGGCCTCCGGGGTCTGGTTGGCCTCGAACTCCTCCCAGATGGCGCGCAGGTCTGCGGCTTGGTCCTCGGGAAGCCGGCCGAAGAGCTTGTCCGCGGCCAGCTCCTCACGGTCGTGCTCGTCCGACTTGCCCGCCGTGTCATAGGCGTAGGTGTCGCCCGCGTATATCTCCACCAGGTCGTGTGTCAGGGTCATGATCATCACATGGGCAATGTCCACGTCCTCGTTTGCATATTCGCGCAGCAGGTAGGCCGTGACCGTCATGTGCCAGGCGTGCTCCGCGTCGTTCTCGCGCCGGCCGTGGTTGGTCAGGTGCGTCTGCCGCAGGACGTTCTTCTCCTTGTCAATCTCCAGAATAAAGTCCCGCTGCCGGGCGAAGCGGTCACGGTCCATGGGTCGTCCTCCTTTGGGTCTGCACGTCTTCCGAACGCAAAACATGCCCAATCCTATTACTACTTGCAGTTTGCTTGACCACGTCTCGCCAAAATTGACGCACCATAGAAACCACCCCTCAGCCCCTACGCACTTGGAGGCCCCATGGCATTCAACAGCGGCTCCCCAGCACAGCCCGATTACGAGCTTCTTGCACGGCAGATCAAGGCCCTTACCGCGGGAGAGCCACATTGGCTCCCCACGCTGAGTAACGCGGCGGCACTTCTGTGGGAGTCTCTGGACCGCATAAACTGGGCCGGCTTCTACCTTGTGGACGCGGGCGGGGACCTCGTTCTTGGGCCCTTCCAGGGCAAGATTGCCTGCATACGCATAAAGCCCGGCCGTGGCGTATGCGGAACCGCGCTACAAACCGGCTCCCCCCAGCTCGTGCCGGACGTGCACGCCTTCCCTGGCCACATTGCCTGCGACAGCGCGTCGAACTCCGAGGCCGTGGTCCCGCTGCATGCAGCTGGCCGCGTCATTGGCGTGCTGGATGTGGACAGCCCGCAGCTGGAGCGCTTCTCCCCCGCCGACCTGGCGGGTCTCGAAAGCTACGCGCGTGCCATTGAGGAAGCTGCGGACTTCAAAGGACTGCCACTTGCCTAAACGCCGCGCTGTGCAGGCTCTGTAAGGTTGCGCGCCGCAATCACCCATGCCTTTGCCGTCGTGCGGCCCATGCTTTATGCTTTGGCCCTGTAGGTCCATAGCCCGCATCGTTCCAACCGAGCAGAACTCGCAGAAAGTAGGTTGGTTCCCATGAGAATCGTTCTTGCCGGCGCCTTCGGACACCTTGGGCAAGACGTCCTTTGCGCCGCCGTTCGCGACGGCCACGACGTCCTTGCAACAGACTTGCACGCAACCGCCCTTGACCCCGCCCATGTGCCCTCGCTCATCGGCCCCGGCAGCTGGACGGTGCAAGAGGCAGACCTGACCCAGCCCAGTCAGGTGCAAGGACTGTGCGAGGGGGCAGACGCAGTCATCACTACTGTGGGCCTGACCAAGGCCTCCCCCACCGCAAGCTGCTACGACATTGACTACCAGGCCAATCTCAACCTGCTCAACGAGGCTGAGCGGGCGAGGGTCAAGAAGTTTCTTTACGTCTCCGTCCTTAAGGCCGACGGCGACCCATCTGTTCCCATGCTCGATGCCAAGAACAGGTTCGAGCAGGAGCTGAGGGCCAGCGGCATTCCCTATGTCATCTTCCGGCCCACCGGCTACTTCTACGACATTGCCCACGTCTTCAAACCCATGGTAAAGAAGGGCAAGGTCACGCTGCTGAACCCCAACGTCCAGGCAAACGTGATCGACACGTCCGACCTTGCCAACTTCATGCTGGAGCACCTGCACGACACCGATCAGGCCTTCGAGGTCGGCGGCACGGAGACCTACACCTACGACCAGATTGCCCGCATTTTCTTTGCAGCCGCTGGCAAGAAGCCCAGCGTCAGACGCGCGCCGGCCTGGCTGTTCGATATCCTTGCCAGCATCGCGCGCCGCCGCAACAACGGCAAGGAAGCCGTCATCCGCTTCTCCAAGTGGACGCTTACGCACCCCATGGTGGCGGAGATCCGCTACGGACAGAAGTCGTTCAAGGAGTACGTGCGGGACTGCTACTCCACGAAGGTTGGCGAGTAGAACGCCACAAGTAGTGGGCCGCCTCCAGACTCTGCTGGAGGCGGCCCACTTGCAAGCCCGCCAATCTAGGGCGGCCAATCCGGCCAGGCGGGTTAGTCAGACCCACCGACCTTCATGTCCGGCAGCTTCTCGCCCTTGGCGGCAGCCTCCTCCGGCGTGTCGGGGTCGCTGGAGACGGGGTCCGCGTTCGCGTTGGCGCCACCATAGCCATAGGTGGGACGTGCGGCCTCGTACTGGATCTTGCGAGATATCTCCTGCACGTCGTCCTGCGTGGAGCCAACGTAGCGGTGGCACGCGCACCAGTGGTTGGGAAGAATCTCGTTCAGCTCCGGCGCGCCCACGTCGCACGCGCCCACCTTGGCGAAGCAGCGGCTGGCGAAGCGGCAGCCCGCAGGCGGGTCAATGGGGCTGGGCACGTCGCCCTGCAGAATGATGCGCTTGCGCGAGAGCTTGGGGTCGGGCGAGGGAATGGCCGAGAGCAGAGCCTGCGTGTACGGGCACAGGGGCTCGTGGTACAGGGAGTTCTTGGGCGCGATCTCCATCAGCTTGCCCAGGTACATGACGCCCACGCGGTCGGACACGTGCTTAACCACGTTCAGACCGTGCGCGATGAACAGGTACGTGAGGCCGAAGTCGTCCTTCAGGTCTGCCAGCAAGTTCAGCACCTGCGCCTGAATGGACACGTCCAGCGCGGACACGGGCTCGTCGCACACGATGAGCTTGGGGTTCACGCCCAGTGCGCGCGCAATGCCCACGCGCTGGCGCTGGCCGCCAGAGAACTCGTGCGGGTAGCGGTTCTTGAGCTCCGGGCGAATGCCCACGCGGTCCAGCAGCTCGTCAATGCGGCGGTCAATCTGGTCCGCCGGGACCACCTTGTTGGTGATCATGGGCTCCGCAATGATCTGCGAGACGGTCATGCGGGGGTCCAGCGACGCGTACGGGTCCTGGAAGATGAGCTGGATGTCGGTGCAGAGGGCGCGGCGCTGCTTGGTGCTGTATGCGGTGATGTCGTTGCCCTCGAACAGAATGGTGCCGCTGGAAGGCCTGAGCAGGCCCACCAGCATCTTGCCAATGGTGGACTTGCCGCAGCCGGACTCGCCCACCAGGCCGAAGCACTCGCCCTTGTGAATCTTGAACGACACGTCATCCACGGCGCGCACGAACGAGGTCGGGCGGCCGAAGAAGTTGGAGGCGGCCACGAAGCTCTTCGAGAGGTGCTGCACCTCCAGCAGGACCTCGCGGTCATCCATATTCTCTGCCATGCGTTACGCCTCCTTCTGGTCGGTGCCTGCGGTACCGGAGGTCACGTCGTCGTAAAGGAAGCAGCGTACGCGGCGGTCGCCCTTGCCGGGCAGGTTCCGCAGCTGCGGGCGCTCCTTGCGGCAACGCTCCATGCAGCGCTCGCAGCGGTCCGAGAAGGGGCAGCCCGACGGCATGTTCAGCGGGTTGGGCACCGTTCCCTTGATCGTGTACAGGCGCTTGGAGTCGTCGTCCTCAAGGCGCGGGATGGAGTTGAGCAGGCCCAGGGTGTAGGGGTGCAGGGGGTTCTCGAAGAGGGCGTACTTGTCCGCCTCCTCAACGACCTGGCCGCAGTACATGACAACAACGCGGTCGGCCACCTCGGAAACGACGCCCAGGTCGTGCGTGATGAAGAGCACTGCCATGTTGAACTCGTCGCGCAGCTGGTAGATGAGGTCCAGGATCTGCGCCTGAATGGTCACGTCCAGTGCCGTGGTCGGCTCGTCGGCAATGAGCAGCTGGGGGTTGCAGGCCAGCGCCATGGCAATCATGACGCGCTGGCGCATGCCGCCGGACATCTGGTGCGGGTAGTCGCGGGCGCGGTCCTCGGGCGAAGGGATGCCGACGACGCGCAGCATCTCCACGGCGCGCTCCCAGGCCTCGTTCTTCTTCATGTCGGTGTGGGTCTGGATTGCCTCCACAATCTGGTCTCCCACGCGGTACACGGGGTTGAGCGAGGTCATGGGCTCCTGGAAGATCATGGCGATCTTCTGGCCGCGCACCTGTTGCATCTCCTTCTCGGGCAGGGCCAAGAGGTCGGTGCCGTCGAAGGTGATGCTGCCGCTTGCCACGTGGCCCGGCTTCTGCAGCAGGCCCATGACGGAAAGCGACGTCACGGACTTGCCGGAGCCGGACTCGCCGACGACGGCAAGAATCTCGCCACGGTCGATGGAGAAGGTCACGCCGTCAACGGCGCGCACGATGCCCTTCCTGGTGGGGAACTCGGTCACGAGGTCCTTAACTTCAAGCAATGCCATGGTTTAGCGCCTCCTTGACTTGGGGTCGAAGGCGTCGCGGATGCCGTCGCCGAGCAGGTTGAACGCAAGGACCGTGAGGGTGATGGCAAGGCCCGGGAAGAACATGGCGTGCGGTGCCTGGAAGATGTAGTTGCGGCCGCGGCCCAGCATGTCGCCCCACTCCGCCTGGGGCGGCTGGACGCCCAGGCCAAGGAAGCCGAGTGCCGCGGCGTCCAGGATGGCGCCGGAGATTCCCAGCGTAGCGCGGACGATGATGGACGGGGCGACGTTGGGCAGCACGTGACGGAAGATAATCTTGGCGTCGGAGTCGCCAGCCACGCGCGCGGCCTGCACGTAGTCGCTTGCCTTGACGGAGAGGACCTGGCTGCGGACGATGCGTGCGTACTCCGGAATGGACACCAGGCCAATGGCGATGACTGCCTTGTCGATGCCCTTGCCCAGCGCCGCCATGAAGGTGATGGCCAGCAGGATGGACGGGACGGCCAGCATGATGTCCATGCAGCGCATGATGATGGTGTCGGTCTTGCCGCCCTTGTAGCCGGCGATGGCGCCAAGCAGCACGCCCACCGTCAGCGAGATGGCGACGGAGATGATGCCCACGGAGAGAGAGATCTGAGTGCCGACCAGGATGCGGGTGAAGATGTCGCGGCCCTGCTGGTCACAGCCGAACCAGTGCTCTGCGCTGGGCGCCGCGAACGAGAGGGACAGGTCCTGCTCGTAGGGGTCGTGCGGCAGCACGGCCGGGAAGGCCAGCGTCACGAGGGCAATCAGCACCAAGAGGGCGATGTACACCAGGCTGACCATGGCGAGCGCGTTGTGCGAGAGCGAGTACCACACGTCCTTCCAGACGGACTCACCCTTGACGGCCTGGGACTTCTGGTCCTCCGGGGCCGGAGTCGGGGTCTGGGCGCCCTTGAGGTCGTCCACGGTTGCTGCGGATTCTGCCATTGCCATCACCCCTCTTCCTGGCCGGAGTACTTGATGCGAGGATCAAGGTAGGCATAGATGATGTCCACGATCAGGTTGATGATGACGAAGATGACGCCGATCAGAATGACCGTGCCCTGCACCACCGGGAAGTCGGACTTGAGGATCTGGTCAACCACGTACTTGCCGATGCCAGGCCAGGCGAAGACCGTCTCAGTCAGCATGGCGCCACCGAGCAGGCTGCCCAGCTGCAGGCCGATGACCGTGGTGATGGGGAGCATGGCGTTACGCAGCGCGTGGTGGCGGTTGACCTTGCCGTCGGGCAGGCCCTTGGCGCGCGCGGTGCGGACGTAGTCCTCGTTCAGGGTCTCCAGCATGGAGGAACGCGTCATGCGGGTGATGATTGCCATGGAGTAGAGCGAGAGCGCCAGCGCCGGCATGATGATGTGCCGTACGGCGTCGCCGAAGGCCTCCAGGTCACCGGAGAACAGCGTGTCAATGAGGAAGAGGCCGGTGCCACCCACGGGCGCCAGCATGGGGTCGATGCGACCGCCCGAGGGCAGAATGTGCAGGATGCCGGCGAACAGGATGATCATCAGCACGCCGGACCAGAAGATGGGCATGGAGATGCCGACCAGCGCGAGGATCATGCTGAAGCCGTCGATGAAGGAGCCCTTGTGCACGGCGGAGACCACGCCAAGCGCCACGCCGATGACCGCGGCGAAGATGATGGCCACCAGGGCCAGCTCCACGGTGGCCGGGAAGCGGCTCATGATCTCCTGCGTAACAGGGGCATGAGTGTAGTACGAGGTACCCAGATCCCCATGCAAGGCACCAAACAGGAAGTCGAAGTACTGCTTGAGCAGCGGTTGGTTCAGACCGTTGGCGTCACGCCAGGCGTTCATCTGCTCTGCCGTGGCGTGCTCGCCCAAGACGACCGGCGCGGGGTCCGGCGAGAACACGTGCATGATCAGGAAGACGACGATGGACAGACCCAGCAGGACGGGAATGGCCTGAAGCACTCGCTTCAGAATGAATTTCAGCACTTTTCTTCCTCCTCTCCTCAATTGGTAGTGTCGGTTGAAACATTTATCGCGATTAGCGCCACGACAGTGAATACTCTAGTCCCAAATAAGGCCCGGACCGTGCAGTTTGCCGCGGTCCGAGCCGTCTTGTAACAGTGGAACCTAATCTGGCTGCAATGCCCTTAGGCCTTGGTGCACTTCTTGAGGAAGGTCACGGCCGTGGGGTGGAAGACGAAGCCGTCAATGCCCGTCTTGTAGCCCAGCAGGTTCTGGGAGTGGGAGATGGGCAGCCACACCTGCTCCTGGGCGGCAAGCTGCTCGCACTGCAGGTACAAGTTGTCGCGGTCCTCGCCGTTGGGGGTGGCCAGGCCCTTGGCAATGAGGTCCTTGTACTCCTGGTTGTCCCAGCGGGCGACGTTCATGGTGTAGTCGTCAGCGGCCAGCAGGTTCATGAAGTTGTCCGGGTCGCCGTTGTCGCCGTTCCAGCCGTAGAAGCAGATGTCGTAGTTGCCAGCGGCCACGGCGTCCTTGTAGGACGTCCAGTCGTACTGGTCGATGGTCATGTTGACGCCGATCTTGGTCAGATAGCCCTGGATGGTCTCGGCCAGCGTGGTGCCACCCTTGCCGTTGTAGGGGCGCGGGTTGGAGTAGGTGATGCAGTGGATGTCGGTGATGCCCAGGTCAGAGCACTCCTGCTTGGCGGCGTCGGCGTCGTACTGGGTCTGCTGGACGTCCTTGTCGTAGGGGGCCATCCACACGGGCATGATGGAGTTGGCGTAGGTGGCGTAGCCGTTGTACAGGCTGTCGACCATCTCCTGGACGTTGATGGCCTTGGCGACGGCGATGCGCGCCTCCTTGGTCTTGAAGAGGTCCGACTGGGTGTTGAACGCCATGTAGTTGATGTTCATGCCGTCCATCTTGGCAATCTGGTCGCCGTTGCCAGTGACCTGGTCAACCATGGACTCGTCGATGCCGTTGATGATGTCGACCTCGCTGTTGCCCAGGGCGGTGACGCGGGCGGAGTTCTCGGTGATGATGCGGACGACCAGGTCCTTGGCCTTGCCGGGCTCGCCCCAGTAGTCGTCGTAGCGGGTCATCTTGACGTCGGAGTTCTTGGTCCAAGAGACGAACTTGTAGGCGCCGGTGCCCACGGGGTTCTCCATGAGGGTGCCAGCCTCGGCCGCCGTCGGGGAGACGATGGGGGAAGCCATGCACATGGCCAGGTTGGCCAGGAAGGCGGAGGAGACGGCACGGAGGGTAATGACCAGGGTGGTGTCGTCCGGGGCCTCCACGGAGGCGATGCCGTTGCCGTCGGCCTCAGAGCCGAAGGTGAAGGCGGCGTAGGGCATGTCGTCCGTGCGGTTGGGCTCCAGCTGACGCTCCAGGGAGGCCTTGGCAGCGGCGGCGTTGAAGTCGGTGCCGTCGTGGTACTTGACGCCAGAGCGCAGGTGCAGGGTGTAGGTCAGGCCGTCGTCAGACACCTCGTAGGACTCGGCAAGACCGGGGACGATCTCGCAGGAGTCGTCGGCGTACTGCAGGAGGTTCTCGTAAATCTGGACCATGACCTGCGCGGACTCGCCGTCGTCAACGTACGCGGGGTCAAGACCGCGCGGGTCGGCGCCCTGGGCGAACGTGATGGTGTAGTCGCCCGCCGCGCCGGCAGCGGAGCCGGCCGCGCTGGAGCCAGCCTCAGAGGCGCGCTTGCTGCCGCACGCCGTCAGGAACGCGCTGGAGGCGGTGACGGCCGCCATGCCCTCGATGAACATCCTTCTGGACATCTGTGCCTGAGGAGTTTCCATCCTTGTTCTCCTTCCCCCACCCAACAGGCGGGTTTGCTTTGGTGCAATTTTGATGCAAAGTATGGCAACTGTACCAAATTGCCTATGCGGTAATATCGCGCCTTTTGCCCATGTAAAGCAAGCGTAAATGCCCCTTTTTGCGACAGCGAAAGGAGCATTTATCCATTCAGAAACATTTAGGGCAAGAGTATGACCGCTCGGCTCACAAAACCGAGCGGTCACGGATTTATGCAAAATCTTACTTGTGCGACACCCTAGTTTGCCAGCACACCCTAGAAGTCCGCGTTGCCCACGGTGCGCGGGTGCGGCAGCACGTCGCGAATGTTGTCCACGCCCGTCAGGTACATGACCAGGCGCTCGAAGCCCAAGCCGTAGCCCGCGTGCTTGCAGGTGCCGTAGCGGCGCAGGTCGCAGTAGTACTTGTACTGGGCGGGGTCCATGCCAAGCTCGTGGATGCGGCGCTCCAGCACGTCCAGGCGCTCCTCGCGCTGGGAGCCGCCGATGATCTCGCCGATTCCCGGAACCAGGCAGTCCGCCGCCGCCACGGTCTTGCCGTCGTCGTTCAGTCGCATGTAGAAGGCCTTGATGGCCGCGGGGTAGTCCGTGACGAAGGTCGGGCGCTTGAAGTGCTCCTCCGTGAGGTAGCGCTCGTGCTCCGTCTGCAGATCCACGCCCCAGCTCACCGGGAACTCGAACTTGTGGCCGGCAGCCTGGGCCTCCTCCAGAATCCTCACGGCCTCGGTGTAGGTCACGCGAGCGAAGTCCGAGCCGGCAACGTGCTCCAGGCGTGCCTTGAGCCCCTTGTCCACGAACTTGTTGAACATGTCAATCTCATCCGGGCAGGCATCCAGCACGTAGCGAATGGCGTACTTGAGCATGGCCTCCGCCACGTCCATGTCCCCCTCAAGGTCGCAGAAGGCCATCTCGGGCTCCAGCATCCAGAACTCCGCCGCGTGACGGCGCGTGTTGGAGTCCTCCGCGCGGAAGGTGGGGCCGAAGGTGTACACGTCGCCGAAGCTCATGGCAAAGTTCTCGGCCTGCAGCTGGCCGGACACGGTGAGGTTGGTGGGCTTGCCAAAGAAGTCCTGGCTCCAGTCCACCGTTCCGTCTGGCAGCTTGGGCACGTTGGCCAGGTCCAGCGTGGTGACGCGGAACATCTCGCCCGCACCCTCCGCGTCGGAGGCCGTGATGATGGGCGTGTTCACGTACACGAAGCCACGCTCCTGGAAGAAGCGGTGCAGGGCGTAGGCCGCCACGGAACGCACGCGGAACACGGCGCGGAAGAGGTTGGTGCGGCTGCGCAGGTGCTGCTGGGTGCGCAGGAACTCCCGCGTCTGGCGCTTCTTCTGCATGGGGTAGTCCGGCTGGGCCGCACCCTCCACCACGATCTGCGCCGCCTGCAGCTCGAAGGGCTGCGGACGGTCCGGCGTAAGCTCCAGCGTGCCGCTCACCACGAGCGCCGAGCCCACGGTAAGGGCGGCGACCTCCTCGTAGTTGGCCAGCTTGTCGCGGTTCATGACAACCTGCAGGTCCTTGAAGCAGCTGCCGTCGTTAAGTACGACGAAGCCGAAGTTCTTCATGTCGCGGACGGAGCGAATCCAGCCGGCAACCGTTACGGCCTTCCCGCCAAGCTCGTCCTTGTCCGCAAAAAGCTGCGCGATTCTCGTGCGATTCAAAGGGGCCCCCAATGCAAGACGCAAGCAGATTCATTAAGCCCCGTTACTGTATCGCAATTGGGCGCCCCGGGCCTAGTATTCGCCCTCGTTGAAGTCCTGGCACGCGTCCACGAACCGATGCACCAGCGCAAGCTGGGCCGGGCGCACGCGGAACATGGACTCCGGATGCCACTGGACGCCCCACAGGAAGCGATACTCCGGGCTGTAGACGGACTCCACCAGCCCATCCGTTGCGTACGCCATGGGGACCAGCTCCTTGGAGAGGTGCTTCACGCCCTGGTGGTGGCGGCTGTTAACCGCAAGGCGGGCGAACCCCAGCAGGTCCTTGAGGGGGCTTCCCGGAATGAGCATTACCTCGTGCGAGGGCCGCTCGAAGGAGTCCCAGTCCGGGTGGTGCAGGGAGCCGGGGCGCTGCTCCTCCAGGTCCTGGTAGAGGGAGCCGCCCAAAAGGACGTTCAGCAGCTGCATGCCGCGGCAGATGCCAAAGACCGGCTTGTCGTGCGCCAGGCAGTTCATGAGCACAAACTCCTCGAACTCGTCCCTGTCCAGCGCGTACAGGCCCTTGGTGCCGTAGCGCTCCTCGCCATAGCGGCGCGGGTCTATGTCATGGCCACCGGTGAACATGACGCCGTCGCAGTGGTTGCAGATATCCGCAGCAAGCGCCGCCGGTGCAGCCCACGGGAAGACCTCCACCTTGGCGCCGCAGGCCTCCAAGACGTCCCTGTAGTTTGGTGTGAGGACGGCATTGCCGTCCTCGTCCTGCCAGGAAGGCACGACGCCGATTGTTGGTTTCATTCTTCCCCCGTCCCTCGAACGGAGAAGGATACCATTCGCGTGTCGCATCATCAGGAAATGTTTCAATCCGCAACGTCGCACATACAATCACTATGCACATAATCCCAGCTAGCTGCTTGGATTTATGGGCAAGGGCGCCCTACGCCGTCAGAAAGACCATGGCAATGATGAGCGCGAATCCAGCCACGTCGGTTGGCGTGAAGACGGTGCCCAGGAACAGGACCGAGGTGACGGTTGCCACAACGGGCTCCGCCGTGCCCAGCAGGGTCGCGCGCATGCTGCCAACCTCCTTCAGCCCGTTCATGTAAAAGAGGTACGCGCCAAACGTTCCCACCAGTATGGACAGCACCAGGAGCGCCACGCCCCTGGCATCAAGCGCGGGCAGGCACTCCCACGGGCGGGCGAAAAGTGCCAGCAGCAGGCCGGCGAACAGGAAGGCGAAGCCGTTCACCACCAGAATCCCCCACCGTTGGATGAGCCTGACTGGCTGAATGGACAGCAGGGACTGCCCAACGGCGGTGAGGATGCCCCACACCAGGCCCATCAGCGGGAGCGTCAGGGCGCCGGGGTTGCCGCCCGTGGCAATGAGGAAGGTGCCCACGAAGGCCAGCACCACGCCAACCACCTCCCGCGACTTGGGCATGCGGCGGGAGCTCACGCACACGTACGCCAGCACGAACAGCAGGTTCAGGCTCTGCAGCACCGTGGCGGTGCCGGAGTTGGTCCACCGGATGGCGTTCATGTACGCAACCTGCAGCAAGACGATGGTGCTGATTGCCGTGACGAGCATCCCCAGGAGCGCCCGCGGGCTCCGCACCGCGCCAGAGAACTGCTCTGGCGTGGCAAGCCGCGCGGCAACCAGGAAGAGCCAGAAGCTCCCCAGCTGCTTCACGCAGGTAAGCCACACCGGGTCCACGCCGTAGCCCTGCATCAGCTCCTGCGATATCGTTCCGTTGATCCCCCAGCAGGTGGCCCCCACCAGCACGAGTATGGTGCCGCGCAGGAGGCTCCCTTTGCGCGACGGCGCAGACGTCACTCCTTGCGCCAAGCTACGCCTCCAGCTCCGCCGCCACGCGCTCCAGGTAAGAGATTATCGGCAGGCTCTGGGGGCAGGCAGCCTCGCACTGGCCACACCGGATGCAGTCGCTAGCGTTCACGCCGGCCTTCCCGGCCACGCGCGCGTAGTCTCGCCTGGCGCCGGCCTCGTCCTCGAAGACCAGTTTCCGGTTCATGGCCTTGAAGAAGTCCGGGATGGGAATCTGCTGGGGGCAGCCGGCGGTGCAGTAGTGGCATGCGGTGCAGCGGAACTGGTCGCTCTCGTCCAGCGCCTTCTGGGCCGCGCGAATGGTCTGCAGCTCGGCCGCGTTCAGGGGCTTGAAGGCGCCGCTGCCCATGTAGCCCACGTTGTCCTGCACCTGCCGCAGGGTGCTCATGCCGCTGAGCGTGGTGATGACGCCCGGCTGGGACGCGGCAAAGCGCACGGCCCAGCTGGCATAGCTCGCGTCTGGCCCAACCTGGGAGCTTCCCTGGTCCAGAATCTGCCGAACCTTGGCGGGCGGCGTCGCCAGCGTGCCACCCTTAATGGGCTCCATGATGGTGTAGGGCACGCCGTGCCTCTGCGCCACCTCTATGTTGCCGCGGCTCCAGACGTTGCTCTGCTCCCAGTCCGCATAGTTGACCTGCAGCTGAATGAACTCCACGTCCGGGTGCTGCGTCAGCAGGCGGTCCAGGTGCTCCGGCGAGCTGTGGAACGAGAAGCCCCAGTGCCGCACCAACCCCTGCTCCTTGAGGCCGCGCACCCAGTCCCACAGGCCGTAGGAGTCGTAGGTGTCGTTGTTGTTGGCCTGGATGGCGTGCAGCAGGTAGTAGTCAACGTAATATATGCCCATGCGCTGGCACGAGACCTCAAACTGGCGCTTGACCTGCTCCTCCGTCGGCTCGCCCAGCCAGGCGTTGGCCTTGGTGGCAATGGTGTATGCGTCGCGCGGGTAGCGGTCCACCAGCGCAAGCTTGGCCACCTTCTCGGACTCGCCCTTGTCGTACACGTAGGCCGTGTCAAAGTATGTGAGCCCCGCCTCCAGGAAGGCGTCCACCATGGCCTCGATCTGCTCTACGTCCATTGAGCCGTCCTCCAGCTTGGGCAGCCTCATGAGCCCAAAGCCCAGTTTGGGCGTGTCCTTGCCCAGATACGTGTCAGCGTATGCCATGACGTCCCCTCTCCCCGGCGCTCCCCAGCGCCCCGTTGATGGCCATACGGTAGCCCATTTGCCGCGCCGCCGCATGCGCGCGGGAGGCTACCGCCCCCTTACTACTCAGGCAGCACGAAAAAAATGACAAATCCAAGCCATGCCGTTTGCGTTTTCGCAGTTGGCAAAAACCGGGATGCCTTGGATTGGGGAATTTTTCTCAACAAGCAAAGTATCCCTGCACCCCCTTGGCCGTCGGGCGGACAATCTGGGTCACGCGAACACCTTGTGCGGGAGGTTTGGCACTATGAGCAATGCTGAGATGGAAGATATCCATGGGACCAAAGTCCCCGTCATACGCCAGTCAGCCTTCGTGGCGCCAGGCGCGGTCGTGCGCGGTGACGTCTTCTTGGACACTGACGCGAGCGTCTGGTACAACGCCGTGATCCGCGGTGACGAGGCACCCATCCGTATTGGCGAGCGCACCAACGTGCAGGACTGCGCGGTGCTGCACGTAAGCCCCACTGCGCCGCTGACCTTGGGGTCTGGCGTGACCATTGGCCATGGCGCCATCGTCCACGGCTGCACCGTGGGAGACAACTCGCTCATAGGCATGGGTGCCATCGTGCTGGACGGGGCCGTCGTTGGGAAAGACTGCATCATTGGCGCAGGTGCCCTGGTGACGCAGGGAAAAGTCATCCCCGACGGCTCGGTCGCCTTTGGCAACCCGGCCAAGGTCGTCCGCGCCATGCGGCCGGAAGACGTGGAGACCAACCGCCGCAACGCAGAGGCATACGTGCAGGAGGCCCGCAGGCTGAAGAAGCAGGGCCACAAGGCCTAGCAGCCCGCACACGCGTGCCGCACAACGGTAGAATTGCAGGAGGCGTCTTCGCCGTGGTCCCCGCCACGGCACGCAACCGAACCTTGAGGAGGGGCCATGCCTCAGCTGAACAAGACCACAGCCCGTAAGGTGATCAAGATCGCAGCCATCTCCGCTGCGGTGCCCGCAGCCGCCTTCGCGGGCTTCACCACAATCTCGCACGCCGTCTTCCACCGTTCCAACATGGCCACGGCGTCTGAGCAGTACCACTGGCTCAAGGGCACGCGCAAGCGCATGCAAGAGCCCCTCACGTGGGACAACTACATCCTGAGCAGCGCAGACGCCAACGAGCAGCGCTATTCCGTGCCCAAGGCGCTGGACTTCCACTTCAAGATGCTGGGCTTCCGCGTGCCCATAGAGGAGACGGAGGTCGCGGGGGCGCAGGTCTTCTGCCTCAACAGGCACGACATCAACGACCGCGCGGTCATCTACCTGCACGGCGGCTCCTTCCTGAGCCAACCCACCTCAAGCCACTGGCACTTCATCGACACCGTTGCCCGCAAGACCCGCGCGGAGTTCTTCGTGCCCCTGTACCCGCTCGCTCCGGTGCATCACTTCGAGGAGGCATTCTCGCTTGTGGAGCAGCTGTACGACAAAGTGGTGCAGAAGTACGGCGCAAACAACGTGACCCTCATGGGCGACGAGGCGGGTGGCGGCCTGGCCGCGGGCTTCGCCGAGTACCTTGCCGCAGAGGGCAAGCCCCAGCCCGCGAACCTGATTCTCATCTCGCCCTGGGTTGACCTCTCCCTGGGCAACCCGCTGGTGAACGAGCTGCAGCCCAAGGACCCCATTCTCTCGGCCTACGGCATGCGCAAGGTGGGCAAGCTCTGGGCAAACGGCCTCGACCTCAACGACTACCGCCTCTCGCCCGTCAACGGCGAGGTGCGCAGCCTGCGCAACGTGCTGGTCTTTGCCGGCACGCGCGAGATTCTGTACCCTGACGCGCGGCTCTTCTGCGACCGTGCCCGCGCCGCGGGCGTGCACGCGGAGTTCGTCGCGGGCCGCGGCCTCAACAACAACTTCCCGCTGGATCCCCTGCCCGAGGCAACCAAGGCAATCGAGAAGATCTCTGACGCAATATCGCTGGACTAGCCAAGGCGCCCACCGCAAGCCCACGCCCCACCAACCCATGGAAGGAACACCATGCAAGACTACAAGCGCGAGTTCATAGAGTTCATGGTCCAGAGCAACGTCCTCAAGTTTGGCGACTTCACGCTCAAGAGCGGCCGCAAGTCCCCCTTCTTCATGAACGCCGGCGCCTACGTCACGGGTGCGCAGCTGCACAGGCTCGGCACCTACTACGCCCAGGCCATCCACGACAACTTCGGCCTGGACTTCGACGTCATCTTCGGCCCGGCCTACAAGGGCATCCCCATCTCCGTCGCCACGGCCATAGCCATGGACGAGCTGTACGGCAAGGAGGTCCAGTACTGCTCAGACCGCAAGGAGGCCAAGGACCACGGCGCCGACAAGGGCAACCTGCTGGGTGCGGAGCTTCACGACGGCCAGCGTGTGGTCATAGTGGAGGACGTGACCACCTCCGGCAAGTCCATTGACGAGACCTACCCCAAGATCAAGGCCGCCGCTGACGTGGAGGTTGTGGGACTCATGGTCTCGCTCAACCGCATGGAGGTCGGCAAGGGTGGCGTCGTCACCGCCCAGCAGGAGATCCAGGAGCGCTACGGCTTCCCCGTGGCCTCCATCGTGGACATGGCGGAGGTCACCCAGGCGCTCTACAACAAGGAGGTGGACGGCAAGGTCGTCATAGACGACGAGCTCAAGACCGCCATCGACAGCTACTACGCCCAGTACGGCGTCAAGTAGGCGCTCATGGAGCGGCCCATAGTCAAATCCAGGCTGCTGCTGTCACGGCCGTCGGTGGAGGCTACGCCCGCCGACGGCCCCATTGGGCAGGACCTGCTGGACACCCTGGCCGCGCACAAGGACGAGTGCGTGGGGCTTGCCGCCAACATGATTGGCCAGCTCAAGCGC
Organism: uncultured Olsenella sp.; assembly: GCA_900314495.1. Taxonomy (GTDB): domain Bacteria; phylum Actinomycetota; class Coriobacteriia; order Coriobacteriales; family Atopobiaceae; genus Olsenella_K. The sequence goes on from OMVJ01000013.1 coordinate 45,626, forward strand.
ATCATCGCAGTGGACGACAACGGCACGCCGCTCCTCATGTTCAACCCGCAGATCACGCAGCGTTCCGGCTTGTTCCAGACTTCGGAGGGCTGCCTTTCACTGCCGGGCCAGCGGCCGTGCGCGCGCTACCGCAGCATCACCGTGAGCTACCAGGACGCCAGCTTCCGCCCGCGCACGCGGCGCTTCACGGGCTGGACGGCGCAGATCATTCAGCACGAGGTGGACCACTGCCAGGGCATCGTCATCTAGCGGCGCGTGGGGGGCGCAACCTGCCCTGGAGCCAACGGCGCCCTAGCGCACGTCGCGCATTGCCACCGTGGAGAACGAGAAGTAGTCGGGCCGGTGGCGCGAGCGCGTGTACTCGAACATGAGCCCCTCGGAGTCAAACACGTGGTTGGTCACCACGGCAAGGCAGTCAAAGCCCTCCAGGTCCAGGTAGCGCTCGTCATCCTCACCCACGGGCTCCACCGTCACCGTGCGCTTGCTCATGGCCACGTGCATGCCAAGGGGACCCTCCAGGTAGGCAAAGACGGACTTCTCCGCAATTTCGCGCGTCAGGCCAGGTACCGCCTGCTGCAGGAAGTAGTTGTCGTCCAGGATCAGGGCCTTGCCGTCAATGCGCCGCACGCGCTTCAGGTGCCACAGGCCCGCACCCTCGGGAAAGCCGGAATCCACGGCCAGCCGCTCGTCACAGGCAACCTCCTCGAACACGGGGACCTCGGTCACGGTGTCAAGCCTGTTGCGCTGGGCGGCCTCTGCGAACGTCTCCAGACCACCCAACTCAAACGGCGCGCGCTCGTGTGCCAGGTAGGTAACGCGCACGCCCTTGCCGTGCACCGGATGCACGTACCCCTGCTGCGCGAGCATGGCAAGGGCTCGCCGCACCGTGTTGTGGGAGCACTGGAACTTCTCCACCAGATGGCTCTCTGGCGGGATGAACGACTGGTAGGGGTACTCGCCCGACCTCAACGAGCTCAGCAGTGACTCGTAAATGTCCTTGTAGATAGCCTTCACCAGCATCCGTCCCTTCAGCCCACCAGGCAACCCCGCCGCACATGGCCACGCCGGCTAACAGCATGACCTCCGAGTGCGCCTCCACGCAGGTGGAATGGCAATTACAACACATATTCGCATAAGTAACGGGGCCACTCTACGCCTTTATACGCTATGGGGCATATGTAGCGGGCGATTAGTTAACCCGCTATCCATAAATCTCACTCAGACGGTCAGCATTTCGGATCCTGCTCGCTGACCACAGGCACACGCAAGACCGCTTGCGGCCAAAAAACGACCTTTTGGAACAAAGTGAAATGTCGCTTGCCAACTTATTTGAATAAGTGTATCTTGTCCTTGTCGAAGTTATTCAAATAAGTTCGCCGGAGCACAGGGCACAGGCGAACGGCCCCGCGGGGCAAGGGGAGGCAGGCACCGCCTGCCGGGAAGGGAGCGAGATGGGCAAGTACGCAGAGGATGCGGCTCAGCTGCTCAAGCTAGTCGGCGACAAGGAGAACATCGTTGCGGTCACGCACTGCATGACGCGCATGCGCTTCGCCTTGGCGGATCCGGCAAAGGCAGACGTCAAGGCCATCGAGGCGCTGAAGTCCGTAAAGGGCAGCTTCACGCAGGCCGGCCAGTTCCAGGTAATCATCGGCAACGACGTCGCGGACTTCTACGACGAGTTCGTGGCAATCTCCGGCGCACCCGAGGCCTCCAAGGCAGACGTCAAGGCGGCCGCGGCCGGCAACCAGAACAAGCTGCAGCAGGTCATGGGTGCCATCGCGGAGGTCTTCGCGCCGCTCATCCCCGCCATCATCACCGGCGGCCTCATCCTGGGCTTCCGCAACGTTCTGGGCGACATGCCCTACTTCGGGCCGGACGGCACCCAGACCCTGGCCAGCATGTCCCAGTTCTGGACCGGCGTCTACAGCTTCCTGTGGCTCATCGGCGAGGCAGTCTTCCACGTGGGCATTCCCGTGGGCATCTGCTGGTCCATCACCAAGAAGATGGGCGGCACGCCCATGCTGGGCATCGTCCTCGGCCTCACGCTCGTGTCCGGCCAGCTCATGAACGCCTACGCGGTGCCCACCGCAACCGCGGCCGACTGGGCAACCCACACCTGGGACTTCGGCATCGCACAGGTCCACATGATCGGCTACCAGGCCCAGGTCATCCCCGCCATCCTCGCCGCCATCGTCTTCAACTACCTGGAGCGCTTCTTCAAGAAGATCACCCCGTCAATCGTCCAGATGATCGTGGTCCCCTTCTGCTCCCTGCTCCTGGGCACCATGGCCGCCCACTTCGTCCTGGGCCCCATCGGCTGGGCCATCGGCACCTGGGTTGGTAACGTGGTCATGGCAGGCGTCACCGGCGGCTTCCGCGTGATCTTCGGCGCCATCTTCGGCGGCCTGTACGCCCCGCTGGTCATCACCGGCCTGCACCACATGACCAACGCCGTTGACCTGCAGCTCATTGCCAACAACGAGACCCTCGCCAACCCCGCCCTGCACGGCACGCCCCTCTGGCCCATGATCGCGCTCTCCAACATCGCCCAGGGTTCCGCCGTCCTCGCCATGATCATCCTGCAGAAGCACGACGACAACGCCCAGCAGGTCAACATCCCCGCATGCCTCTCCTGCTACCTGGGCGTCACCGAGCCCGCCATCTTCGGCGTCAACCTCAAGTACGAGTTCCCCTTCTTCTGCGCCATGATCGGCTCCTCCCTCGCCGGCATCCTCTGCACCGCCTTCGGCGTCCACGCCAACGCAATCGGCGTCGGCGGCCTGCCCGGCATCCTCTCCATCAACTCCGCCTACTTCGTCCAGTTCGCCATCTGCATGCTGGTTGCCCTCGTCGTCCCCTTCGTGCTGACCTTCCTCGTCGGCAAGCGCAAGGGCATCGACAAGCAGGCCGAGATGGCCGGCCGCGAGCAGGCCGCAGCCCTCGACGCCGCCGACCCCGACAAGGTGGAGGCCAAGATCGCCAGCCTCACCATTGACGGCACCGTCCGCGCCGCCGTGTCCGGCACCGTGAAGCCCCTCGCCGACGTCAACGACGGCGTCTTCTCCTCCGGCATGATGGGCCAGGGCATTGCCATCGACCCCACCGAGGGCCAGGTGCTCGCTCCCTGCGAGGGTGAGGTCGCGGTCATGATGAAGGAGTCCGGCCACGCCGTGGGCCTGCGCATGGCAAACGGCATGGAGGTCCTCATCCACATCGGCCTCGACACGGTGGACATGCAGGGTGACGGCTTCACCTGCCACGTGAACCAGGGCGACGTGGTGCACCTGGGCGACCCGCTGATCACCTTCGACCGCGCCAAAATCGCCGCGGCCGGCCACCCCGACACCGTGATGGAGATCATCACCGAGCAGGGCGAGGCCAAGGACGTGAAGCTGGTAGAGACCGGCACCGCCAAGGCGGCCGAGACCACGGTCATCACCTTCGCGTAGCATCAAACCAACCAACTGGGGCCGGCACTTGCTGGCCCCATTCCCCTAGGAGGAGACAGCACCATGGAAAGCACCCAGGAGCGCGTGCGTGAGCTCGGCAGCAAGGTCGTGTACCAGATCTACGTGCGCTCGTTCAACGACTCCAACGCCGACGGCATCGGCGACCTGCGCGGCATTACCCAGCGCCTGGACTACTTGGCCGGCCTCGGCGTGGACTACCTTTGGCTCACGCCCTTCTTCAAGAGCCCCCAGAACGACAACGGCTACGACGTGGCGGACTACCGCAGCGTGGAGCCCATGTTCGGCACCATGGAGGACTTCGACGAGCTCTCCCAAGAGGCCAAGAAGCGCGGCATCGGCCTCATGCTGGACATGGTGTTCAACCACACCTCCACCGAGCACGAGTGGTTCCAGAAGGCCCTGACGGGCGACCCCAAGTACCTGGCCTACTACAAGTTCGTGGACGCGGCGCCCAATGCCTGCGAGGAGGACCCCGGTGAGCCCCCCACCAACTGGGTGAGCAAGTTCGGCGGCAACGCCTGGCAGTACGTGCCCAGCCTCAACAAGTGGTACCTGCACCTCTTTGACCGCACGCAGGCGGACCTCAACTGGGACAACCCGGAGGTTCGCCACGAGCTGGAGGACGTGGTTCGCTTCTGGAAGGCCAAGGGCGTCTCGGGCTTCCGCTTTGACGTGGTCAACCTCATCTCCAAGCCGGCCGAGCTGCAGAACGACTACGAGGGCGACGGCCGCCGCTTCTACACCGACGGCCCGCACATCCACGAGTACCTGCAGGAGCTGGTGCGCGAGAGCGGCATTGACGGCATGATCACCGTGGGCGAGATGAGCTCCACCTCCATCGCCAACTGCATTCGCTACTCCAACCCGGAGTGCCACGAGCTGGCCATGGCCTTCAACTTCCACCACCTGAAGGTTGACTACGACCACGGCAACAAGTGGGCCCTGCAGCCGGCGGACCTGGGCGAGCTGCGCAGCCTCTTCAAGAGCTGGCAGGAGGAGATGACGGCGGCGGGCGGCTGGAACGCCCTCTTCTGGTCCAACCACGACCAGCCCCGCCCCAACTCCCGCTTTGGCGACGTGCAGAACCACTGGTACCAGACGACCACGGCCCTGGCCGCCTGCACGCACATCATGCGCGGCACGCCCTACATTTACCAGGGCGAGGAGCTGGGCATGACCAACCCCGGCTTCACCAGCATTGACCAGTACCGCGACGTGGAATCCATAAACTACTACCGCATCCTGCAGGACGAGGGCAAGACGCCCGAGGAGGCCTTCCACATTGTGGCGGAGCGCTCGCGCGACGACTCCCGCACGCCCGTGCAGTGGGATGCGACCCAGAACGCCGGCTTCACCACGGGCACCCCGTGGATCGGCGTGGCCAGCAACTACACCACCATCAATGCTGCCGCCGAGGTGGCGGACCCGCACTCCCCCTACGCCTTCTACAAGCACCTAATCGAGGTTCGCAAGGCCGAGCCCGTGATCCAGGAGGGCGACGTGCGCTTCGTGGACGCAGACCCGGGCACCGATTCCGAGGGCGTCATCGCCTACGAGCGCACGCTGGGCGCCACCCGCGTGTTGGCCATGACCAACCTCACCAGCCATGACTGCGCGCCGTTTGCCGCAAGCGTCGCCAACGGCGGCGAGGTGCTGGTCTCCAACTACGAGGGCGCGCCCCTAGCCCGTGAAGGCCGCCTGGTGCTGCGCCCATTCGAGACGCTGGCGCTGATCTGGCGCGGGTAGGAGCAGCGCGGCGCTTCGCACGCAAGAACCAACCATAAAGTTCAGCAACGAGACGGCCCGTTCCGACTTTCTTGGGACGGGTCGTTTTTCATATGGACAGTTCTCTCGTCAGCTAGGCAACACCCTAAGCCCCTTGTCGCCAAAAGCGAAAATTGGGAAAGAAAGCGAACGGCTAGCGCAGTGGCGCCCCGAGCCCACCAGGACTCGGGGCGCCACATGCTGTTTCTCTTGGGCTACCTCTTCACCACGCGCAGGCAGCGCATGGCGTTGGCAACGCAGAGGCAGGCCACGCCCACGTCGCCGAAGACGGCAAGCCACATGTTGGCCAGGCCGAAGACCGCCAGCACCAGTATCAGCACCTTCACGCCAATGGCGAAGATGATGTTCTGCCACACGATGCGCATGGTCTTGCGCGCCACGTGGATGGCAGTGGCAATGTTGGAGGGCTTGTCGTCCATGAGGACGATGTCCGCCGCCTCGATGGCGGCGTCCGACCCCATGGCGCCCATGGCAATGCCCACGTCCGCGCGCATGAGCACCGGCGCGTCGTTGATGCCGTCGCCCACAAAGGCCAGCTTGGCGTTCTGGGGCTCCTCGCCAATGAGCTTCTCCACCAGGGCCACCTTGTCTTGCGGCAGCAGCTGGGCGTGGTACTCGTCAATGCCCAGGTCCTTGGCCATGGCGGCGGCAACCTCCTCGCGGTCGCCCGTCAGCATGACGGTACGGCGTATGCCGGCCTCATGCAGGCCGCGGATGGTCTCCTGCGCGTCGTTCTTGGGGGTGTCCGCAATCACGATGTGACCCAGGTAGCGGCCGTCGCACGCAACGTGCAGCACCGTGCCCACAAGCTCGCACTCCGGCGCAGAAATGCCCTCGTCCGCCATGAGCTTGCCGTTGCCCACCAGCACGCGCTTGCCCTCCACCATGGTAACGACGCCACGGCCGCTGCGCTCCTCGCCCGCCTCTATGTGGGCGGAAGACACGTCGCCGCCAAAGGCCTCGCGCACGGATTTGGCAACCGGGTGGTCACTGAAGACCTCCGCCTTGGCGGCAAGTTCCAGCACGTCGTCCGGGTCGATGCCCTCGTGCGCATGAACGGCCACGACGCTGAAGGTGCCGTTGGTGAGGGTGCCCGTCTTGTCGAAGGCCACCGTGTCCGCCGAGGCCAGGACCTCAAGGTAGTTGGAGCCTTTGACCAGGATGCCGGCCTTGCTGGCCGCGCCGATGCCGCTGAAGAAGGAGAGCGGAACGGAGATTACCAGGGCGCAGGGGCAACTCACCACCAGGAATACCAGGGCGCGCTGAATCCAGCCGGCAAAGGGCTGGCCCGTGAACAGCGGAGGGATGAAGGCCAGCACCAAGGCGGAGATGACCACGACGGGAGTGTAGTAGCGGGCGAAGCGCGTGATGAAGTTCTCCGTCCGCGCCTTGCGCTCGCTGGCGTTCTCCACCAGCTCCAGCACGCGCTGAACGGTGGAGTCGTCGTACTCCTTGGTCACCTGCACCGTCAGCGCACCAGTCAGGTTCACGCAGCCGGAGATGACCTCGCTGCCCTCCCCTGCCACGCGGGGCACGGACTCGCCCGTGATGGCGGCGGTGTCAACCTGGGAGGAACCCTCGATGACCACGCCGTCCAGCGGCACGCGCTCGCCGGGCTTGACCACGATGGTGTCCCCAACGGTGACGTCGTAGGGGTCCACCTCCTCCAGCCTGCCGTCGCGCAGCAGGTTCGCGTATTCCGGCGCAATGTCCATCATGGCGCTGATGGAGTTGCGGCTCTTGTCCACGGCGTAGTCCTGGAACCACTCGCCCACCTGGTAGAAGATCATGACGGCCGCACCCTCGGCCATGTGCGGCTCCGCCTCTGGGAAGAAGACCAGCGCAAACGCGCCGATGGTGGCGATGGCCATGAGGAAGTGCTCGTCGAAGACCTGACCGTGGGTGATGCCGTGCCAAGCCTTCGCCAGCACGTCGTAGCCCGCAATGAGGTACGGAATCAGGAACAGCGCGAAGGAAACCCACAGGTCATAGGGGCTGGCCAGCCAGCTGGACAGCGGCAGCAGCTCTATGACAACAAAGATTGCGAGCGCAGTGAGAATACGCTTCAGCGTCTTCTTCTGCGACTTGCTCATGGTGGAACTCATGGCAAAACTCCCTAGAAAACCGCGGGCGGCACGTGACCGCCCGCGCGAAACCACAGCCTATCGTTGGAACCCGCTCCTTGGCGGGACACGGTGACTAGTGAACGTGGACCTCGCAGTCCGGCTCGATGGCGTCGAAAATCTTGACGGACTGGGCCAGGATGTCCTGGAACTTGTCGTCGTCCGCGTCCAGGCGGAACTTGAGGGTCATGGCGTTGACGCTCGCGTCGTTCACGCCGTCGATCTTGGAGATCTTGTCCTGGATCTTGCTTGCGCAGTTGGCGCAAATCTCCCCGCTCAGCTTGTATGCCCTCTTCATGGTGGTCTTCCTTTCCTTGGCCCGGCGCACCGGGCAGCCTATGAACCCTGCATGGATGCTGCCACGGGCAGCGCGTTACTCGCAGACGTGCGTCATGCCCTGCGAGAGCATGGTGTGAACGTGGTCGTCTGCCAGCGAATAGATGAGCTGCTTGCCCTGGCGCTTGAACCGCACCAGGCGGGCCTGCTTCAGAATGCGCAGCTGGTGGGACACGGCGCTCTGGGAGGTCTCCACCACCTCCGCGATGTCTCCGACGGAGAGGTCCTTGTCCATGAGCGCGAACAAGATCTTGATGCGCGTCGTGTCCGAGAAGACCTTGAACAGGTCCGCAAGGTCATAGAGGATCTCGTCATCAGGCATCTCTCCGGCAGCCACCCGCCACTCGGCCTCCCCGTCTTCAGGCGCGTCCGCCCCCGCGACGGATTCCGTGGCTGCCTCTGCTTTGGTTGGTGAAACCTTGGTCAGATCATCCTCGTAAGCCACACCAATCACCCCTCAAATCTTTTCATATGCACATTTGTTCATGTGTTGACTTCAGTGTATACGCTAACGGCAAACTGTCAACACTCAATGCAAGATTATTGGCAGAAAGCCGCAGCAAATGTGCAAGCTGTTTGATTCGCCGCCAAGGGGGCGGCTACAAGACCCAGAAGCCCAGGATTCCGCAGGCCACGCCCACCAGCGCGCCCGCAACCACGTCGCGCGGCCAGTGGACCCCGCCCAGCACGCGCACCACGGCCATGGCAGCGCTCAACACCAGAAGCGCCACCCCCACCGGGGCGCACCAGGCCAGCCAGCTCATGGCAATCATGAAGATGGAGAACACGTGCCTGCTGGGGAAGGACCTTCCGCGCGTGTCCTTGTGGATGAGGGGATCGATGTCCAGTACCTCGTAGGGGCGCGGCCGGTTCAGCCGCGCGCGGGCCAGCGTCACCGCGGCGAACGAGGCGGCCGGAACCGCGATGGTCCTGGCAAGCCAAGCCATGTTGCCCGACGCCGCAACCAGGACCACAAGCAGCGGGTACAGCAGGTACCCCAGGTACGTGAGCAAGCGGTTGGCCAGGAGCAGCAGGCGCAGCAGCGCGGGACGCGCCCTCAGGGGCGCCGTCCAACGCGCATACTGCTCCGATGTCATTCCGACCCCGCCCCAGCGCCTGGCCTAGTAGGCGAACGGCCACTCGTCAGCCGCCAGCAGCTCGATGGCCTGTGCCACGGCCCCGTCCTGGCAGGCGCCCGTGTGCCAGCGCGCGGCGGTAGTGGCCTCCTCCGTGGCGTTTGCCACGGCAACGGAGTTGGGCACGTGCCTCAGCATGGAAAGGTCGTTGCCGGCGTCGCCAAAGACGACAACCTCCTGGATGGAGCAGCCTATGCGCTCGCACAAGAGGTCGATGCCGGTTGCCTTGTTGATGCCGGCCGGCATCACGTTGCTGAAGGTGGCCAACGCCACGTCAAAGTCCAGCCCTTCAACCTCCTCGTTCAGCCTGGCCACCAGCGCGCGGGTGGCCTCCTCGCCCTCGGCGCAGAACACGTTGGACTTGCCAATGCGGAAGTCCCTGGGCACGCCGTCCACCTTCACGCACGTCTCGGCGTAGCGCGGGAAGGACTTCTGCAGGGCGTCCTTCTCGCCGCAGACCAGGTAGGGGGTGTAGCCGTCAAAGCACAGGACGCCGGCTCCGGGCACGCCGCGAACGATGTCCACCGTGTGCTCCAGGGGCTCCGGGTCAAAGAAGGCCTCGCGAATCTTCTGGCCGTCAAGGTATACCTGCAGGCCGTTGGTTGCCACCGCCGTTGCGTAGCAGGCGTCGTCACCGCCGAAGATGGGCATGACCCAGTCGATGCCGCGGCCGGTGCTCGGCCCGATGTGAATGCCGGCGTCCAGGGCCATGTGGAATGCCTGCCGCGTGCGCTCGTCCACCGTCTTCTGCCCGTGGGGCATGATCGTTCCGTCGATGTCAGAGAGAACCAGCTTGACCATCTCTTGTCCCTTCTCGTTGGCGCGAGCCATGCCCATGCGGCATGGGCGGCCACCGTCATTGCGCAGCCGAAACAACTTTACAGAATCTTGGCGGGAGGGTGCGGTCACAGGCGCGCTAATCAACGCAAGTGCCACCGTATGATGCGTCCATCGTGCCACGCGAAGGAACATAATGGGCGTCGCACGAACGCACCGCACGTTCCACCAGAAGGAGAACCGCATGACCACACCCGACGCGCTTCGCGTCTTTGACCTGCACTGCGACACCCTGGACGCCCTTGCGATGAACGACACCGGCCCCTACGCCGACCTCGGGGTCGCCAAGGGCGGCACGCTTGGCCACAGTGGCCTCCAGCTTTCCGCCGACCGCCTGGCCGGCATGGCCTGGTGCCAGTGCCTTGCCATCTGGGTGCCAGACGACCTGCACGGCATCACGGCGCACCAGTGGTACCGCAAGGTGGCGGGCTGGTTCCTCGCGGACGTCCAGAGCGAGCCCCAGAGCGTGACCCGCGTCACGGATGCCAGCCAGATTGAGGCGAGCCTGGCGCCGGGCCACCTGACGGGCATGCTCACGGTTGAGAACGGCTCGCCCATCGGCCACGACCTGGGCGTCATAGACGAGTTCGCGCGCGACGGCGTGAAGATGGTCACGCTGACATGGAACGGCAAGAACAGCATCGCCAGCGGCAACGTCACGACGGACGGCCTTTCCTCCTTTGGCCGCGAGGTCGTGCGCTCGCTTGAGGAGCACCGCATCGCGGTCGACGTATCGCACCTGAACGACCACGGCTTCGCCGACCTGCTTGGCGTTGCCACGCGCCCGTTCGTTGCCTCCCACTCCAACTCCCGCGCGGTCTGCGACCACCCGCGCAACCTGACGGACGACCAGTTCCGCGCCATTCGTGACATGGGAGGCCTGGTGGGAATTAACTACTTCCGACAGTTCATCACCACGCGCGACGCCCCGGCGGATGGAGAGGTCACGTTTGACGAGCTCAGCGCCCACATCGAGCACTTCCTGAACCTGGGCGGCGAGCGGGTGCTGGCCCTGGGCTCGGACTTTGACGGCTCCACGGTGCCCACCTGGCTCGACGGCTGCCAGCACGTCCCGGCCTTCCACGACCGCGTGGCTGGGCGCTTCGGGCAGAAGGTCGCGGACCGCATGTTCTTCCAGAACGCCCACGAGTTCTTCCTCAGGCAGTAGGCACCCGCGAGACGGCAAACGCACCACCAGACGGCCAGCTCAACGGGTGCGCGGCAACCTTGGCCGCGCGCCCGCGATTGCCTCAGTCCACGGTGGGAAGGCCGGACCACAGCTCTCTTGGCTGGGGTGCGCGGTGTGCGGCAACAGCCTCGTCGAACTGGCGCAGCAGGAAGTCCCGGGCCTGGCGAACGTCGCTCGAGTCCACCGCAAGGCCCGTTCCCCTCAGTCGCGTGCGATACATGTGGAAGTCCACCTCAACGCCGTCCGCACGCATCTTTGCCACGAGGTCCGTAACTTCCTCGCGGGAAGGGTCTCCCATGCCGGTTATGACCGTCGCCGCCGGCGTGCCGGCAAACCCCCGCGCCCGCGTCAGGTCCGAGAGGCCCGCGTCCCACCCGCTGCCCAGCGTCGGGTAGAGCGGCATCTGGTAGGCCACGGCAACGTTTCCCTCGTCGCGCTCGAAGAGGCAGAGCTCCAGAGCGAGGTCGGCCGCAGGCCCCACCCCACCAACGAACAGCTGGTCAGAGGCTATGCCGTACATGCGGGCGTGGTCCAGGAGCCACAGCAGGGCCGCATGGCACTCCTCCCGCGAGCCCGGGTGGTCCAGCACCAGCACCACGCAAGGCCGATGCCCCACAAGGAGCTGGGCCACTTCCGCCCTGGCCGAGCCGCCCTCCGCGGGGTCATCGCCATGCAGCCACAGGATTCCGGGCACGCCATACGTGGCAGCCTCCGGCTCGAACAGCCGGGCGGGAATCGCGCCATCCCCCAGGGGAATCGCCACCTCCTCGCCGGGCTCGGGGGCGGGTTCCTCAAGAGGGTCCTCCGCCGGCGGCTCCGCGTCAGTCCGCCGGGCGTCGGCTTCGTCCGCGCAATCCGCATCCTTGCGACCCGCGTCCTTGCGCCCGAACAGGCGATTCAGAAGACCCATGTGAACCTCCACTACGGCAACAGCCCAAAGAACGGTCGTGGTTTCCTGGCAACTCGTGGGCAGACAACATGAGGCGCCCTTTTTGAGTGTACGTTTTACGGATGGTGGCCTCGGCTCAAGTGGGCAAACAGCGCCTCGGGCACACCTAGGTTGCGAGTTCCGTACACTCAATTTGGGTACCCAGTCTACCAAATGGACCCGTGCCCCCGATTCCTGTCAGAATGGCATGACCCCGACTGTCCCAAGATGGAGGGCTCCCATGCACGTAACCGAAGGCCGCATGCCTTACCTCGGCTTCAGCACCTACTACCGCGTCGTCCGGCCCGACCACCCCGCGCCCGGCCGCGCGCCCCTCGTCCTGCTCCACGGCGGGCCGGGCTCAACCCACAACTACTTCGAGGTCCTGGACGGCCTTGCGGACCTGGACGGCCGCACCCTCGTCATGTACGACCAGCTGGGCTGCGGCCTCTCGTGGGACGACGCCATGGCCGGGAAGGACGACCTCTGGCGCGACCTGGGCACCTGGGACCGGGAGCTCATCGCCCTGCGCGAGCATCTGGGGCTGGACGCCTGCCACCTGCTGGGCCAGTCGTGGGGAGGCATGCTCGCCATCGAGTACCTTGTGGACTACCGGCCGCAGGGCGTCCGGTCCGTCGTGCTTTCCAGCACGCTTGCGTCGTCGGCGCTCTGGGCCGAGGAGCACCACCGGATCCTGCGTCACTTCTTCCTAAAGGAGGACCAAGACGTTGTCGCGCGGGCCGAGGCCACGGGCCAATACGACGACCCCGCCTTCCGCGCCGTGGAGGCGCGCTTCATGCGGCTGTATTGCTCCGACCCGGCCTCCCCAAGTGACCCGGAGTGCGTGCGCCGGCCCAAGCGCGCGGGCCGCGAGTCCTACCTAGCCACCCAGGGCGACAACGAGCTCAAGGCCACGGGGGTCTTCCAAACCTGGGACTACTCCTCCCGCCTGGAGGAAATCCACACGCCCGCGCTCATAATCTCCGGCACTGAGGACCTCTGCACGCCTCGCGTTGCCAAGCAGATGGCGGACGGAATCCCAGGCTCGCGGTGGGAGCTCATGCCGGGCTGCCGCCACATGTGCTTCCTGGACGACCACGACCGCTACGTGGCGCTGGTCTCCGCCTGGCTCAGGGAGCACGACGCCCCACACGCCTAGCCGGCTGTCCAGCGGCCCACGCACGAAAGGCGGGCGGGAGCCTGGCCCCCGCCCGCCTTCTTGACCACGCGTTTTGCGGCCTTGCGCCGTCGCGCAGGCCCCTTATGCCTGCAGCGCCTGGTAGGCAGAGCCGTACATGGCCGCCTGGTTGCCAAGGCTGGCCGGCAGGATGCGGGCGCTGGCGCTGGGCGCGAAGCAGTGCTCGTGGAAGGACGCGCGCAGCTGGTCCGCAAAGAAGTCGAAGCCCTCGCCGACGCCGCCACCAATGAGGTAGAGCTCGGGGTCGATGACCGTGGAGATGATGGAGAGGGCAAAGCCCAGGTAGTCCGTCATCTGAGCGATGGCGGCCTCGGCGGCCTTGTCACCCTCGCGGGCGGCGTTGAAGACGGAGAGCGTGTCCGTCGGGCCGTCCAGCTTGACGGGTTCCTGGTTCTCGAACTCGCACTCCTCCTTGTAGATGCGCACGATGCCCTTGGCGGAGGCGTACTGCTCCAGGCAGCCACAGCGGCCGCAGCCGCACACCAGGGTCTCGTCGCGGTTCACCGTGATGTGGCCAATCTCGCCGCCGGCACCAAAGGCGCCCGCCACGAGCTTGCCGTCGCACACGATGCCGCCACCAACGCCCGTGCCCAGCGCAACCAGCACCATGCTCTTGGCGCCGCGCGCGGTGCCCTGCCAGAGCTCGCCCAGCGCGGCGGCATTCGCATCGTTCACGAAGGCCAGCTTGGCCTCCGGGAACGCGCGGAGCAACGCGGCCTTGAGCCCGCTGGGGTCCAGCATGACGTTGGGCAAGAGGCCGACCTCGCCCTTTTCGTCAACGGGCCCCGGCACGTCCAGGCCCACGGCGACAACGTCCTCGGGGTCTCCCCCGTTGTTGTGGACGAGCTTCTTGAGTCCCTCCGTGACCTGCGCGAACGCAGCCTCGCTCACCAGAGACCCAGTCGGGACCTTGCTCACCGCCAGAAGCTGCCCCTCGTCGCTGAAGAGCCCCGCCTTGATGCTGGTCCCGCCCACGTCAATGCCCAGAACGTATGCCATTTTGATGCCCCTCTCGCCCGTGCGCCGCGGCGCCTCGTTCGTCCGTCCACGTTCGTTCCGACACGAATCCACTTTCATTATGTGACGTGCGGGCTCGCAACGAGGCGCCGACGTAGGTGACCGCGCATCAGCATCCGCGGACGCGCGGCATTCCAAGGCTGACGGCACCGCCACCGACGTGCGCCTTTCACGGCTTGACCACAAGGCGCAGAGGATTGCCCGGAATTCGCCACGCAGGGGCACGGGAGGGTAAACTCAACCTCACGAACAACTCGCGCGCGCCCGCGCGCTGCGGAATAGGAGAGCACATGGCAGACAACGCATCCAACGCACACAAGCCTCGCAAGTCGGCAAAGGGCGCGGGCAACCGCAGGCAGCCCGCGCCAAAGCGCCCTCCGCGCAAGACCTACCCGGCCAACGCGGCCATTGCCAACAAGGTTCCCTCCCCAGCCGACGCGCCGGTGCCGCCCGCACCAGCTGCGCCAGCCGCGGCAGACTCCCCCGTCGCGCCGGCAACCCCGGCAATCTCTGAGGCAACCATCAAGTCGGACGTCGCCGCCATCGCAGACCTTGAGCGTCACCTCTACGCGCACCGCTACGCAGAGACGGGCATGTCCAGCTACGGCCTCACCATCGACCCGCCCAACGTCTCCGCCGACCGCGCGGAGGCCCTGGCCATCCTGGAGCAGGAGGACCACGACCTCCTGTGCACCAGCCGCATCGGCTCCACGCTGGAGCGCCTCACCCGCTGCTCCGACCGTCTGGACCCCACCACCCGGGCGCAGGTGCGCATCCTGAAACGCGACCGCGACCGCCTGGTCAACGTCTCCAGCGAGGACCGGGCCGCCTTCACGCGCCTCACCAACGAGACCGACTCCGTCTGGCGCCGCGCAAAGCTCAACAACGACTGGGACTCCTTCGAGCCCTACCTGGACCGCATCGTCGCCGCCATGAGGGGCCTCGCGAACCAGAAGGACCCTGGCGCCGACCCCTATGACGTCTGGCTGGACGAGTACGAGCAGGGCAGCAGCCGCGAGTTCTACAACCGCTTCTTCGCCATGGTCAAGGACTGCGTCGTGCCGCTGCTCATGGACGTCCGCACCAAGCGCCAGCCCAGCCGCGCCTGCATCGAGGGCCGCTTCGACGAGGGTCGCCAGTGGATGCTCGCCCGCGACATCGCCATCCTGGAAGGCATCGACCTGGACTCCTACTGGCTCACCGCGACGGAGCATCCCTTCTCCGACGCGCTGAGCGTCAACTATGCCATCACCGCGGCGCACGTGCACCCGGACGACGTCTCTGCCAACGTCTTCACCATGCTGCACGAGGGCGGTCACAACCTGTACGAGCTCAACGTGGACCCCGCCTACAACCACACCTCTCTGCGCGGTGGGACCTCGGCGGGCATGCATGAGGGCTCGTCCCGCTTCTTCGAGAACTACGTCGGGCGCAGCCGCGCCTTCGCGGGGCCGCTCCTCTCCACCATGCAGCAGCACTTCCACGGCCAGCTGGACCGCGTGACGCCACAGCAGTTCTACCTGGCCATCAACCGCGCAGAGCCGCAGCCCATCCGCATGGACGCCGACGAGCTCACCTACCCTCTCCACATCCTCGTCAGGTACGAGATTGAGCAGCTGCTCTTCAGCGGGGAGGCAACGGAGGCAACGGCCAAGGACGTGCCCACCCTCTGGCGCGACCGCTACAAGAGCTACCTGGGCGTTCGCGTGGCGGACGCCACCCGCGGCCCCCTGCAGGACTCCCACTGGGCGGACGGCCTCTTTGGCTACTTCCCCACCTACGCCCTGGGCGGCGCCTACGGCGCCCAGTTCCGCGACCAGATGATCGCAGACGGCGTGGATTGGGAGGGCACGCTGGAGAAGGGCGACCTGGCCCCCATTCGCGAGTGGATGCGCACGCGCGTCTGGCACTGGGGCCGCGCCAAGGACCCGGCGGACATCATCCAGGAGGCCTGCCACACGCCCTTCGACCCCACGCACTACACCAACTACCTGACCAAGAAGTTCTCGTCCATCTACGGGCTGTAAGGGAGCGCCGGCATGCGTGCCCTGCTGCAGCGGGTGGAGTCGGCCTCCGTGGAGGTGGAGGGTCAGGTGGTCGGCGCCTGCGGGCGCGGCTTCCTGATCCTTCTGGGCGTCGGCCCCAACGACACGGAGGAGACCGCCCAGCGCCTGTGGACCAAGATTCTCAAGCTTCGGGTGTTCGCGGACAAAGACGGCAAGACCAACCTCTCGCTCGCCCAGGTGGCGGGCGAGGTCCTGGTGGTGAGCCAGTTCACCCTGTACGCGGACTGCCGCAAGGGCAACCGGCCCAGCTTCACAGGCGCCGCAGAGCCAAGCAAGGCGCAGGCCCTCTACCAGCACTTCTGCCAGCTGGCCCAGAGGGACGTGCCGCACGTGGGCCGCGGCGTATTCGGGGCCATGATGCGCGTCTCGCTGGCAAACGACGGCCCCTTCACCATCTGGCTGGACACGGACGAGCTGACCAAGCCGCACCACGCCCCAAGGGACAGCGGAACGTAAACAATCTCAATCGTGGGGTGCCACGCACTCGCAGTTGTGGCATTATGCCCAGACGGGACCTGCACAATCCAAAGGGGAAGGAAAGTAATCCCATGAGTCTCATGAGCGAATTCAAGGAGTTCATCAGCCGCGGCAACGTGATGGATATGGCAGTCGGCGTCATCGTCGGCGGTGCGTTCACCTCCATCGTGAGCTCCCTGACCGACAACATCATCAACCCGCTCATCACCGTCATCACCGGCGGCAACGGCACGGAGGTCTCCGGCCTGGTCGTGCCCGGCACGCAGATCGACTTCGGCGCCTTCATCTCGGCCGTCATCAACTTCCTGATTGTGGCCTTCATCGTGTTCATGCTGGTCAAGGCCGTGAACTCGTTCGAGAAGACGGGCGCCAAGCTGCTGCGCAAGCAGGAGGAAGAGGCCGAGGCCAAGGCTGCCCCCACCTGCCCGCACTGCCTTGAGGAGGTCAAGGAAGGTGCCACCCGCTGCCCGCACTGCGGTGGCGAGATTCCCGGCGGTGCCCACGCGGCGTAAGGCTACCGCACACGCTGGTCACTTGGCACTACCCCGCAACGCATCGCGCTACACGAATAACACAACGCTACCCCACAACCGTTCGCTTTCGGTTGTGGGGTAGCGTCTTCTTCTCGCATTTCCGCAGATAGAAGGCTTTAACGCACGTTACCCCACAACCGAGGCCCTCCGGTTGTGGGGTAACAATCAGTACGCACCGTTACGCATGGCAGAGAAGGCCGAGCACCCCGTGCCCGCCGGCGCCTACTCCGCGGGCACCCAGCTGCAAGGTCGCCGGAAGTCGCCGGCGCCAGGAAGTGGGAGCCCTTCTCCAGGTTCCACGTGCCGGCAGGCGTCGTCACGGTGCCACCCTCGCCCTCCACGACGGAGACGCAGACGAAGGGGTGCTCCTGCTTGAGCGTCGCGGTGGCACCCTTGGCAACGCGGACGCGAACGACGCTGAAGTTGGGGCAGCTCATGAGCTCGGTGATGCCGTCGACCTCCGGTGCCGTGACCTCGCCCGATTCCGGTGGCACAAGCGAGAAGTCCACGACGTCCAGCGTCTGGGGAATGTGCAGCTCGCGCGTGGTGCCGTCGGCCTGCACGCGGTCGTAGTCGTACACGCGGTAGGTGACGTCGGACGACTGCTGGGTCTCCAGCACCATGGTGCCACCCTGGATGGCGTGGATGGTGCCCGGCTCGATGCGGAAGAAGTCGCCAGCCTTGATTGGCACGGTGTAGAGCATGTCGTCCCAGCGGCCCTCCTCGATCATCTTGGCCAGCTCGGCGCGGTCGTGGGCGTTCTGCCCGACCACGATGCGCGTGCCGGGGTCGGCCGAGAGCACGTACCAGCACTCGCGCTTGCCCAGGCTGCCGTTCTCGTGCTCGTTGGCGTAGGCATCGTCGGGATGGACCTGGACGGAGAGGTTCTCCTTGGCGTCCAGGATCTTGATCAGGAGCGGGAAGCGGTCGCCCGAGGCACCCGCAAAGAGCTGCGGCTCCTTGTCCCACAGGTCGGAGAGGTAGCGGCCGTCGTACGGGCCTCCCTCCACCACGCAGTCACCCGCGGGGTGGGCGCTTATCGCCCAGCACTCGCCGATGGGGCCATCGGGAATCTGGTAGCCAAACTCGGTCTGGAGCTTGCGCCCGCCCCAGATCTTCTCGTGAAACACCGGCTTCGGAAAAATGAGCTCGTCGTATGCCATTGCGCTGATCCCTTCCCGGGGCTACCCACGGCGCGGAACCGCCGCAGACGCCACATCGCATATGCAACAAACCTTGGCATCATAATGGCGCAACTGACGGCGAAGAGAACAGCCACATCGATACGAGCACAAAACAGCACAGCAAGAGGCCCCTTCACCACGGGACACGGCCAAGCCTTGGCCGGCCGCGCCGCCAAGAGGCCCACCGGCCTACTCGGACACGTCCACGCGCAGGCAGTCGAGGAAGGCCGACGCCGCACGCGAGAGCATGCTGTTGCGCCTCCACACCACAAGGAACGCGGTCTCCGCAGACGGCGTCAGCGGGCGGAACACCACGCCCGAACCAAACACGCTACCCGACCCCTCCAGCCACGGCGCCACGCCGAGTCCGCCGGCAACGACCTCGGGCACGCTGTCCGGCACGTTGCACGTGAAGGCAATGTTCAGGTCAGAGAAGCTGCCGCCTAGCCAATTCCCCAGGACGTCATCCAGGTGCACGGGGTTCGTCACCACCAGGCTCTCCTGCCGCAGCCGCTCGGGCGTGACGGGGTCGTCGCTGGTCGCAAGGGGGTTGTCCCTTGGCACCAGCAGGCCCCACCGGTTCTTCTGGGCCAACTCGACCCCGTTGTAGCGGGTGATGTCAACGGGGCTGGGCAGGATGGCGAGCTCGGTCACGCCGGCATCCAACTTGTGGAACACGTCGGCCACCTCGGCAACCTGCACGGCGTAGTTCACGTCCGGATGCTCCTGGCGCACGGCAGCCGCGGCCTGCGCCACCATGGGCACCGACCCGTATTCAGAAACGCCCACGCTCACGACGCCCGAGATTCCATGGTCAGACGACTTGACCTCCGCCTCGGCACGGTCCACAAGATCCAGAATCTCCTCCGCCCTGCGCTTGAGGAGTGCTCCCTCCTTGGTGAGCGTGACGCGACGGCTGCCACTACCGCGGATCAGCAGCTTCGTGTCAAGCTCCCGCTCCAAGTCCTGCAGCTGGCGCGAGAGCGTGGGCTGTGTGACGTTCAGGTGCTTGGCCGCACCGGAGATGGTCTGGTCCTTCGCAACCGCAAGAAAGTACCTCAGAACCCTAATCTCCATTACCGTCCACCTTCTCCTTCGCCTTGTGCGAACCCACCACAAAGCGCGCGAATTCCTACGTTTCGCAGCCGTCACCGCCACGAATGCGCGGCGCTGACGGCGCGACCCCCTTGGCCATAGCCACGGGCACTCGCCCAGCTCATCTTAAACTCACAAGGTTGAGTATAACTATACGACAGAACAGAGCGGGCACAAGCCACCATGCCCGGCCAGCCCGTTCGCCGTTGGACGAAGAAACATTGTTTTGGCGTATATATCTTGCCTAAAGGTCCACCACTAAGGAGTCACTCAGCATGTGCGTTGGCACCACCTCACGAGCGACCTCCACGGCGCGGTCGAACTCCTGACCCTTGAACATTGCCAACACGATGCGTTCGAACCTGTTCACATACGGACGCAGCGCCTCAAGCGAGACCAGCACGGCATCCTCCAGCGGATACCCATATACGCCGCACGATATTGCGGGGAAGGCGATGCTCGCGTCATCCGCCTCAAGGGCAACCTCGCACGACCGCTGGTAGCAGGACGCCAACTGCTGGGCGCACCGGTCCGCTTGGCCGCTGCTGTACACGGGCCCCACCGTGAGCACGATGTGCTTGGCCCAGGTAATCTCATGCGCGTTGACTATCTTCGCGTCGCCCGTGGCGCAGCCTCCCGCGTCGTGCAGGGCCCTGCACTCCGCCTCGAAGGCGGGGCCAGCCGCACGGTGTATGGCCCCGTCCACGCCTCCACCACCCAGAAGGCCGTGGTTCGCCGCGTTGACAATGGCGTCGACGCGTTGATCCACAACGGAACCGTGAACTATCTCGATCATGGTGCCTCCACTCCCTCGCCCTTGCCAGATTGTCCCACGCAGACAAGCCACCCTGCCACTGGAGCGAGGCGCGTCAACGTCAGCGGTTGGATCTCGCTTGCCCCAGAAGCCACCGAGGTACCAGCGGCAGAGAAGCGAATCGGCGGCCCGCAGGGGGAACGGACCGCCGATTGTCGCATGCAATCCCTTAGCTCTGAACCAGAGACACCTGAACCGCGGGGGATGGGAATGGGGGGCTTCCCAAGCGTGCCGAAGGGAGAGGAGGGCTTGGGCACGTTGTCATCGGCTTGCGTCTATTTCCTAGTTCATTACTGGGATATTTATCTTATACGCCCAGTAGCGCGCGATGTCAACGAACTTTTCTCCCTCTTGCTCCATCAGGCAGAGGGGTACATCGGGCAGTCGCCTGCATGCCCACATCAGCGCCCGCGTTCGCGCCCGCAAAAGCGAAGGCAATCGTTGGGCCTTCGCCACGGGCGACCCTCCGATGCGCTACATTGGAAGGCCGTGGCACCTCACCCCGTTCGCTTGGCCCGAAAGGCACAACATGTTCCAAAAAGACACCCGCCACATCGCGTTCGGCATCGTCGTCCTCGGCATGCTCATCGTTCTCTATGTGGTTGCATCCCTGCTCCAGATTGTCTCCATCGTCAGCATCTGCGCCTCCTTCCTGGTGGGCGCCTTCGTCCTCGCGCTGGTCGTGCCGCGCCTCTCGCCCGTGCAGACCACCAAGTACGACGAGGGCACGCCGGTCACCAACTACATACTTGGCAACCGCATGACCTTCCTCTCGTACAACTACCTCTTCATCGAGATAATCGTCGCCGCCGTCATGATCCGCACGAGCTTCGACCGCCTGACCATGGGCTTCTACATCCAGGCCGCCCTGCTCATCGTGTACCTCTCGCTGGTGGGCTACATGACCGCACGACCTGGCACCGCCCCCGTGGACGGCGAGGACGAGCCCGACCAGATTCCCGCCGCACGTCCAGTCCCCAACGCCGACGACTCCCGCCCCATTGCCGACGACCGCCCCAAGATATGGATCAACGCCGTGGTGAAGAGCCAGCGCGACGCGACCGACCCCAAGCTCAAGACCCACATGAAGAAGGTCGTGACCGCCCTGCGCGGCTGCCCACAGAACTCCTATGAGTCCATGAACGAGGTGGACTACCAAATCAACGCCCTGGTGGGCGAGCTGGGCTACCGCGTGACGGAGGGCAAGACCGACGTGGCCATCGAGTGCTGCCAGCTCATCTGCATCCTCATCGAGCAGCGCACCGGCCTGTACCAGCAGATAGTTGACACCCGCAAGCAGAAGTAGGCCCAGGCGCCCCTAGGCCCGTCCGCCGCCGTCCCCTTGGTGCGTCCACAGCCCCTCGGCAAGCTCGCTCGTGAGGGCAATGACCTTGTCTGCCGGCATGGTGGACGAGTAGCGCATGAAGGCGTAGTAGGCCCCATACACCTGAAACGTCAGCACCACATGGGCGCGCTCGTCGCCCGCAAAGTCGGGCGAGAGCTGCTCCAGCTCCCGCTGGAGGGCGTCGTCTATGGCGGAGGGCAGCACCGACGCCTGCGCGCCCTCGAACAGGATGTCTATGAGGTTCTTCTTGGACCAGACCGCCGTGCTGAACTCCCGCGTGAAGGTGGGGGTGTCCGTCAGGATGAGCTGCGGGTGCGGGATGCCGTCGAGGATGCTCCGCACCAGGTCCGCCTGCATGCGCTCCGAAAGCTCGTACACGTCGTGATAGTGCAGGTAGAACGTGGCCTTGCCAATGCGCGCGCTGTCGCAGAGCTCCCGCACCGTCACGCGCTCCAGCGGGCGTGTCGCGCGGAGGTGCAGGAACGCGTCACGGATTGCCTCTTCCGTCTTCTGCTTGCGAAGGTCCACCTGAAACCACCAACCCACCGCAGGTCGTGAGCCCAGTGTCAGCGCTTTCTGGACTCTTTTGGACTAGCGTCTATTATCAGACATCCACCCACTTTTGCATAGCGACCGCCTAACTTGTTGCGGCTAACATCAAGCTGACAAGTATTGCCGCACAAGGATGGGGGCTGCCGTGAACACCTACAACTTCTACACCGGTCGCGAGTTCTACGCACAAGACTACCTGGGTGCGCGCGTCGAGGGGGACGGCGTCACCTTCCGTACCTTTGCCCCAGCCGCCGAGCAGGTTCAGTGCATGCTGAACGGCAACCCCATCCCCATGAACAAGGTGGAGGACGGCAACTTTTGGGAGCTGCACGTTCCGGTCGCCAAGGCGGGCGATGCCTACGAGTACCGCATCTTCCATGCGGGTTCCTACGTGGACCACACCGACCCCTACGGCTACCAGATGGAGCTCCGCCCCGCGCACCGCTCCATCGTGTGCGACCTCTCCTACACCTGGCACGACAAGAAGTGGATGGCCGCCCGCAAGGACACCGCCTGCGAGCCCATGAACATATACGAGATGCACATGGGCAGCTGGCGCAAGCGTTCCGGCGACGAGCCCTCCGACGACCCGGCGGACTGGTACAGCTACGAGGAGCTGGCCAAGCCGCTCACGGAGTACCTGACCAAGTCCGGCTACAACTACGTGGAGTTCATGCCCCTGTGCGAACACCCCTTCGACGGCTCCTGGGGCTACCAGCCCACGGGCTTCTTCGCGCCCACCAGCCGCTACGGCACCCCGCACCAGCTCATGAAGCTGGTGGACGCCCTGCACCAGGCGGGTATAGGCTGCATCCTGGACATTGTGCCCGTGCACTTTGCCACGGACCCCTATGGCCTGGCCAACTACGACGGCACGGCCCTCTTCGAGTACCCCAACGAGGCGGTGGGCGTCTCGGAGTGGGGCAGCCACAACTTCATGTACTCCCGCGGAGAGTCCTGCAGCTTCATGCAGTCCAGCGCCAACTTCTGGGTGGGGGCC
>OMVJ01000052.1 GCA_900314495.1 uncultured Olsenella sp.
CTCCTCCGTGCCTGCGCACGTGGACATGATGGGCCTCATCGGCATGGGCAACAACCCCATGGTCGGCTGCACCGTCGCGTGCGCCGTGGCCGTCGAGGAAGCCCTGAAGTAGGTTCCTCTCGCTCATTCAGCGAGTCAGGCCCCGTCACCCTCTGGTGGCGGGGCCCTTTCTTGTTGGGACGCGTGTTGATGCCAGCGCGGCCACAGCACCAGCGCGGCCCCAGTACCCAGCCCCGGGGGTGGGTACTGGGCCTTGCGGTACGGGCCGCGGGTACTGGGCCCGAGGTAGGGTCCGCGGGTCCTGGCTCCCAATACCCAAGCTAAATCTGACGTTCGAAGAAGCTCTGGTACAGCGCCAGCTCCTCCGGCGTGTCAATGGACGAGCGGAACACCACGCTACCGGCATCGCAAGACCCGTTGAGAAGCCCCCCGGCCTCCAGCAGGCGCTTCAGCTGCCGGGCCGTACCGGCACCGCCGTCGAAGAAGGGCACGTCATCCCCTATGACGCGGGAAATCTGGGGCTTGATGAAGGGGTAATGCGTGCAACCGAGCACACAGGAATCCACCTTGCCGCGGTAGTCCCCCACCAGGCTGAGAACAAGCTCGTGCAGGTCCTCCCCCTCCAGGTTCCCCTTCTCTATGCGGGCGGCAAGCCCCGTGCACGGCACGGTAACAACCTCCACGCGGTCTCCCCATTCGCTCATCAGGTGCTGGTACTTGTCCAGAGAGACCGTCATGGGCGTGGCCATGACCAGCACGCGGTCGTGCTCGTGCGCGAGGGCCGCGGGCTTGAGCGCCGGCTCCACGCCAATGATGGGCAGGTCGGGGTACTCCAAGCGCAGGGTGGCCGCGGATGCCGACGTGGCGGTGTTGCAGGCAATCACAACTGCCTTGCAGCCGCGCGCCAGAAAGCCCTGCAGAATCTGTCGGGAGCGGGCGAGCACCCAGTCGCGCGTCTTCTCGCCGTAGGGAGCGTTGGCGGAGTCACCAAAGAAGAGGAAGTTCTCGTGCGGAAGCAGGCGGACGCACTCCTTGAGCACGCTGATGCCGCCCAAGCCAGAGTCGAACATGCCGACGTAGCCCGTGAAGTCTTCGCTCATCTCTTGTTCCCCCTAGGGTGAAACCGTACAAAGTGGCCAGAGTTCCAGCGCCTATGCCCCGCGCACAGACGAGAAGGCGACCACAGCCTGGGCCATGTTCCTGCCAAGTTGGTGCAGGCGCCGCTCGCCCAGGGTGTCCTCCTCCACCGTGGAATGGTCGCGGAACTGCGCGGCCCAGTTTGGCGTGGAGATGATGGGCATCTCCGCATAGAGGAAGTACTGGTTCAGGCGCTCTATGGCAGAGGTTGCACCCATGCGCTTCATGCTCACCACAGAGGCCGCGGGCTTGCCCGCCAACAGGTGGCCATAGCGGCAGGTGGCATAGAAGGCGCGGTCCATGAGGGCCGTCAGGGCGGAATTGGGGCCCGCAAAGAAGACCGGAGACCCGAACACGGCACCGTCACAGGCCAGGAGACCTTCGATGAGCTCGTTGCAGACGTCGTCTTGGAAGACGCATCTGTGCGTCTTGGCGCAATGCTCACAGGCAAGGCAGCCGCGCACGGGCGCGTTGCCCAGTTGGAACCACCTGGCATTGATGCCGGCGGCACCGAGCTCCTCCTCCACGATGTGGAGCGCCCTGTACGTGGCACCCGCGGGATGCGAGCTGCCGTTCACCATCAGGACTTCCATGCGACCCTCCCCCAAGAGACCGACCATGAACCACCATTCTACGACGCGGCAGAGGCGCGCGCAGACCGCAAGTCATCCGCATTTGCACCTTGCACGCTTAGCACGCGCCCACATGGGGTAGACTCACCCCATTGCCAAGAAACCAGACGGTGGGCTCAGGAGCCCACCGCAAGAGGGAGAGGAACCCCATGAGCAACGAAGGCAAGAAGGTCAAGGTCCATTACGTGGGAACGCTGGACGACGGCACCAAGTTCGACTCCTCGCGCGACCGCAACGAGCCGCTGGCCTTCACCTGCATGGCCGGCCAGATGATCAAGGGCTTCGACCTTGCGGTGCGCGACATGCAGGTGGGCCAGACCGTGAACGTCCGCCTTGAGCCCAAGGACGCCTACGGCGAGCGCGACGAGGCCAACGTGCGCACCTTCACCTTTGAGCAGCTCGGCGGCGGGCAGGACGCCGTGGTCGGCCAGCACGTCTTCCTGGCGGGCCCCGGCGGCCAGCCCTTCCCCGTCGTCGTTGCCGCCAAGGACGACAAGACCATCACGCTGGACTTCAACCACGAGATGGCGGGCAAGGCGCTCAACTTCGAGATCGAGCTGCTCGAGGTTGAGGACTAGCCGCTCCTCCCGGCGTCGCACCTGGTGGCGGCGCGGCGCCGGGAGTCATACGGTTCGCGTAGCCGTCGCAGGTCATGACTGGTACACTGAGTGCATCATCGCACCCTAATCGCAAGAGAAAGGAACCACCATGGCCAACCATATGGGCACCGTGGAGAAGAGCGCAGGGTTCTCCATGCTTCCGCCGGAGTTCGAGCCCATCAGCTCCTGGGGGTACGTGGGCTACACCATCCTCTTCAGCATTCCCGTCGTCGGGCTCATCTTCCTGATCGTCTTTGCCTTCTCCGGCAAGAACATCAACCGCCGCAACTTCGCACGCAGCTACTTCTGCGTCGCTATCATCGTCATTGCCATCTACGCCATTCTCGCAGTCACTGGCTACCTGTCGGTCGGGCGCGACGCCATCGACAGCGCCGTGAGTTCCGCCACCACGGCAGCCGGCTCCCTGGCCTCGACTTTCATCCGCTAGGGGTGAGCTCGACGTCACACACCCACACGCCAGGCCCAGGCGCAGCCAAGCGGCCGCTTGAGCGGTCGAGCAAGCTCACGGCAAGCGACGTGCCAGAGGACTTCACGCTCTCGCTGGTACTTGTGGACGCCCTTCCAGTTCTGCTCTTTGGTGCCGCCTGTGTGGCGCTGGCGGCACGCATGGCTTCGTCCCTGTTCCTTGCCGGTGCCTGCGTCTGCCTCGCGTCAGGTGCCGGCAAGGTGGTCTGGAAGCTCATGGTCGTGCTGGCCCGCCGGAACACGTGGCTTCTCTACCGGCAAATGCACGTACTCATGCCCGCGGGATTCGCGCTCATGCTTATTGGCATAGTCGTTGCCGTCATAACTGGCACGCTCACGCCCGCATCCATTGGTGCGGCACTCACGTCGCTGCCGTCTGGCCCGCTCTTCCTTCTGTGGGTGTGCGCCATGTGCGCCATGGGCTACCTTGGCTCGCACCTAGACTCGTCCGACCCCAAGGCAAACTGGGTGGAGCAGCTCACCAACGCGGCAGGCCAGGCGGCGCTGCTCGCCGCGGTGTTGCTGCTCCCCTAGGGCTAGTCGCCGTCCTCCATGGAGACGCGCAGCTTCTGAAGGTGCTGGATGCAGGCCTCCTCCTTTACCTGGCACTCCTCAAGGAAGCTGACCACAGTCGGGTCCTCGCGACTTATGGCGCCGCGCCTGCTCAGCACGTCCACGATGTCACGGTCTACCCGAACGTCGCACAGGTGCCCCAGCTCGGACTGCAGGCGACGCGCAGCCTCCACAGAGGCCTCCTGGCGCTCGTTCAGCAGCTCCGCGTACCCGTCCGCAACGTAGCGAAGGCGCTTCACGCGCTTGCGCACAATGTGCGTGTCCTCGTCGTCCATGAAGTTGCAAACCAGGAACTGGTCTATGACGCCCGTGCGAAGCTCGTCGTACTCCGCCTGGAACTCCTCGCGCGAAAGACCCTCCATCTCAGTGGTGGCGCGCCAGCGCGTGTTGCGAAGGCCGTGGCAGGCCTCCCTGAGCAGCCGCTGGGTGTCACGACGGCGCAGGTAGCCAATGAAGCGGGTGCGCTCCTCCTCGCGAGCGGTGCTGCAGACCGCGTACAGCCCATCCGCCATGGACTTGCCGGCGCGCTCCGAACGGCCGCACATTCCGTCCAGCTCGCGCAGGAAGGAGCTGGCGTGCTGCAGGTCCGAGAGGACCATGTCGGTGGAGAGGCTCTGTCGGCGCTTCTGGAATGGTCGGACAAACGCCAGCAGCGCACGTGCGCGCCTGATTGCCACCCTGAAGTCATGAAGGGCGGCGGAGCTCTCGGGGTCGGCGAGCAGGGCCTCGGACCTGTCCTCGATCTGCATGGCAACGTCCGCGAGACCCTCCTCCACGTGGATGAGGGTCTCCCAGTTGCTCGAATCCGGTCCCTGCACGTACCAGCGCAGCTCCGCCTTGGAAAACGTGCCGGAGGGGAAGCTGAAGCATGCGGCGGAGCCCTTGCCGAAGCGAAGGGTCCCACCAGAGAAGCGCCCGAACATCTCTTCCATGAAGGGCACGTGGCCCACCGCGATGGCCGTGCCCTCCACGGACTCCATCTGCTCCAGGAAGGCCTCTTGGTCCTGCTTGTAGAGCGCGTTGCAGGTCTTGATGTTGGATTCGCTCATACGAAGAGCATGGCAAACGACCTCCGCCGTCTGCCTTGCGCGCGTTGCCGGGCTCGACCAAATGGTGATGTCCTGCGGGTCCCCCAGAAGGGCCAGCTCGTGGGGCATGACGTCCTCGAGCGCACGAAGGCCCGCTGGCGTCAGCTGGCGGTCAAGGTCATCCACGTCCGTCGAATAGTCAGGGTTACCATGTCGCATCAGTACGAGCGTGTTGATCATGACAGCACTCCAAATCCCGCGGGCACCTCGTTCACTCCTCGTTCTTGATGCTACCAGTGCACGTGGACTGTGGTGCCAACGGAAACCATTTTGTATAGCGATTCCGCCTTGCCATAGGGCAGGTTCACGCAACCGTGGCTGCCGGACGAGGCGTAGATGAACCCGCCAAAGCTGCTGCGCCACGTTGCGTCGTGCAGGCCCACGGAGTTGCCGACGAAGGGCATCCAGTAGGTGACCTTGCTCTTGTAGTCCGGCTCGCCGTCATGGTCCTCGTCCGCACCGGTCAGCGTCACGTTCGTTGCCTTGGAGTTGATGGAGTAGGTGCCCGTGGGCGTGGAGCGTCCCTCGCTCGTGTTGCCGGAGACCACGGGGCTCTCCCACAGGACCGAGCCGTCGGCGCCAAAGTAGCGGGCGTACTGGTTGCCAAGGTCCACGTCAATGTAGCTGCCAAGGGCCGGGTCGTACGTGCCGGCGGGGGCACCCGCCGCGGAGGACTTCACCTGGCGCGGCTTGCTCTTCTTCGAGACGTACACCTGCGTGGACGCAGAGCTCCCGGCCTTGATGCTGCTGACCAGGGCGGAGGTGGTGTCTGCGGAGTCCAGCGAGTACTTGAAGTTGTCGTCCTCGGCGGGCACGGCGGAGGTCAGGTTAGCCTTCACCCATTCGCCCACGGCGGCGGAGTCAACCGAGACGGTCTTGTCCTCGCCAAGCGTGACCCAGTTGACGAGTTGGTCCTTCGTGACGGTTGCGACCGTCTTGTCATTGGCGTCGACGACGGGAATGGCCTGATCCAGAACGGCGTTCGCGCTGCTGACCGCCTGGTTCAGGGCCTCGTCGTCACCGCGGACCGAGGCGGTGACCTTTGCGGAGTCATCCACCGTGGTCTCTGCCTGCATGGTGGCGACACCGTCCAAGGCCTGCTGGAGCACGACGTCCTTGACCACCTGGTTGCCATCCACCTCCGGGGTGACCACGTAGGACTTGTTCTGGCTGTCGAACGTGATGGCGGCATCCTGGGGCTTGGTGGCGGAGGCGTTGTAGTCGTCGAGCGCCTGGCCCACCAGGGCCGAGAGCTTTTCCTCGTCGTAGCTTATGCCCTCGCCCTCGTGGTACGCGTGGGGGCGTGTGACCTCGTACGGCCACAGATAGACGTTCGCCTTGGCAAGGGCATTCCCAACGCAGGACTCGCCGTCGCTCTTGAGGTCAATGTCGTGGGAGTTGACGGTGAAGCTGAAATCCCCCGCGGTCAGCGTGTTCTGGTAGGACGCGGCGGCGTCGTCTATTTGCTGGGCGGCCTCTTCCTTGCTCAGCCAAGACACGTCGCGGCCGTTGAGGGTGGTGTTGGGCATGAAGTGGTCTTGGAAGTAGTAAGCGCCGGAGGCGTAGACGCCGCCCGATGCAAGCACCAGCACGACCGCCACACCCACTGCGACCTTGGCACCCCTACCGCGCCGCCCCTTGGGCGAGGCGCTGCGCGACTTCTTTGCGGATTTTGATACCTGGGCAGAATGCTTGGCCTGATGCTTTGCCATTGCGTCCCTCGTGTTCCGATTTGTGTGCGTTTGCCCACCTGGGTGGGCGAGGTTCATGTGATGCTGCGTTTCTTGGTGACGTTTCCGGCACGCGTGAGACAAGGGCGCACCGCCGTCTAGTGTAGCGCCCTGGCAGGTATCTTGCACCGACTTTCTGCACGGCGAGAGACCATCCACAGCGACTACTCACCATGGCATCCATCCCCTCACGCACCTGGCTCAACAGCTGGCCCGGCAGCACCAGCTCCCTGGCACCACCCGCCACGAAGGCAGAGACCGCCACGTCCCCTCCGTCCACACCGTCGAAGTAGGCCTCCGCGGTGCGGGCCACCCCTGCGCCCTCAAGCTGGTACAGGGCGACGGCCTTGGCAACCTCTATCACACGGTCGTCCAAACCGGCATCCGCAATCAGGACCTTCTCGCGCAGCGCGTTGTGCGAGGTGACCACGCGCAGGCAGTACTGGGACGCCAACACCTCCCCCATCTGCTGCCTGGCCGAACCGGACGTGGGGCCGGCGTCATCCACAGGTGCAGAGCCAGACAAGAGGCGATGGAAAGTCTGCAGTGCCCGACGCACGTCTTCCTGGCCCGAGACGTACTGAACCATGAGCCGATGCGCCATGTCGTGGTACAGGACCGGGTAGTTAAGCTCGGTCACGGCCCCGCACGACGGGCACTTCGCATCGAAGAGGGTGCCCTGGCCCAGCCTCTTGGCGGCCTCCCCGTCCTGCTGCCGGTTTATGCTCGCATACGTCTGCACGCGCATTCGCCCGCCGCACTTGGGACAGCTAACCTCAATGGAGCCGCTGGTCGTCTCTGCCATCACGTTCCCCTCGCCCTCAGGAATACAGCCTCAAACGATAGGAACATAGCACACAAAGAGGCGGGCAGCTCGAACGCTGCCCGCCTCCGAATGTTGTATTCCGTTCCGTCTTTGGAACCCTGGGCCTGCACGCTGCAGATCTACGTCTGGCAACTGTCGATATCAGCCGATGTTCCTATGATCTGGAACTACCTTTGTGAGCCCTTTGGACTCCCCTCCTCAATTCCCTTGCGCTTCGCGCCTAGAATCTGACATGGGCAAGGTCCGGCTTCCCGAACCCAGAGCGCTGTTACGCCGGAATCACAATCTCTCTCGAAATAGCTCGTCGCGATGTAGGGGACGACTGTGCGGACAGAAACTGTCTGCCTCGAGGAATCTAATAATCACTGCAGATGCTTGCAGTTAAATGAGCGAGGGGACTTGGTGAGGCAACTCCCGCTACCGCTAAGAGATGATTAAGCATCCTCGGGCAGGTGTGCTATGTACGGCTCTTCCACGTTCATTGGCAACACCTCCCAAGTTCCACCGCCCTCAACCGAGGTGCGATGCTTTTTCTCTTCACCTCTTAAATACCCCAATCGTTCGCCAGCTGTCCCCTGGTGCTGGCGAGCGGTAATCATTCGGCGGTGGACGCGCCAACACACCGAATGAGCCCCGTCACCACTGGGGCAACGGGGCTCAAGAGGACCGAATCAAGCTGCAAAAGTGCTGAGGACTTGCCGTCTAGCCCGCGGAAGATCCCGCGTCGGCGCCTGCCGAGGCGCCAGAATCCATCAAGGCGTCAACGCCCGCGTAGGCATCGGAATCCCCTCCGCCGGCGTCATAGGAGTAGCCGCCGGAGTCCGTGCCGCCACCGGTTGTGCCTCCGCCACCGTAGTCGTAGTCGTCAGCGCCGTAGTCGCTGGTACCTGTGCCGGCACCGGCGCTGCCGTTGTTGTAGGTGGTGTTGCCACCAGACGTTCCGCCGTCCGAATACGCGTCGTCGTCCGTGGAGTCGTCGTACAGGGAGTCGTTGTCCCCCGTGTCATACCCGAAGTTGTCGTTGCCGTAAGCGTCGTCGTACTCGGACGTCCTGTTGCTGTAGTAGTCCGGGTAGTCCTCCTCGGCCACGGACGTGGTGGAGCGGCTGATGAGGTTGTTGATGGTCTCGGCATCCTTGCTAGTAACGGACCCATAGGAGCTGGAGTCCTCAAGCTCGTAGTTGTTGGGGTCGTGGTCGGTATAGCCGGCAACTTCGCGCACCGTGGGCGTCGAACGAACCTCAAGCGCCTGGTCCACGCCCTCGGGGAGGGTGACGGTGTAAGTGATCTCCTCGCGCTTCTGCGGGTCCAGCACGACACAACCGTGGTAGACGTCAAGCCCGCTCACGGTAGTGTTGCTGAAGGTGCCACTGTTGCACTTGAGGTTCGTGATGGTGGAGTTCACGGGCGCGTACAGGTAGACGACCGTGGCCATGCCGCCCTTATTCTTCACGATGGGGTTGTCGCCGATGCCGACCACGCTCTCCGGCGCGTTGGCAGCGTCCTCCTCGTTCATCTCGTTGATGAGGGTGGTCTTCACCTGGTAGCTGGTGGTACCGTCGCTGTTCTTGACGGGTTCGCCCACCTCCGTGGAGGCGTTGAGGTACCAGTCCATCTTGGACCACGTTATGTCGTAGAAGAACGTGCCGAGAACGGGGGCGTCATCCTCCTCGTCGTCCTCACCCGCCTTTGTGGAGTCCTGCGTGGCGACGGAATCAGAATC
This sequence comes from uncultured Olsenella sp., assembly GCA_900314495.1. Taxonomy (GTDB): domain Bacteria; phylum Actinomycetota; class Coriobacteriia; order Coriobacteriales; family Atopobiaceae; genus Olsenella_K. The sequence continues at coordinate 8,794 of OMVJ01000052.1, forward strand.
CGAATCGGTGCCGTACCCGTCCGCGAACGTGCCGGTCTCGGACAGGCTGTCGGTCCCCACCGTCGCCGCGTCACCCAGCGTCGTCTTGACCTCGCCGCCATAGCCAAGCTGGCAGACGGCCCTCTCCAGCTCTGCGTCCTTGAACCAGACCTGTATGTCGCCGTGCTCGCCGGACTGCTCCAGCACGTCCAGCAGGGCCGAGGGGTCCATGCCGCTGAGGCCGCCGAGGACCGTGGACATTGCAGAGGCCGCCACCTCGGAGAAGAACTCGTTCTGGCGGTCCTTGGAGATGGCCCAGTAGGGGGCGCTCAGCAGCTGCTCCGTGGCGTTCGTACCGTCAATGTGGTAGGACGTCCCGTCGAAATCCATGTCGAAGCCGTCCGTGAGGCCGAGCAGGTTCTGGACGAGGATGGGGTTCACCGCCACCACGCCGTCAACCTCCGCCGGCTCGAAGGTGGGCATGCCCTGAATCTCCTCCTCGCAGAGGATGCGCCAGTACTCCGCTATGTTCTGAGCCGAGCTGGGGAAGTCCGGGTTGAAGTTGGCGCTGACCCAGAAGATGTCGGGCTTCATGTAGCCGTAGTACTCACCCATGAGGTTGATGTCGTCCTTGGTGAGGGAGATTCCCTCCTTGGTCCACAGGTCCGGCTCGCCCATGCTGCCAATGCTGACGTTGCCGTTGTCCACCGTGACGACGCCCCAGGAACCGGGAATGCCACCCGTGGGCCTGAGCTCGGCGCTGTTCTGCGCGATGAGCAGGTAACTGCGCGGGCCGTTGGCGCCCAAGAGCTCCGGCATGATGTCCGAGTACTTCTCCAGCATGTCGAACATGACCTGACCGGCCGAGAGGTAGCTCTTGGTCATGGCGACGGCGTTGTTCAGCTGGGGAATCACGCCGCGCTGCAGGTCGTCCACGGTGGTCTCGGAACGCTGCAGCACGGACCCGATGTCGTCGCTGGACTGCGCCAGGGCAACCAGGACGGCAACGTTGACCTTGTGGTCACCGGAATCCTCGCCGGACTGGTCCGCGGAGGCAGTGACACTGGCGGCCTTGATGGCGTCGTTGTCCGAAAGAGGGGTCAGGACGTTCTGAGACACGTCCAGCAGGATGTCCGCGAGGCTTTGGGTGTTGCGGATGTCCTGGCCAATGCCGGGAAGGTGGCTCGCCGCAGACCAGACCGGCCCATAGGCAACCTGGTGAAGCTCTTGGGACTCTCGCTCGATGGCCTGGCTGTCCGCCGCATAGCCCTCCACGTCGCCCGAGATGAGCGCGGACACCGCAGACTTTGCGGAGCTCGCCGCCGCACGCGCGTGGCCCAAGGCCGTGACGGCAGTGAAGGCGAAGACGCCAATGAAGGCGACGAGGATGGCCGCCACGACGCAGATGGCAATCCTGCCGCCGCGCCGACGGCCCTGCCTGGCGTCCCGCTCCAGGCGCGCCGAGAGGTACTTCTGGTCTGCGACGCGCGGTCCCCTGCTGGCGGGGGCAGGCTCGGGCGTGGACGCGAAGAAGCTCTCCGCCGAATCGTCAGGCTTGAAGTGCGCTCCGTGGATGGGTGTGTCACTCATGGGGTCTTCGATTCTCGAGACGTCGGAAGGGATAAACGAACGCAAATAAACACATGAAATCAAGTTTATTCCATGACCGGACGCAGGGCGCAGACCTAACAATTTCCCAACAACCATGAAACGGCCATGCCGCGTCCCGGCAGGGAGTGTGCTATTGTCTGCGTGCCAACACGTCGGGGGAGATGCAGGATGCCGGGTTTGGGAACAATCGTCAACGTGCTTGGAGTCATTGCCGGTGGTCTCGTGGGGCTGCTCGCGGGAGGGCGGCTCGGGGAGCGCATGCGCGAGACACTCATGGTTGCCATGGGCGTGCTCGTCATATACATAGCCATAGCCGGAAGCCTGCAGCAGATGCTCGTGATCGGGCCCGACGGGGCAATATCCACCCAAGGCACCATGATGGCGATCGCATCCCTTGGCTTCGGCGCGGTCGTCGGCGAGCTTGCGGACCTCGACGGCAAGGTGGAGCGTTTCGGGCAATGGCTGCGGGACCGCACGGGAAACTCCGGCGACGCGCGGTTCGTGGATGCGTTCGTGACGGCGTCGCTCACCGTCTGCGTGGGTGCCATGGCTGTCGTGGGGGCAATACAGGACGCACTCTTGGCTGATCCCTCTGTCCTCTACGCCAAGATGGCCCTTGACCTCGTGATCGTCATGGTGATGACGGCCTCCATGGGCAAGGGGTGCATCTTCTCCGCGCTCTCCATCGGCCTCTTCCAGGGGTCCATAGAGCTCCTGAGCGGCCTTTTGCGCCCCGTCATGACGGAAGCGGCGCTTTCCAACCTCTCGCTCGTGGGAAACATGCTCATCTTCTGCGTGGGCGTGAACCTGCTCTTCGACCGCAAGATCAGGGTTGCGAACCTGCTGCCATCACTGGTCATTGCCGTGGTGTGGGCGCTGGTCCGCGCATAGTGCCCGGCAGGCAAAGCGGCGCGCAGGCGCCATGCCAAGGGGCACGGGCGACCTGCGCGCCGGAAGATGCGGAAGGTCCTATGGGGGGTCCTATGGGGGGGTCCTATGGGGGGGTCCTATGCGGGTGAGGTGGACCCCGTCTAGTGGACAAACAATTCCGCTAGGCAGCCTGCTTCTCTAGCTTCTGCGCATAGGCGAACGGGGTGATGCCCCCGAGCCTCTTC
>OMVJ01000012.1 GCA_900314495.1 uncultured Olsenella sp.
GAGCAGGCCCAGCACGCAGAAGAGGAGGGCGAGGATGTTGAAGAAGGGCAGGGGCCGGTAGTCCTTGAAGAGCGAGAGGATCATGCGCAGCACCTTGGCCCCGTCCGAGAAGGTGGAGAGCTTGGACTCGGAGCCCTCCGGGCGGTCGCGGTAGTCGATGGGCACCTGCTCGATTCGCCAGCGCTTGTCCACGGCGTGGATGGAGAGCTCGGTCTCTATCTCGAAGCCCGGGGAGAGGACGGGCAGGGTCCTGGCGAAGGCGCGGTTGTAGGCGCGGTAGCCGGTCATGACGTCGCGGAACTCGAAGCCGTAGAGCCGCCTTATGAGCCAGCGCACCAGGTCGTTTCCGAAGCCGTGGAAGGCGCGGGTGTTCTCCTCGCCGTAGGTGCCGTTGGAGAGCCGGTCCCCCACCACGTGGTCGGCCCGGCCGGCCATGAGGGGCTCCAGCAGGGCCGGGGCGGCCTCGGCGGGGTAGGTGTCGTCCCCGTCCACCATCACGTAGAAGTCCGCGTCCACGTCCCGGTGCATCTGGCGCACCACGTTGCCCTTGCCCTGGCGGGGCTCCAGGCGCACCACGGCCCCGTGCTCCCGGGCTATGCGGGCGGTGCCGTCCTTGGAGTTGTTGTCGTACACGTAGACCCTGGCGCCGGGCAGGCACCGGCGGAAGTCGTCCACCACCTTGCCCACGGTGAGGGCCTCGTTGTAGCAGGGCACGAGGACGGCCACGCCCTCGTACGTGCGGTTGGTCTCGGTCATGCGCGTCTCCACATCGGGTCTTGGGAAGGGTGAGGGGCTTGTAGCGGCCGGTCCATATTCTAACTGTGGCCACACGCGACCGTGAACCCCTCAGTCGCCTTCAACGTTTGCGGCGCAATCATCACAAAACCAAGCCGTTAGGAATAGATGGAATCATGGCCGTGCTCCTATAATAAGCCTAACTGTCAATAAGGAGGACATACATGGGCGTCCGCACGCGCAGAGCACGTAAGCACTCCCGTACCCATATCGTTGGTTTTGGCATCGCAGGCATCCTGGGCTTCATCTGCATGCTGGTCATCGCCCTTGGCATCTCGCTGGGGGCCTTGGTCAACTCATGGCTGCAGGACCTGCCGGACTACAACTCGGCCGACGCCTACCTGGTGGCCGAGCCCACGGACGTCTACGATGCCAGTGGCAACGTCATAGCCGAGTACTACCTTCAGAACCGCATCTCCGTCACCAAGGACGAGGTCTCCCCTTACGTCATGAAGGGCACGGTCGACACGGAGGACGTTCGCTTCTACCAGCACAACGGCGTGGACCCGCAGGGCATTCTGCGCGCCGTCGTCGTCCAGTTCACCGGCGGTTCCGAGGGCGCCTCCACCATCACGCAGCAGCTTGTGAGGAACACCGTCCTCTCGGACGAGCAGTTCGAGCGCACGCTCAAGCGCAAGGTGCGCGAGGCCTACATCGCCATCCAGATGGAGAAGAAGTACTCCAAGGACCAGATCCTCATGATGTACCTCAACACCATCTACTACGGCCACTCCGCCTACGGCATCCAAGCCGCATCCATCACCTACTTCAACAAGGACGCCAAGGACCTCACGCTGGCAGAGGCGGCGCTCCTCGTCGGCCTGCCACAGTCCCCCTCCTACTATGACCCGACGGAGAACCCCGAGGCAGCCATCGCCCGCCGCAACACGGTTCTGGACCGCATGCTCAGCGCGGGTGACATCAGCCAGGAGGAGCATGACGCCGCCCAGGCGGAGCCCCTGACCCTCAACCAGGGCGAGGTGCTGGACTCCCAGGGTACCTACCCCTACTTCACGGACTACGTGAAGCAGCTTCTGCTTGCGGACTTCGACGAGGACACCATCTTCCAGGGCGGCCTCAAGGTCTACACCACGCTTGACCCAACCGCCCAGCAAACCGCCCAGGACATCGTCACCACGCACCTGGACCAGTTTGGTAACGACCGCCTTGAGTGCGCCCTCGTGGCCATTGACCCCACCACCGGCTACATCAAGGCAATGATCGGCGGCCGCGACTACAACACGGACCAGTACAACCTTGCCACCCAGGCCAAGCGACAGCCGGGCTCCTCCTTCAAGACCTACACGCTCGCCGCGGCCATTCGGGAGGGCATGAACCCGGACATCCTGATCAACGCCAACTCGCCGCTGCAGATCTCCTCGGGCTGGCGCGTCCAGAACTACGGCAACGAGTCCTATGGAACCATCACCCTGCGCAAGGCAATCGCCATCTCCTCCAACACCGCCTTCGCCCAGGTTGCCGAGGCCATCGGTGCAGACAAGATCGTCCAGGCCGCGCACGACATGGGTGTTGACGAGGAGCTCTCGCCCTACGCCTCCATCACCCTAGGTACCGAGGGCGTGCCCGTGGTCCAGATGGCGGAGGCCTACTCCACCCTCGCGGCCGACGGCGTCCACCGTGACTCCGTTGCCATCACCAAGATCGAGGACAGGAACGGCAACACCGTTTACGAGCACAAGGACGAGCCCACCCAAGCGCTGGATGCCGGCGTGGCGGAGGCCGTGACGGACGTGCTACAGGGCGTCTGCAAGCCGGGTGGCACGGCATACGTGATTGCCAACACGCTCACGGCCGACCAGCCCGTTGCCGGCAAGACGGGCACGTCCGAGAACTACCGTGACCTCTGGTTCTGCGGCTACACCCCCCAGGTGGCCATTGCCGTTTGGACCGGCTACCGCCAGGAGGACACCGTCACCGACGCCTACGGCAACGAGGCACACCCCTACTCCGTGGCCGTGCCCGTCTTCGTTGACTACGTGAACGCCACGCTTGACGGCCTGCCTCGGCAGGAGTTCCCAACGAACGGCACCACGCCCACCTACAAGAGCAACTCCGAGTGGACCTTCACCAACACGGAGAGCTACGTCAACCAGTACAGCGACTACTACACGTACGACGACTCTTATTATTCGGGCGACTACTCCGGCGACTATTCGGGTGACTACTCTGGCGATTACTCGTCCGACGGCTATTCGGATGGCCAGAGCTCCTATTCCGACGGCACCGGGACCGGCTACTACGACGGCTACAGTTCCGACGACCAGTCTGGCTACGGCGAGGGCTACGGTGGGGATACCGGAGGCGGGGACGCAGGCGGCGGGTACTAGTCTTCCAGGGCGCGTCACAAGCCACGAAAGGGGGCCGCGGGCAGAATGCCGGCGGCCCCTCACTTTCTATGAATGCTTGTGGCGCAGAATCAAAGCCCAAGGCCCTGCCAGCCCCGTGCGCTACTCTTCCTCTGGAGTCAAGTCAGGTGCTGCGCCGTCGTCCTCGACGGCGGGCTCTTCTGGTGCCTCTTCCTCCGGCCCGTCCTCCGCAACAAGCCCCTCCTCCTGGAGCTCCTCGCCGTCCTCGTCTTCACCGTCCGCCTGGGACTTGCGCTTCTTGCGCTTCTCCACCGTCCTGAGCTTCTCCACCAAGGCCACCACGTTCTTGGCGCCCTCGTCGTCCTTCGAGATGATGAGCACCGTGTCTATGCCGGCCACAGAGCCGACAACGTCCACGATGCCCGCGGCATCCACGGCCGCGCCGATGCCGGGCGCCGTGCCGGACTGAGCCTTCACAACCGTTAAGTTGTTGATAGCCTCAACACCCACCACGAACTCGGAGATCATCCTCTGCAGGTGAAGGTCCTCCGCCAGAACATATACGCCCTCGGGCAGCTTGCGCAGGCCCATGTCGGCAATGTCGCGCGATGCCGTCGCTTGCGTGCAGGTATAGCCAGCGTTGCGAAGCTCGTCAACAAGCGCGCGCTGCGTCTTGATTGACTTGTTGCGAACAATCCACTTGATTGCTTCCTGCCTACCGTTGCGCCTCTTGACCATAGAAGGGTCTGCCTCCACGAACTCAGTCTCCCACGGGACTTAGCTTAGGTTCCGATTTCGTTCCGACACTTCATCAAATAGTATCCTACGTTATCGCATTCAGAACGGTGACGAAAAATGGCCAAATAAACCTATTGGCAACTGTTCGGTGGGAAATTATTTCAACCTATCGCTTCCATAACATGCACGGTCGCACATTCCGCTTCTGGCAGTCGCATCCCGCATGCCGTAGAATCTAAGCACTTGCATGCGCAACCCCTCCCACCAAAGCCAGCTCAAAGGAAACACCATGGCCTCCTACAATCGCGACACGTCGGGAAGATCTACCAGACGTTCCTCCCAAGCAAGGGCCCGCAGCCACCAGTCCGGCCGCTATCAGTCCGGGCAGTCGCGCCCGGGGCAGCATTCCCGCTCCCAACGCGGCTCCTCCCAGCGTCCCGGCGACCGCAGGAGAAGGGGCGACCTCTCCATGCCCGACACCGGCTACACCCTTCACTCGCGTCGCGTGAGCTTCAACAGCCGCGGCAACACCTTCGCGGAACGCGTGGCCAACCTGGACGGCAGGCTGCTCGTGCTTGGCGCAATCGTGATTCTGGTTGTCATCGTGCTCATCGTGGGCATCTCCAGCTGCGTCCGGGGTTCCCAGCGGGACGCCCAGCCCACTGAGGAGCAGACCCAAGAAGAGCAGAAGCCCAGGGTCGCGTCCGGCCTTTCGGACGACCTCACGAGCAAGTTCAACGCTGCCCTTGACCGCAACGACCGACTGGCACAAATCGCCCAGAACGCCGACCAGTACGAGGACGAGCGCCTGCTTGAGCTCGCCCTCAACGAGCCCGACGCCATCTCCTTCGTGGCGGGCTATCCCACCGCAGACAAGTCCACCAAACCCTACGACGAGAAGGTGACCCGTGGCTCCGTCCCCCAGATCTTTGACTGGGACACGCGTTGGGGCTACATGACGTACGGGGACGGCCCGCTTGCGGTCACCGGCTCCGCCCCCACCACGCTGGCCATGGCATACATGGGCCTCACCGGCCAAACCGACGTCACCCCCGCGACCATTGCGCAGAGCGCAACGTCCCAGTCCACCTCCACCAGCAAGTCCGTTGACTCTGCCGAGTCGGTCATAGCCCTCGCGCAGGGCATCGGCCTCACCGCCGAGCAGTACGAGGTCTCCACGGACAACCTCTCCTACGGGCTCTCCGACACGTCCGTCATTGCCGCGCAGATCAACGCCGACACGTTCACCTCCGAGCAGCACTGGGTGCTCGTGGTGGGCGCAAACTCCGACGGGTCCCTCACGGTCTTCGACCCAACCTCTTCCAGCATCTCGTCCCACACGTGGTATGCCGGCACCCTAGCCTCCTCCAGCAATGCCTTCGTCTCCATAAGCGTGGACGACGAGCAGCTTGCCGCAATCCAGAAGGGGCTCAATTCCAACGGGTCCAGCTCGGCTTCCAGCTCAACGTCTACAAGCGGTACCGACAGCGGCACCAGCTCCTCCGCCACCGGCAGCTCAAGCCAAGAGAACGAGGAGGACTCGGCAACCTCAAGCGAAGAGTCATCCTCCGGCACAAGGTCCAGCAGCACTGGGGCCAGCTCGGAGTCCGATTCGTCGGAATCGTCCGGTGCCTCTGGCACGTCTGAGTCTGCCGATTCGTCGTCAAGCTCCTCAAGCTCGTCCGACAAGTACGTCGGCCTGTAGAAAGGCCCCGACGGCGGCCGGCCAGCCACCAGCCCCTGGCCAGGGAATCCCAGCTGGAAAACAGAGTTCGCGTCACACAAGCAGGGGCCCACACGAGCGTGTGGGCCCCTCTCTTACTCGCTTTGCGCGTGGCTTGCGCGGGATCCTACTTCAGGATGTTCTCCGCAGCCTCCTGCAGCTTGGCGCGAACGGCCTCGGCGTCGGCACGGGTTGCGCCCTTGGCGAACAGGTAGGCCTTGACCTTGGGCTCGGTGCCAGACGGACGGAAGATGACCTTGTTGTCGTCCTCCAGGCGGTACTCGATGACGTTGGCGGGCGGCAGGTTCTGCGGGGCCTCCTTCTGCAGGCCAGAGACGCGCGGCATCTCGGGACCGGTGGCGAAGTCGGTAACGCCGGTGACCTTGTAGCCGGCGATCTCGGTCAGCGGACTGGTGCGCAGGCCGTCCATGATCTCCTTCATGCGGACGGCGCCGGCGGCACCCGGGAAGGCGGCGTTGACGGTGCCGTTCAGGTAGTAGCCGTACTTCTTGTACAGCTCCTCCATGGCCTCATAGAGGTCCATGCCCTTCTCGGCATAGTAGGCAGCCATCTCGACGCACATCTCCACGGCGACGATGGCGTCCTTGTCGCGGGCGTGGGTACCGACGAGGTAGCCGTAGGACTCCTCGAAGCCCATGAGGTAACGGTCCTCCTCGCCCTCGGCCTTGAGCTGGTCAATCTGGTCGCCAATGTACTTGAAGCCGGTGAGGACGCGGCGCATCTCGAAGCCGTGGTCGCGCGCCAGGGCGTCGGGCATGACGGAGGAGACGATGGTGGAGACGGCGACCTTGGTCTTGGGGTCCTCACCGCGGTCCTCGGCCATCTTGATGAGCCAGTCCATCATGAGGACGCCCATCTCGTTGCCGGACAGGAGCACGTACTCGCCGTTGTGCGGGATTGCGGTGCCCATGCGGTCGGCGTCAGGGTCGGTGGCAACGACCAGGTTGGGCTTGACCTCGTCGGCCAGCTTGAGGGCCAGCTCCAGAGCCTCGCGGAACTCGGGGTTGGGGTACTTGCAGGTGGGGAAGTTGCCGTCCGGGTCCTTCTGCTCGGGCACGACCTCCACGTCGTTGACGCCAATCTCCTTCAGGATGCGGGTGACGCACTCCATGCCGGTGCCGTTGAGCGGGGTGTAGACGACCTTGTAGCCCTCGGGAGCCTTGAAGCCGGGGACGGAGACCTTCTTCACGTTCTCGATGAAGTTGTCCAGAACCTCCTCGGGCGTCCACTCGATGAGGCCCTTCTCCAGGCCCTCCTCGAAGCTCATCATCTTGGCGCCGCCGAAGACGGGGGTCTTGGCGATGGAGGCGGAAATCTCGTCAGCGGCCTCGTTGGCGATCTGGCCACCGTTGTCGTTGTAGACCTTGTAGCCGTTGTACTGGGCGGGGTTGTGGGAGGCGGTCAGCACGATGCCCGCGGAGGTGTGCAGGTAGCGAACCGCGAAGGACAGCGTGGGGACGGGCTCGATGCGGGGGTAGACGTAGACGTGAATGCCGTTTGCGGCCAGCACGCCAGCGGCGACCTTCTGGAAGTCCTCGCCCTTCAGGCGGGAGTCACGCGCGAGGGCCAGGGTGGGGTTCTCGTAGTGGGCGTTCAGATAGTCCGCGACGCCCTGAGTTGCCTGGGCAATGACGTAGACGTTCATGCGGTTGGTGCCAACGCCCAGCGTGCCGCGCAGGCCAGCGGTGCCGAACTCCAGGTCGCGATAGAACGCGTCGTTGAGCTTCTCCTCGTCACCGGCGAGCAGCTCGTCGAGCTCGGCCTTCAGGTCCGGCTCAGTGACGTTCTCTTTCCAGAGTTGTACCTTGGCCTCAGTTTCCTTGTCCATGTAGGCAGCCTCTTTCCACTTGAGATTCGGTGCCGCGCGGGCTGGCGCGACATAACTCGACGCAGCGTATTTTATCGAGTTTGCGAGCTGTTCACGTGGTTGTTATGGTCGGCGGGCTATGTGCTCTGGTAGACGGGAAACCCGCGCGTATCATTCCTCCGTGGGGCGCGTGTGGGCGCCACGGTACGGGCGAAAGGTGACCCGATGGAATTCTTCGCAACTTGCCCAAAGGGCTTCGAGCGGCTGCTTGCCGCGGAACTGTCCTCCCTTGGCCTGACGCAGGTGCGCGCGCTGGGCGGCCAGGTGTCCTTTTCGGGGCCACTTTCAGACGCATACCGCGCATGCCTGTGGTCGCGCCTGGCCTCCCGCGTGATGCTTGTGCTGGGCCGCATAGACGCGTGCGACGCCGACGCTCTGTACGACGGCATGTACGGCATAGACTGGGCCGACCACGTACCGGACAGGGCAACCATTGCCATTGACGCGCACGGCACGAACGCCCAGCTCAGGAACACGCAGTTCACGGCAGTCCACTCCAAGGACGCCATCGTGGACCAGCTGCACGCGCGCCGCGGCGTGCGTCCCACGGTAGACACCGCGCACCCGGACGTAACCGTTGCGGTGCGCGTCGGGCGGGACCGGGCAACCGTTGCGCTGGACCTTTCCGGCGCGCCGCTCTTCCGCCGCGGGTACGACGCCTTCCGCTCGCGCCGCGCCCCCATCGCCCCCCTGCGGGCCGACTACGCGGCCGCCCTTCTGGCGGCGGGCGGCTGGTACAGGAACTGCCGCCACGACGAACCCAGCCTGCTCGCGCTCTTCTCCGGCGCCGGGACCGTGCTGGTGGAGGCTGCCACCGAGGCGCTGGACATGGCCCCGGGCCTCTTGCGCGCCCACTGGGGCTTCGACGGCTGGGCGGGGCACGACGCGCAAGCCTGGCAGGACCTGCTTGCGCAGGCGGACGATCGCGCGGAGGCCGCCAAGGGACGCCACATAAGCCTGCTTGCCTACGACCAGCGCCGCGGTGCCCGCGACTCCGCACTGCAGCTCCTGCGTTCCGCCGGCGCGCACGTGACCCCAACCTGGCTTGCCGAGAAGGACCTGCCCACGCTTCCCAAGCTGGCGTCGAGGCCGCTTGCGGCGCTCGACCTCTCCTGGGTGGACCCCGAAGACGCCGCGGAGCAGTCCGGAGCGCTCTCGCGCGTGGGCCTTGTGGCGCCCGCCCTCACCGGCTGCTCCGCCGTGGTGGCCCTCTCGCACGGAGACATCCTGGATGCCAAGGTTGGTGGGGAGCCCACCTTTGCCACCGACCTGTACCTGGGCCAGGACGCGGGGACCCTGCGCGAGTACGACCCAGAGGCCCTTGAGCCCCAAACGTCCGCCGTGACCCTGCCGGACGGACGGTCCGTCTCCGTCTTCGTACCGGCAAGCGACCAGTTTGCCGCCCGCCTGCGCAAAGACGCCCGCCTGCGCGGCAAGTGGGCGCGGCGCGAGGGCGTGGACTGCTATCGCGTGTACGACTCCGACCTGCCCGACTACGCCGTGACGCTGGACCTGTACCACGGGCTGGAGGGAGACGGCCCCTGGCTGCAGGTGAGCGAGTACGCCGCCCCCAAGGACATAGACCCCAGGCTGGCCCGCATGCGCCTCATGGACGTGCTTGCCATTGCCCCCGCCGTACTGGGCGTGCGCCCGCAGGACGTCTTCCTGCGTGTAAGGAGCCATTCGCGCGGCGGGTCGCAGTACGCGGGCCAGGCCTCCGGAACTGCGGACCGCCGCCCGGGCAGGTACGACCGCCGCGACCCGGCCGCCCTTCCCGAGGGCGCGCACCTGGTTGAGGAGGGCGGCCTCGTCTTTGAGGTCAACTTCTCCCAGCGGCTGGACTGCGGCATCTTCCTGGACCACCGAGAGACCCGCGCCCTCGTTCGCGAGATGGCCAAGCAGACGTACGGCTCCAAGCGCTTCCTCAACCTCTTTGCCTACACGGGCACCGCTACCTGCTACGCCGCCGACGGTGGCGCCAAGCACACAACCACCGTGGACATGAGCCGGCCCTCCCTGGAGTGGGCGGAGCGCAACATGGTGCGCAACGGCTTCGACGGACCAGAGCACGAGTACGTGCAGGACGACGTCCTGCAGTGGGTGACGGAGCAGCGCCACACGCCCAACCGCTGGGACCTGGTCTTCTGCGACGTGCCCACGTTCAGCAACTCCAGCCGCATGCGCAAGAGCAGCTGGGACGTGCAGCGGGACCACGCGGAGCTCCTCATTGGCATCTCTCGCATACTCACCGCCAACGGGACGTGCCTGTTCAGCTGCAACCTGCGCTCGTTCAAGCCCGACGTGGAGTACCTCAACCGCTACGGGGTGCAGATAGAGGACGTGACCAGCCAGACCATTCCCGAGGACTTCTCGCGCAACCCCAAGGTCCACCACTGCTACCTGGTGAAGCGCACCCCGCGCCAGTAGGCTCGCATCCAACGCGTTACGAAAAAAAGGCGGGACCCAGGGCACGCCCGGGTCCCGCCTCGTTCGCTCTTTTGGGAGCGCGCGCTACGCCAGGTCGCTCAGGTCTTGGCCGTTGGTCGCGATGACCTTCTTGTACCAGAAGAAGGAGTCCTTGCGGTAGCGGTCCAGGGTGCCCACCTGCTCGTCCGTGGTGTCAACGTAGATGAAGCCGTAGCGTTTGCGAATGCCCTCATGGGTGGAGACCAGGTCCAGCGCGCTCCAGGGCAGGTAGCCCATCATTTGCACGCCGTCAGAGATGGCAAGGCGCAGTTGCTGAATGTGGTCGCGCAGGTAGTTGATGCGGTACTGGTCGTGGACCTTGCCGTCCTCGAGGGTATCGTAGGCGCCCAGGCCGTTCTCGGTGGTGATCATGGGCAGGTGGTAGCGGCTATACATCTCGCGCATGGTGTTGCGGTAGCCCATGGGGTCGATCTCCCAGCCGAACTCCGTCTTGGGCAGGTTGGGGTTGGCTGCATTCATGAAGTAGCCAGCCTCCGCACCACCCTTCTGCTGGTCCGCCTCGCCTTCGACCGCGAAGTCGGCGGGGCACTTCTGCACGGTAGCGGTGCTGTAGTAGTTGAAGCCAATGAAGTCCGGGTGTGCGGCCTTCATGATGTCCATGTCACCGGGCACGATGTCCGGCGTCGCGTCATGCTCCTCAAGGAAACGCCAGACGAGGTTGTTGTAGATGCCGTACACGGCCATGTCCAGGTAGACCCAGTTGCGGATGGCATTGAACTCCTGTGAGGCCTGGATGTCCTCTGGCTTGCAGCTGGCGGGGTACACCAGCGAGATGTTGGGCGCGGGGCCGATCTTGGCGTCGGGCAGCATCTGGTGGCACAGTTGCATGGCCTTGGCCTGGGCAAGCAGCATGTGGTGGTTCTGCTGGTAGGTCTCCTTCAGCACGTTGGTGCAGCCCTCGGGGATGTGCATGGTACCGATCACAGGGCCCACGAGCGTCAGCATGTTCTGCTCGTTGATGGTGAGCCAGTACTTCACGCGGTCGCCGAAGCTCTGGAAGAGGACCTTGGCGTAGTTCACGAACCAATCCACGGACTCCCGGTTGCCCCAGCTGCCGCGCTTGTCCAGGGCATCCGGCATGTCGAAGTGGAACATGGTGACCAGGGGCGTGATGCCGTGCTCCAGGCAGCAGTTTATGACGTCGTTGTAGTGGTCGATGCCCGCCTGGTTCACCTCTCCCGTGCCGTTGGGCAGGATGCGCGTCCAGGCAATGGAGAAGCGGTACATCTTGAAGCCCATCTCCGACATGAGGGCAATGTCTTCCTTGTAGCGGTGATAGTGGTCTGCGCAGATGTCCAGCGAGGCGGTCCCGGCGGGAAGCTCCTTCACGTCCTGGCAGGACGGGCCCTTTCCGTCGGTGAGGTTTGCGCCCTCCACCTGGTAGGCCGAGGTCGAGGCACCCCAGAAGAAGTCATCAGGAAACGGTTTCAGGTTCTTGTCGAGCATGCTCTCCCCTTTCGCTGGGCACACGCGGCACGGTGCCGCTGATTACTCCTTATTTGTAAAAGGCCTCAAGGTCAGCGCTCATCTGAGTCAGCGAAGGGATGTCCGTGTACGCCATGTGACCACAACCGTAGCGGTGGAAGACCACCCGCTCCCTCAGCCCTGGCGAGAGGAACTGGCGGGACAGCTCGAAGACCACGTTCCAGTACGTTGTTGCCGCGTCGTAGCGACCACCCAGCACGCAGAGCTTCATGGTGGGGTCGCGACGCAGGGCCGTAGCCACGTCCACCGTCATGTTGGGGGCCGAGACCTCCTCGGAGCCCGGCTCCCTGTGCTTCCAGTCCCACCTCACGCCCACGCGGTAGTAGTTGTTGTCCAGGTAGCGGGCAGGGGCCTGGTAGCCCAGCTCGTCGCGCAGGAAGGTCCTGAACGCCTTGTCCCACGCCGCGCTGGTGGCGTCGCTGGCCGCGTCCTCGGCCGCAAACCAGTCGGACGAGAGCTGCACCGGGCTCGGGGCATCGCTCACGTAGCGCATGTCCAGCCTGCCGCAGACCTTGCCCTCGTCGACCAGCAGCTCCGCGCGCACGTCCTCCAGCGTCACGCGAAGGTGGCGACGCAGGATGAAGCGCTCGTCCAGGCCAATGAAGCCAGCCAGCTCGCGCGCCACCTGGCGCCCGCGGTCTGCGCCCAGGCGGTCGCCCTTCAGAAGGGCCGGGGCGTACACGTCCTCCGTCCAGGCCATGGCGCGGTCAAACCACTCGTCCACGTCCACGCCCTGGCCCGCCTTGCCAAAGTACTGCGCCGTGGCGGCGAAGGTGGGCATCATGCCCAGGTAGTACAGGTCCTCGCCCGGCAGCGTCTGCACCCAATTCCAAATGGCGGAGAGCATGACCACGCCCGTGAGCTTGACGCCCCGCTCGCCCAGAAGGCGCATGAGCGCCGCGTTGCGAACGGTTCCGTAGGACTCGCCAAAGATGTAAAGGGGGCTCTGCCAGCGGTTGTTGCGCTCCAGCCACTCCGAGATGGCCCGCGAGAACGCGTCCGCATCCCCGTCGACACCGAAGATCGCGGTTGGGTCGGCATCCGCCGCAAGGGACGACCAGCCCGTGCCGGGGGCGTCCAGGAACACGAGGTCACTCTCGCGCAGCAGGGTGTAGGGGTTGTCCTCCACGGGTGCGTTGGAGGAAACGTGGTTCTCGGCCACCGTCTGCACGCGACGCGGACCCATGCCGCCGAAGTTTATGGGCACGGAGGCGCAGCCAGGGCCGCCATTGTAGCAGAAGGTCACGGGACGGGCGGAGTCAACCCGGCCTTCCGCATCCACCCGCACATACGAGACGGAGAACATCTTCGCCATCAGCTTGCCCGTGTCGTCCACCACGTCCACGTGCCCCGCCGTCGCAACGTAGTCCATGGCCTCACCGTCGTTGCCATGCCATGTGAGCCGTGCGCTCGCGGGCTCAGGCACCCTGGTCGCCCGATGGGGCTCCACAAGAGCAAACGTACCAGCCAGCGGCCCCGCAACGGCGGGTGTCTGGTCCCTCTTCTCTTCCTCTGCCATGTCTCCTCCTCACGCCACGCAAACTGGCGTCATCCGGCCGTAAACCCCTACATGTTACCGTCCGACCGTGCAACAACCGGCCACCCTGCTGAACTAGGACGGAGTAATGGTAGAGTAAGTGGGTTACTACATCCGTTTCACAACCTGGGGACCGGTTGCCGCTCCCCTCAACGAAGGAGTTTGGTGCGCTGATGTTTGGCAAGGCAGCAACCGCCACTTCGCGTAGCGAGAAGAAGACGCATTCCGGGGACATCCCGCTTTCCGCCGGCATGCTGCTGGTAACCCTGGGCGTCGTGTACGGTGACATCGGCACCAGCCCCATGTACACCATCAAGTCCATCGTCGCCAACAACGGCGGCGTGGCCTCCGTCAGCCAAGACATGATCGTCGGTGCGCTCTCTCTCTCGTCATCTGGACCATGACGCTGGTGACAACGGTCAAGTACGTCGTCATTGCCATGAAGGCGGACAACCACAACGAGGGTGGCATCTTCGCCCTGTACAGCCTGGTCAGCAAATGCGCCAAGTGGCTCATCATCCCCGCCATGGTGGGTGGCGCGGCGCTTCTGGCGGACGGCATCCTCACCCCCGCCGTCACGGTGACCACGGCAATCGAGGGCCTGCGCACCGTGGACTTTGGCTACGCCCTCATCGGGGACGACCAGACCAAGGTCGTGGTCATAACCATCGTCATCATCTGCGCGCTCTTTGCCGTGCAGAAGGCGGGCACCTCCTCCATTGGCAAGCTCTTCGGCCCGGTCATGACGCTTTGGTTCTCGTTCCTGGCCATCGCCGGCGTCACCAAGCTCGTGAACTCCCCTCAGGTGCTTCTGGCCTTCAACCCCGTGTACGGCCTCCGCTTCCTGTTCAGCCCCATCAACCACAGCGGCATCATGGTGCTGGGCTTCGTCTTCCTTTCCACCACCGGCGCGGAGGCCCTGTATTCGGACATGGGTCACGTGGGCAAGGCGAACATCTACGCCTCCTGGCCCTTCGTGAAGGCCAGCCTCATCCTCAACTACCTGGGCCAGGGTGCCTGGCTGCTCACCGTTGACCCAGCGGACCCCTCGCTCACCGGCGTGGTCAACCCCTTCTTCCAGATGCTCGCGCCCCAGGTGCGCCCCTTCGCCATCGTCCTTTCCACCGTGGCGGCCATCATTGCCAGCCAGGCGCTCATCACCGGGTCCTACACCCTGGTGTCCGAGGCCGTCAGCCTGGACCTCATGCCCCACGTCAAGGTCAACTACCCGTCCGAGACCAAGGGCCAGATCTACATCCCGCTCGTGAACTCCATCATGTGGGTGGGCACCATCTTCATCGTGCTCCTCTTCCGGACGTCGGAGCGCATGGAGGCCGCCTACGGCCTGGCCATCACCGTGACCATGCTCATGACCACGACGCTGCTCACCAGCTACCTTGCCGGCGTGCGCAAGAAGCCCGCCGTCGCCGCGGTCTTCGCCGTGGTCTTCGGCGCCATCGAGATCATGTTCTTCGCCTCCTGCCTCACCATGTTCATGCAGGGCGGCTACGTGATGATCATCCTCTCCGCCATCCTCTTCGTAGTCATGTACGTGTGGCGGCGCGGCACTGCCATTGAGCACACCCAGTCCGTCTACCTGCCCGTGGAGGAGTACAAGGCCCAGCTCGGGGAGCTGCGCCAGGACGACGACTACCCCCTCTTCGCCGACAACCTGGTCTTCCTGACCAACGACTCCTCGCTGGACAAGCTTGACCGAGACATCCTGTACTCCATCCTGGACAAGCGCCCCAAGCGCGCCACCGCCTACTGGTTCCTGAACGTGCAGGTCACCGACGAGCCCTACACCCTGGCCTACACGGTCAACAACTTCGGGACGGACTACGCCTTCAAGGTCCAGCTCCGCCTGGGCTACAAGGTCAACCAGCGCGTCAACGCCTACCTGCGGCAAGTCGTGTCGGACATGGTGACAAGCGGCACGCTGCCGCCTCAGGAGCACAAGTACTCCATCTACCGCAACGCCGGCACCGTGGGCGACTTCCGCTTCTGCATGCTGCGCAAGGTCCTGGGGCCGGACACGGACATCTCGGGCTTCAACCGTCGCGTCATGCAGATGAAGTACGGCATCAGGGCCATGTGCGGCTCGCCCGCCCAGTGGTACGGCCTGGAGAACAGCAACATCGCCTTTGAGTACGTCCCCCTGTTTACCAAGGTCAAGCCCGTACCCAAGCTCACGTACGTGGCACCGGTCAGCTCCACCGGCTCCTTCCCCGTTGTCACGCCAACCGAGGATGCCTCCGACGACGAGGACATCTTCTCCGTCACGGTCAACATGACCAACGCCACCCAAGAGACCCGCATTGCCATGAACGAGGTCATTGGCGGTGACACCGCCGCCTTCAGGCCGCTGAAGGTGGAAGAGGCAGAGGACAACGAGGCGACGGAGGACAACGAGGAGTAGGCCAACGCGCCAAACCTCACCCAACAAGGCCGCGGAGGAGCGAACCCAGTCGCACCTCCGCGGCCTTTTGATTGTTGGGGGCTTATCGGGATTATCGGGAAAGCAGGCCCTCCAGGTACGCACCCACGCCGCCCTCGTCGTTGCAGAGGGTGGTGTGGTCTGCCGCCGCCTTGGCCTCCGGCGACGCGTTCGCCATGGCAACGCCATCGCCCGCAGCCCTTAGCATGGAGACGTCGTTCAGCATGTCACCGAAAGCTACCGATTCCTCAATGGGAATCCCCAGGTAGCCGCACAGCCACGTGAGGGCGTTGCCCTTGGAGGCGTGCGCGTCGCTGATCTCCAGGTTGTGCGGGCCGGAGCTGGTCCACAGGAGCTTGGGGTCCTCCTCCACGCAGCGAACAACGAAGTCGCGGTCCTCGGGGGTGCGCCACAGCATGGTCACTCGCTCGAGCCGTCCCACCTGCTGCAGCGTCTGCGGAACCAAAGTGTCCACCACCGTGCGCGTGTCCCGCATGAGCTTGACCGAGGGTGCGTCCAGGCCAAAGGTGTCCAGCAAGGCGAAGCGGGGGCGCTCCGCGAACACCTTGCCGTCGGCAAGGAGGTCAAAGGTGACCGGAAGCTCGCGCACGCGCTCGTACAGGCGCACACAGCTTTCGCGGTCCAGCAGCTCCGTGTGCAGAGCCCTGCCCGTGGCCACCTCACATACCACGGCCCCGTTGCCCGTGACGGCGTAGTGGGTTGCGGCGTGGTCCAGAAGCACGCTCGGCAATGCCGAAAGCACCCGCCCCGAGCAGGGCACGAACTCTATGCCCCGCTCGGCAAGCAGGTCAAGGGCGCGACGGTTGCGCTCGGGCAGGGACTTATCGGTGGCAAGTATGGTCTGGTCAAGGTCGGAAAAGACAATGCGCACGTCTGCCAAACGTTAGCCTCTCTCGCCAATGGGTACGTAGTCCAGCTGCTGCATGTAGCTGCGGTACGCGGGACGGATGATGCGCCCGGCGCCGTAGAGCTCCTCCATGCGGTGGGCCGCCCAGCCGGACATGCGCGCGATCGCAAAGATCGGCGTGAACGCTTGGTGATGCCGCGAACCTCGCGCATGGCCTTGGGGCCCAGCCGCTCCACGCTGGCAATGAGGTTGAGCTTCTCCTCCACGCCCTTCTGGGCGGCCAGCCGGCGCGCGTACTCCTTGACGATTGTGGCGCGCGGGTCGGTCTTGGTGTAGACCGCATGCCCCAGGCCGTAGATCAGCCCCTTGCCGTCAAAGGCCTCCTTGCGCAGGATCTTGGACAGGTATGCGTAAATCTCCTCGTCGTCCGCCCAGTCGCGCACGTGGTAGCCGATGTCCTGGATCATCTCGCCGGCCTTGTAGTTGGCGCCGCCGTGCTTGGGCCCCTTGAGGGAGCCGATGGCCGCGGCGTAGGCGGAGTAGGCGTCGGTGCCGGAGGACGAGAGGACGCGGCAGGTGAAGGACGAGTTGTTGCCGCCGCCGTGCTCCGCGTGGAGCATGAGCATGACGTCGAGCAGCATGGCCTCGTCGTGCGTGAAGCCCTCGTCGCCGCGCAGGACGTCCAGGACCGTCTCGGCCATGGAGTAGCCCTCGCGCACGGGCGGCACAAAGAGCGGCTCGCCGAACTTGTTCGCGCGATGTGCCGCGTAGGCGATGGCGGCAACGCGCGGAAGACGGGCCAGCTGGGAGACCGCAACGTCAATCTCGTGCTCTGGCGAGGTGTCATCGGGCGTCGGGTCGAACGAGTAGAGCAGCAGGGTGGACTGCTGCAGGATGTTCATGATGGAGGTGGAGGCCGTCGTGCGCGGGAAGACGTGCAGGTAGCCCGTGGGCAGCTGGCGCCTGGAGTCAATGCGCTGCCTGAAGTCCACCAGCTGCGCCTCGGTGGGCAGACTGCCCGTAAGCAGCAGGTAGGAGACCTCCTCGTAGCCAAAGCGGTCCTCCGCCTGGGCATTGTGCACCAAGTCAGCGATGTCGTAGCCACGAATGGTAAGACGGCCCTCGTCAGGCTCTATGCCGTTCTCGGTCTTGTTGTAGCCGTGCACGTTTGAGATGGTGGTGAGGCCAACCAGGACGCCCGAGCCGTCCGCGTTGCGCAGGCCGCGCTTGACGTCGTACTTCTTGTAGAGCTCGGCGGGAACGTTGTCCACCCTCTGGAAGCCCTCGTACAGCTCGTCCGAGACGGGAGGCCTGCCGACGGCCACGCTCGGCATGGGGTAGACATCACGCATGTTCTCCAATGCCGACGTCTGGTCCGACGAAAGCCTGGGACGCTGTCCGCGATACATGTCCTCGTTCTGCGCCATGTTGGCCACCCTCCCCTAGAGCCGGTACATGAAGTTGAAGACTTCCTCGCGCTGCATGGTAATCTGCAGGCCAATCTGGTCTGACACCTGGTTCAGGAGGTGCTGGAGCTCCGCGAAGGAAACGTCCGAGGCAGTCAGGTCAACGAGCATAGTCATGGTGAAGATGCCCTGCAGGATGGACTGCGTGATGTCCAGAATGTTCACCTGGTGGTCCGCGAACACCCGCGCCACCTCCGCCACGATGCCCGAGCGATCCTTGCCAAGCACGGTAACGATGGCGCGGTTCTTGAGTTCGTCACTGTTGCCCATGGGGCCTACCTCCCGAATCTGCACGAATGCGAGTGCAGTCTTGTCTGCGAATGCAGCCGTCATTGTATCCCAGGCAGGCAAGGGTCACTTGTCCACGCGGTTTTTGAGACCTGTTATTCATCTTGGGAGCCATTGCGGCACCAGATTTCAGGCCATCCCCACACCAAGAAGAGGCGCCCGGGCTCCCATTGGGGCCCGGGCGCGCAGTAATGGCTGGCTTTGCGGCCTTGGATGCCCTGTTTGGGCAGGGCTAGTTCTGGGACGCCTCCACGCTGTTCTGGAAAAGGACCATGACATCCTCCGGCGTGGTGTCCAGCGCGACGGCAAGCTCAGAGAGCGAGCGCTCCGAGGCCTGCTTCAGAATGCGCTCGTACGCCGCGGGCGGCTTCTTGTTGTTTGCCTTGGTCTGGGCAATGCGCGCACGGAACGTCTTCACTATGCGCACCGTGTCACGGCAGGTGCCACGGCGAATCTCGTTCTTGAAGTGCTCTTCCTCAAGCGCGTTGCTCCTGTCCCTGAAGTCCTCCACCGGGATGGTGGGGTACTGGTCAATGAGCTCCTGCGCCTCCTCGCGCGAGAGGACCGGACGGAGCTTGGCCTCCGACGCCACGGGAAAGCTGATCTTCATGGGATGACGCTGGCCAATGGGCATAAGCTCATACACCGCTGTGGGGCCCTCCGCAATGGCCTCCACCTTGCAGACGCCCTGACCCGGATGGACGATATACTCTCCGACTTGGTACATATGCATCGCTCCTTCCGATAACGTTCAATAGATTACCATCCATCGAGCTCTTTATGAAAGAACTGTGCAACACATTGCACAAGAAGTCCGCATGCAATATGTTTACAAATTTTCATGCGCTTGTTAGGCGCACACAGGCACGGGCGACTGCGCCATGAGGGCACCGCGAACGCTGTTCTTTTTCAGATTCCTTAACGCTCGCCTCCAGCTACCCTTAAACGTCGTAGCAAGTACTTGTAGGCTCGAATATGCGCCGTCCGCGCATTTTTGGGCGGGGCATACTCTCCCCAAGCCTCAGCGAAGGGAGCAAATCATGCCAGCCACCAGCAAGCACGCGTCACACGTCACCACCAACGACCTTGTTAGGAAGGCGGGAAGCGCCGTAGTTATTGGCGCCCTGGCGCTCTCACTGAGTCCCTTGCCCGTGCTCGCCGCCACGGGCGACGCGTCCGCCACGTCCACGCAGCAGTCCTCTGCGCCGGAGCCGCCGTCTGGCCAGGCGCCCAGCGGGAGCGCACTGTCTGGCCAGGCGCCCTCGGGAGAGGCCCCCGGTGGCATGCCCCAAGGTGAGGCCCCCAGCGGTGGCGCCCCTGGCGGCGGTGCGGACACCATGAGCTTCGACTACCAGGGCACCTACTCCGGCGCGCTCACTGCCGACGGGGAATCCGTGGACTCCGCCAACGAGTCCGCCACTGCCACGGAGGCAGACCAGAACGCCGCCCTGGCGCAGAACGGTGGCACGCTCACCATCTCCAGCGGAACGCTGCAGAAGTCGGGCGACGACACCAACGGGGACAACTGCAACTTCTATGGCGTCAACTCCATAGCACTGGCAACCGGCGAGGGTTCCAAGCTGAGCATCCGCGACACCGCCCTTGCCGCCACCAGCGAGGGCTCCAACGGCGTCTTTGCCACCGACTCCGCCACGGCGTACGTGAACAACAGCTCCATCAGCACCACCGCCGGCAACTCGCGCGGACTCGACGCCACCTACGGCGGCACCATCATAGCCAACCAGATGGAGATCACCACCCAGGGGGACCACTGCGCAGGCGTGGCGACGGACCGCGGCGGTGGCTACGTCTCACTCACCAACTCGTCCATCGAGACCAACGGTTCCGGCTCGCCCCTGCTCTACTCCACCGGCGACATAGAGGCCAGCGGTGTGACGGGCACCGCCACCGGATCGCAGATTGCGGGCATGGAGGGCCTGAACACCATCCTCATCAACGATTGCAGCCTCACAAGCACCAACACCTCCACCACCGGGTCCGACCCCGTGGCCAACGGCGTGATCATCTACCAGTCCACATCGGGTGACGCGGAGGCCACCACGGGCGATGCCGCCACCTTCCAGGCCGTGGACTCCACCTTGAAGAGCGAAATCGAGTCTGGCTCCATGTTCTACCTCACGAACACGACGGCCAACGTGCTGCTGCAGAACACGACGCTGGACTTCGACACGACGTCTGCCAACCTGATCCAGGCCGAGGGCAACGACGCCAACAACTGGGGCACCGCGGGCTCCAACGGGGCAACCGTCAACTTCACCGGCAGAAACCAGCAGCTTGCGGGCAACGTGAGCGTGGACACCATCTCCAGCGTCAACCTCTTCCTGCTGGACGGGACCACGTGGACTGGCGCTGCCAGCATCACGCAGAACGAGAACGGCTCCACCAGCGAGGCGCCTCTTACCGTGAACGTTGACGGCAGCTCCACCTGGGTTGTCACGGCAGACACAACCGTCTCCGCGCTGAACGTGGCCAACGGGGGCAAGGTCGTGGACGCCGACGGCAAGTCCGTGACCATAGTCGCCAACGGCCAGACGGTCGTCCAGGGTGACTCCGACCTCACCGTCACCGTGGCGGGATCCTACGGAACCGAGGTCACCACGTCCGAGGCCAACGACGTCGCGACGGAAACCATCGATCGCTCTGGCTTCGACGAGGAGTTCGGCACGCAGACCAGCTTCTCGCTGGGCAGCTCGGCGGATGAGGGCACGACGCAGCAGGCCTCGGCGGATGCAGGCAGCTCGGGCCCTGAGGCCACCGACGAAGCGACTGCCAGCGCGCAGGGCGGTTCCGCCTCCGTTTGGGACTCCATCGTGAGCTTCTTCAAGGGCATCTTCGGCATGGCATAGGACCTTGAGCTAGCAGGGAAACTGGCTTGGCCGGCCACGTGTCACCCGCAGGCGGGCTACCCCACAACCGACAGACTTCGGTTGTGGGGTAAGTCTATTTTTTGTTATTCTCGCAGGTCAAGGCACTTGCATGAAAGTACCCCACAAGCGGAGGCCTCCGCTTGTGGGGTAGCGTCTTTCCATCGCGGCCCGCCTTGGGAGCCATTCTCGCTACAAAGCTAGCCTATTGTGAGGGCAAATCACTCCGAACCAGCAGGCGCGCAGCAGGCGACAACCCATGCCACCAGGTTGCCCTCGGCGTCGCCGGACTGCTCGGCCAGCATGTGGCCCTGGCCCCACACCGGCGTGAAGGCGACGTCGGAAACGCCGTCGTAGTGCGAGAGGGCAAGGGCGAGGTTGGCCTCCGTGCAGAGCGAGGTGTCCGTCTGGAACAGGCCGGAGTTTATGCGCCAATGTGGGGCGACGCCAGCCGTGCCAAAGCCGTCGTAGCCGCCACTCAGGAAGTACAGGGGGTTGAGCATGTTGACGCGGGTGGTCACCGTAGTGCCAAGGGCGTCCTCCTTGGCGACGTCGTCACCCCACTCGGTCACGTACTTCTTGTCCCACTGCTGGGCGCCGGAGTAGGCGTCTATGTGCTGGGCAATGAGCTCGGCCGCCGTCTTGCTGAAGTGCAGGGTGCTCTCGTCGTCAATGCCGAAGGTCTGGTTCTCCACGCTGCTACGGTCCACCGCGTCAAAGGCGCACACGCCCTTCTTTGCCGGCTTCAGGTTGCGCACGAAGGCGCCCAGGCTCTGGATGCGGGCCGTGCCCCTGCGCTGGTTGTAGGTGAGCCAGTAGTCGCTGGCGTTGAGCGCGCTCACGTAGTCAAAGACCGTGTTGTAGACGGTGGACTGCACCTGCGTCGTGCCCGTGGGCGTCGACGTGGTGGTGGTAGTGGTTGTCGTACCCTCCGTCGTGGTAGTGGTGGTAGTGGTGGCCGTGCCACTTGCCGTGGCGTCCGTGCTGCTTGAGGTTGCGGCCTGGGCGGAGGCATCGCCCGTCACGGCCTCAACGTCCGTGACGCCCGCGGCAGAGCTCTGCAGGTTCGGGTCGCCCGGGAAGCTGGGGCTGGTGATGAACGTCGGCGTATAGGTGTAGGGGAAGGTCGTGTTCTGGAAGAAGTTGGCCGCAGCGGCCTCCACCTGGTCAACCATGTAGTTGTAGTAGGTGCCGTCGGTGAAGATCTCCCCCGAGGTCTCGTCCAGGGTGAGGGCGTTGTCATCAGAGTCACGCAGGTCAAGGCTGTTGACGCTCGCCGCGTAGGCGGCGGCAAGGTCGCGCGAGAGCAGCTGCGTCCACTGGCCGTCCGCACGCGTGCCGTCCGTGGAGTACTGGCCCATCTGCCACTCGTACGCCGCGTCCGCGGTGTCGAACGAGGTGATGGGGCACCAGGACGCGGACCCGAAGATGGCATCGGAGATGGGGTCACCATTGGTACCGTCGTGCGTGATGGCACCAATCTGCTCCAGGTAGGGCGTGTAGAGCTCGGAGTCACCGGAGGATCCCAGCACCGCAGCGATGCCGCCACCCATGCTGAAGCCAAACGAGAACACGCGCGAGGTGTCGCACGGCAGGGAATCCTTGTTGTAGCGCAGGAAGCGGACGGCAGCCTTCAGGTCCACCACGGGCCAAGGCGCGCCGCCAGAGATGATCTCCTTGCTGTCGGACTCAAAGCCCGCGCTGCGCCCGCGGAAGCCCGCGTACACGTAGACGAAGCCCGCGTCCAGGTACGTTCCCAGGCCCTTGTAGCCGTAGGACGTGGGGCAGTTCTGCGCGGACAGGGTACCGGAGTTGATGGGCATGACGACAGGCGCCGTAGCCGGGGTGAAGTTGCCGACGGTTGCCTCCGTGTCGATGGTGCAGGCGTACGTGTCGCCCTTCTCCTCCGCCTTGAAGTAGGCGCCCGGCACGAAGATGGCCAGGGACTCCAGGGATGCCGAGCCCGGCTTCAGGCAGTAGGGAACGCCAAGCTGGTAGTAGACCTCGTGCTCCTTGTCGTACTTCCATGCGCTCATGTCCAGCGCAAGGTCCTCAAACTCCTTGAGGACCACGTCGGACTTGGGTTCCTCCGCGCTGGACCCCGAAGAACCGCTGCCAGCCGGCTGCTCTTGGCTCTGCTGAGGCACGGAGCATGCGGCAAGGCCCGCAACCGTCCCGGCAGATGCGAGTGCAAGAAACTCTCTTCTGGTCCAGCCCATGACCCCTCCTGAGGTTGAGACAAGCGTGTATCTTCTAATCCTACCCTGCGCCGCTGGGCATGTTTGCGCCATATCGGTATCTTCAGCGAAACGCCGTGCAAACTTCCGCCCGTGGGGGAATGCGACTATTGTAGGGGTGCACGACGGTAGGAGGCGCTCCACGGGGCGCGTCCGAGGAGGTCCCATGTTTCACTTTGGCAAGTGGGGTTTTGGCAGGAGCAAGGGCAACGTCCAGGAGCCCGAGCCATACAAGCGCGTCTCGACGCCTGACGACGGCGGCAAGAGGCGCAGGCTGCACCTGCGCTTCGTGGGACAGGTGCAGGCCGTGGGCTTCCGCTGGAACGCACGCAAGGTGGCAACCGAGGTCGGCTGCACCGGCTGGGTGGAAAACAAGTCCGACGGCAGCGTGGAGATGGAGCTGCAGGGCACGGACCCGCAGATTTGTGACTACTTTGGCCTCTTCGCCGACGAGTACCGCTCCCACCCCATCCAATACCAGATCAGCGAGCGTGAGGACATCCCCCTCGTCCCCGAGGAGCAGGAGTTCGTTGCGAGGTACGAGTGGGAATACTGAGGGAAGCTCACGACTTCGACCTGGACGCGATCTTTCGCTCCGGCCAGGTCTTCACGTGGAGGCCGCTCGAGCCGGCTTCGTCCGGCTGGGGCACGGGCTACCTGGTGTCGTCGGGACAGAGGCGGTGCCGCGTGGGACAGTCTGGCGGCACGCTTGCCCTGCTGGACGCAGACGGGGGTGCCCTGCCACAGGAAGACGCCCCCTATTGGGAGCACTACTTCGCGCTAGATGCCGATTACGGCGCAATCCTGGGAGGGCTCTCCCTGCCCCATGAGGTGTGGGCGGCCTCCGCGGGAATCCGCGTGCTGGCACAGGACTGGTGGGACACGCTGGTCAGCTTCGCCATATCCCAGAACTCGAACATCCCCCGCATCCAGCACGCGATGGATGCCCTCATGGCAGCCGGGGGCGGTTGCGTCCCGCAGCCGGCCCAGCTTGCCCGGCAGCTTTCGGACGACGGCTTCGCGAATGCGCTCAGGTTGGGGTACCGCCTCCCCTACCTGCAAGGCATTGCCCAGCGGTGCACGGCGTGGCGGCCCAGCTCTTTGGGTAGCCGCCCGGTGGCCTTGGAAGAGCAGCTGCTTGAGCTGCAGAGCCTGCCGGGCGTCGGCCCCAAGGTGGCCAACTGCGTCTGCCTGTTCGGTTTGGGATACCTGGACGCGGTGCCTCGCGACACATGGATCAAGAAGGTTGAGTCGCGCGAGAACGTAGCCTGGGACCCGACCTATGGCGGAATACAACAGCAGTATTACTTCGCCTGGGCACGCGAGAGGAGCCACGCATGAAGATTGCATCCATCGGTGACGTCGTAGACATGAACAAGCGGCTTGCTGCCTCGGACCTGCACTGCAAGGTTCACTTGCGCGACGCTTGAGGCAAGCAGACGCTGTGGCTGGAGCCACTGGAAGATGCTTGCGACCTTGCCGCGGTGCGTGACGTCACACGCGCGCACTTCGCGCGGCTACGAACCGAGCTGGAGTTTGCCGACGACGGGGTGACCTTCTGGCTGAAATGAGCGTGGTCGTTGAAGCTGATTGGAGGGCCGCCAGCCCCAGGGGCTCAAGCGCTTCTCAAATTTCTCGAAGAAAGTTGTTGACGGCCGCTCGTGGTTTGGTATTATAAACGAGCTCGCAAGCGAGCACATCGGCTGGGTAGCTCAGTTGGTAGAGCAGGGGACTGAAAATCCCCGTGTCAGGGGTTCGATTCCCTTCCCCGCCACCATGTAAGGAATGGCCCTCTACCTGCGGAAACGTAGGGGAGGGTTTTTCTTGTGCAAAACGTTCAACACGGCGTGCAGCACATTTGTGCAACACAAGCTCACGGCACATGCTTTCAACGCACAAAATGGACCCAGTAAGAAGGGCCCGCGGCTCCATGTGAACCGCGGGCCCTGGTTTGCCGTGCAACGCGCAATGCCTGGCGCCAGAGCCAGACGCCTCCTTCCGAAAAAGCCGGCGTAGTCAGCAGGCACCGTGGCTAGAAGGCGCCACCGCCGCCTCCGCCGCCGAAGCCGCCTCCTCCACCGCCAGAGAATCCGCCGCCCCCGCCACCGCCAGAGCTAGACGACGATTCGGCAAGCGCCGCGCTCGACACCTGGTGCGCAGATGCAGTCGCAGTGTTCAGACTCTTCATGGGGCTGCCGTGCATGCCCGGGCCACCCATGTAGTACCAACCGTAGACGGGACCCATGTAGGAGTCGGCAAGGATCTCCGGCGCCTTGACCTTCAGCTGGTCGATGACCTCGTCGGCAACATCCAAGACAACGGCCATGACCAGCAGCTTGTTCCACAGCACCACGTCACGCGGCCATGCCTCCTCAAGTCGGGTGAAGTCCTTGAGCCAGGCCTTCAGCGCCTTGAGCTTGGCAGTCAGCTCGATGGCCTCACGCGAAAGCGGCTTCATCCGAGACGCTAGCACAAAAGACACGACGGAGGCGACAACCAATATGAAGAGAACCGCGAAACCAATGAGAGCAGGAAGCACCCCAAAAGGGATTCCGAAGAACACGGCGATTGCCGCAATGACATCCGCCATCCCCAAGCCCAAAACCTGGTTCCTGCCAGACTTCTGCGCATCGATGAAGAAGTTCCTGCTTTCGCACTGGCCCTCAACCAGGTGAACCCAGCTATCCCACGCCTTGCTGTAGGCAGAGGGGTGTTCCTTTGCCGCACGCTCGAACTCCGCAAAATAGACCGTATCCGCGTTGGTGGGAAGGCCCTCCGAGTCGCGGCCGCCCTTGTCCTTGCCCGAGAGCTTGCCCACGCGGTCGAAGACGAAGTAGAGGGTCTTGTCATCAACTGCGGCACCCTTGGGCCGCTTCTTCCCGTCCGCGCCAATCTTGTTTACTTTGCGCGTCAGGCGATAGTCCTGCTTCTCCTTCTCACGGCCAAAGAATCCCTTGTCTGCGTATTTCACAAGATCCAGGTCCATGGCACCCATGTCAGTCAGCCTCATGAGACTTGCCGTGAAACATTGGTCGGTGGGATGGCCGTCGTTCAGGAGGGCACCAAGCACCGCCGGATGGTCATCGGACGGGACGTCACGGAAGTACTTGTCATCAAACTGAGGCTTGTGCCCCCTCTTGTAGGCACCCCTCTTCACGAACGCCCATACGGTTGAGAAAAGCGCAAGGAAAGCGCCTACGCCGCCTATGCCGGCGCCGATTGCGCGCGCCCGCTCACGACGAGCGTTCGCCTCCTCGGCCCATGCGTTCTCCTCGGACAAGATTGACTTGAGCTCGTTGCCACCCTGGGTGGTCGCAGCGCTCAGCCATTCGGATGGAAACACGATGCGCGCCTCGGCAAATTCGTCCGAGCCGACACCGGGCACGTTGTAGACCACGTTGTCTTCGTCGTCAAACCAGAGCTCGGCATCCAGGGGACCATGACCCCACGCGCGCACGTTTGCGTCTGAGCTTCCGTCGTGCAGAACGTCTGCCCCGCTGGGAATGGGAAGGTGAACCGTGCACGTCACGTCCCGCGACTCGACGTCCCACCCGTCAGAGACGAACTTCCAGTACAACTCGCCCACGTCGGTCCAGCGCACGGCAAGGTTCGTGTCCGTGTAGCGGACGACGTAGCTCGCAGATTCGTCATCCACGGGGTGGTAGAGCTTCACCTCAAGGTAGCTGCCATAGTCAAAGACCTCATAGACGCCATCCATGCCGTTGTAGGCATCATCTGTCTGCGTGAAGGGAACGAAGTCCCCGTTCACCTCCATGCCAACGGAGTCGATGGTCGTCGTGATCGTCCTGCCGTCAGACGTCGCACCAGTGGGAATCTTCCAGTAGACGCCGTTGTAGGAATCATCGAAGTCGAAGGTCCTCGTCTCGCTGACCGAGAGGGAACCATCAGATGCCAAGGTGGCATCAATGTCTACCTGATCGATGCTATAGTCCGCGCGTGCGACCACCGGCAATGCGAGAATCAGTCCGAGGGTCACGCAAAAGAGCAAGACTCGGCCGAACGAGACGCAGGCGACGGTTCCCCTTGAATGACGCATTGGATCACTCCGTTCACGACGAAAACAACGGGCGCTGCCGCAAGGATATCAGAGCGAATGGGTATACCCCATGGTGTGCCGTGTTCTTCGGCAACCATAACAATCGCTCCAATGGGAGCAGAAAGAGGGATTTCCATGGCACTCGACGCCACAGTTACCAGCGCACTCAACAACCAGATTAACAAGGAGCTTTACTCCGCATACCTGTACCTCACCTTCGCCGACTACTACGAGGAGCGCGGCCTCAAGGGCTACGCCAACTGGTACATGATCCAGGTCCAGGAGGAGACGGACCACGCCATGATCCTGCGCCGCTACCTGCTGGACAACGACTTCACTCCCACCATGGAGGCCATCGACAAGCCGGACAAGGTCTTCCAGAACGACCTTGAGCCCCTTGAGGCAGGCTACGAGCACGAGCAGTACGTCACCAGCCTCATCAACGACTGCTACGCCGCCGCCTATGCCATCCACGACTTCCGCACCATGCAGCTGCTGGACTGGTTCGTGAAGGAGCAGGGCGAGGAGGAGACCAACGCCAAGGACCTCATCTCTGACTACAAGCTGTTCGGCTCCACCCCGCAGGGCCTGTTCGACCTCGACAACAAGTACCAGGCCCGCGTCTACACCGCTCAGACCACCCTTCCCATGTAGGACACATTCTTGGGGCTGCCTTAACAACAGTCACGCCAAACCGGGGTGCCACCGTCATAACGGTGGCACCCCTCTCTTACCTCCAATAACCGTCCAGAAGCGTGAAGTACGTGCCGCAAACGTCCAGCGTCTCGCCCACGCCCATGCGGACCGAGTCGGCTACCTTGGATCCGTTCAGGATGGCGAGGTTGGTAGCGCCGCAATCGCGGACGACAGCGCCGTTCCCCTGCGGCACAATGCGCACGTGGTGCCTCGAGACTGCCCTGGAGTGCAAGATCACGTCGCAGACGTTCCCCCGCCCGATCAGGAGACCATCCTCAGGAAGTGGAATCGTCACCTCCATGTCTTCGGACCGCACGCGCAGGCCGAGCCCTCCGTGGTCCTCCGACACGTTCAGCACGGTGGTGGGTACGGACATGAGGTCATCGTCCGTGAAGGTCTGCACGCGCGTACGGGGAATGTCCATGGGAATGGGAGGAATGTCTCGCAGGGTGACCGTTCCGTCGCTTGGGCCTGGTCCACCGGAGCTTGCTTGCGAAGGTGCCGGGACCAACGCCGGGCCTTCCTGTCCGCGCACGGGAGCACTGCCGGCAGGCAGAGGAGGTTCCCGCCTGCCAGTCCCGTCACTCTCCCTACCGGCGCAGCGCCTGAAGTCGTACAGGCAGCCGTAGCAGACGTCCATATCGGAGAATAGCACCTGTCCGCAGCGGGGGCAGGTCTTGGTCTCCATGGCTCCGGTTGTAGATGCTACTTGCATATGCGCTCACGTCCTCTCCGCCACAGGGCGTCCACCTTCAGCTGTTCGCCCGCGCCTATCCACCTGCGTTCGGATGCCGGGCGCTCGAAGGCGAGGCAAGCGCGGCGCTCCGAGATGACCCTCCCTGGCGGCACGCCCCGCACGGAGGCGAGTACGCTGCCGTCCGCGCCAACAAGCGCGACGTCTATTGGGTAGTGCATCCCGAACGTGTGAATTGACCAGCAGTTCATAAGCACCACGGGCTCTGCCTGGGCACTGGTTCCCAACAGGCCTCTCAGGCGCGACCTCCAGCTCCGCAACACCCTGAACCTGATGCGCTCATTTCCCGTGCAGCCGATCTCGACGTGTTTCTCGTTACTCAACTACATCACCACCCCTGGTCTGTACCTGTCGACCACAATCGACCTCTCGTGCCGAAGCAGCCCCGGTGGGGTGAACGGCACGCCCACGAGCACGAAGGACCGCGGCCACGGCCTGTACTCCATCACGCAATCGAACCGAGTGAGGAAGGGCGAGAGCGTGAAGGTCGCATCACCAGAAGAGCCGGAGACCTCGGAGGCGGAGACGCTCACCTTGCAGGCGCTCGTCCCCATGGCCTCCTGGATGTTCGCCTGCACGTCATGCGTCGCCGTCGGCCTTGTCTGGGCGCCCGAGGGAGAGACTCCCGCCGCAAGCACCGCGTCCATGGAGACGCGGTCGAACTGCACGCACAGCCCGATGAACCGACCCAGGTTGAACACGATGAGGGCCACTACGATGGTCACCGGCACAAGCACGGCGAGCTCCACCGTCATCTGGCCGCGGCATTCCCGTCCCGCCGGCATCATGTCAACCCGCCCAGCTTTGCCAGGGTGGCAAGGTCTATGGTCAGGGGAATCGTGACGTCGGTTCCCGGAATGGCCAGCTCAGCTATGGTGAACTTCCTGTCCTTGACCTGGTCGTACGCCCAAAGCCCCATCGCCCGCGCAACCTCGAGCGACGTCCCGTGGTCCGGAAGCGACTGGACCATGCTTCGCGCCTTCGCAGTCCCGCTGAGACCGGCCTTTCCGAAGACCTCCTGGGTGTTGACCAGCACCGGCTTCCTCATGCGCATGTCCGCTGGCTTGAACCCCGCCTTGTCCACGATTCCCCCTATCTTCTTCGAGAGCTTGGACCCAACCGTTCCGCCGAACACCCCATCGATCTTCCCCAAGAGGTCCTTGGCAGCACCGGACACCGAGTCGTAGGCGGAACCATACGAGACCAGCGCCCTGCCCCACGCCCCCGTGATTCCTCCCAGGAGACCTCCCACCGAGAAGCCCCTCTCGCCCGTGATGCCATCGAACAGGTGGGAGAGCACGTCGTTGCCGTCCGTCGCGTCATCCGGGGCGAGTGCCGCGGCGGAGATGGCAGCGCCCGCCGGCAGGTCGCTCCCCGCCAGAAAGGAGTTGCTGAGCTCGGAGGGAGTCGCCGAGCCCGACTGCCTGCCCACGACGGCGACGCAGCCCCAGGCACCCGGCGGGCACAGCCTCGGGCGGGCCACCGCCAGCTGCTCCAAGGCGCGCTCGAACGCGCTCGCACCCTTGTCCGCGAGCTCGCTCATCTCCTTCTTGGCGGCGGCCTGCTCGTTCCTCGCGACCTCGTAGTCGCGCGACGCCTCGACCACGATCTGCCAGTAGTACTCGTATCCGTTGTCGGCCCGCGTGGAGATGGCGGCCACCCGGCCCACGTCACCCATGCTCATGCGGCACTCCGCGCACAGGCCGACGCCGCCGGAGTCGACGTCCGCAAGCGACGCCATCCCCACGTAGGGTCCCAGGGCCCCAGGGCAGGAGAGCGTCGAGTGGAGCACCACTCCCGTCTCTTCGGACGTGCACGGCCACGAGATGTCCGTGTAGAGTGACGTGCCCCGCGCCTCTGCGGTGTTCTTCGGGAGCTCAGGGAGCTCGAGGTCAACGGTCTCGTCCGGCGCCTCGCGATACCAGCCCGAGTTCACCTCGCCCAGGGCGAACTCGTAGAACGCCCTTCGGGAGCATGAATCGGTCACCTCCTCTATCCCAGAGCTGTCCGGCCTTTCCCTCGCAATCCGCCTTGCGTAGTAGGCCCGCGACCTCCTCAGGGGCACCCCGAAGTTCCACAGCTCCGCCGCGGAGTAGTGGGGGTTGGAGACACCGCCGAGACCGGCCAGGGTCGCCGCACGGCTTCGCAGGCACATCGGGTCGTCAACGCAATCCGCCCTCCAGCCCCTCTCCCGCGCCGCATCCGCACGCTTCTTGGCCGCCTCCATGCGGTCCGTGGCGTCACGCAGCTTCTCGGCGGTCTCCTCCATCTCGTCGGCCTCCACGCTCTGCTCCAGGGAGGAGTAGTCGCTCTTGGACTCCTGGGGGAAGGGGATGGCGCAGCCAAGGTACGAGATGCCAGACTGGCTGTTGGCCATGATGACGGAGCCGGAGTTGGCCACGATCACCGCGGGGAGGGTCTTCTCCAGCTTGCGCAGCCCCTCCCCGGCACTCTTCGCAAATCGCTTCCTAGAGTCCAGGATCTTCTTGCCCGCATCACCCACCTTGGCACCCAGGGCCCTCGCACCCGGAATGCAGGCGACCACCAGCCCCACGCCGAACACGAGCACGCCCACTATGCCCATGCTCAGCACGCAGGCATCGAGCACCTGCGCTATGGTGGCGAACGCGGCAACGGAATTGGCTCCCGCCATTGCGGCCGCGTCCGCGACGGTCTGCACGTCGGCGGACCTCGCGAGCGTCCATTCTGCGGTTGCGATGCTGAACGTGAGCGTGATGCTGACCAGCAGCGCCGTCGCAACCGCAATCGTCGTGTATCCGCCGTCGTCGCGAACGAAGAGCGACAGCCCCAGTCGCGCATGGCGCCCGTCACTTCCAGACCCCGACCCAGCTCCCATATGCACCACTCACCCAATCCGGTCTCAAACGTTCCGTAACCTTCGCCCGCAGGACCACGCCCGTCTGGTCGCGTTCGCCCAGCAGGGAGACGGCGACCCCCAGCAAGGGAAGGGGCCGCACGTGTCCAGAGAGGCCAACGGTCACGGACTTGCCGTCAGATCCCCTCTCCACCTGCACCTGCCAGTCCTCCCTCCCCCCAACGTGGAAGAGGGAGGCCTCTGGCACGGCATCCAGGCGCCGAAGGGCATACTTCCTGCAGTCGTCCAGGGACTGCGCCGTCAGTGCCGCCCGAGCCGTCTCTGCCGCAGCCGAGGACATCACCGCCCTCGTGTACAGAAGGCAGATCGGCTGCATGAGGAGGCCAAGCAGGAGCATCACCGTGGGAATGAGCACGGCGGCCTCCACGGTCGCTTGGCCTCGGCATCGTCGCGCTGCCAGGCAACCCTCAGAACGTCGCGATGTCCTGCATGAGTCCAATCGTGATTCCGTCCGCAAGGCTGTGGGACGCCGCAGAACGCGCGACCTCCAACAGCGCCCCGTCACGCACCTCATGCCACACCACGCCCATCGCCACGATTGTGGAGAGGAACGCGAGGAGCACGATTGCGTACTCGACGCTAGACTGCCCGGAATCCCGGCGCCCCGCCCACCGCTTCCCCCACCGACTCCGCACGCTTCCACGTCCCGACACCCCCACACTTGCCTCACTGGCCCTCATAAACGTCCTCCCATTCGTCGGAGCGCATGTGAACGATGCGCACGTCACTCCCACCGTCCTCACGCGCCGTGACCACGCACACATCCACCCATGTGGGCCCTTGGACCACGCATCCCCACGCATTGCCCACGAGGTCAAGGTAGCCGGCCTCCCTGAGCAGGCAAGAACCAGCGTCCCGATACCCCCTGAGCAGTTCCGACGACTGCCCCCGAAGGTCGAGTCCGCTCCGGTAGCTGGTGACTTCCGCCCCATCCACCTGGGCGTTACCAGCACCTTCCGCAGCAACTGACCCCCAGGGGCCCTTGTCGGACCCTTCCGCGGAATCGGCGCCAGGGCCCTTGCCCAAGCTGGCTGAGGAGCCACTCGCAGGCTCGGCATCCCCACCCTTCGGGAACGGGGCCTGAGGCACCTGCCACGCGAGGACGAGTGCCAGCACGACGCCGATCACAGCCAGGGCGGCCACGGCGAGGGGGCGCCGGCCGGGCGCCTTCATCCGCAACACCTACAGGGAGTTGATGCCGTCGGCGATGGCCTGCCAGAGCTCCTGCACACGGCCCCTGAACAGCAGGATCGCCGTTATGGCAATGACAACTAGCACACCGACCAGAATCGCGTACTCCGTCGTGCCCTGGCCAACCTCGCCACGCACCATTCGCCTTGCCAGCACCGTCAGCTTTTCCGAAGTCTTCCCAGTCATCTCTCCGTCCTCCTCCTTCTGCACCCACATGACACCAAGTCCGCCTCACCCGAACACGAGCGCCGAGCCAAGCAGCGGGCCCAAGATCGCAAGCAGCATCGCCGGGACTATCAGCGTCCCCAACGGAATCAGCATCTTGACGGGCACCTTCTCTATCTCCTCCTCCACCTGAGCCCGCCGTTCGTCCCTGATCACCTGCGCCTGCTGCTCCAGTGCCTGAGCGAGCGGCGACCCAAAGGCAAGGGCCTCCGTCACCGCAGAGGCAAAGCGATTCAGCGCAGGAACCCCCAACCGGTCCCCCATCTGCATTAGGGCCTCGGCACGGGTGGTTGACCCAATGCGCCAGGAGAGCAGTGCGTCCCTGAACTCCCGCGCAAGCTCGGTGTCGTACCTCGTGCAATACAGCTCCAGCGAAGCGTCAAACGAGAGGCCCGCGGCAAGGCCAAGCGTCACGATGTCGAGAAACGCCGGCATCTGCTGAAGCACGCACAGCTGGAGGGCGCGCTCCCGCTCCCGTCCCTGCGCCCACCCAAGCGCGGGCAGGCCAGCAAGCACTGCGCCAACGTCCACACGCGTCCCCACGGTTCGCGACCCCCGCCGGGCATTCCCACCCGTTGCCTCGTACGCCCCGCCAAAGGCGCACGCCCCTGCCGCCAGGCAGCAGGCCAGGAGCTCCGCGTCCATTTCAGATCACCCCCTGGAGCAAGCGCCTGATGATGAGAAGTGCCGTCCCGTCCATGAGCAGGGCAACCAGGACGCTGACGGTCCCCGGCACCGTGCCCAGCCCCTGCTGGAAGTCCGGGGATATGAGCGACAGCACGGCAACCAGAAGCAGGGGCAGCAGGCACACGATCCTGACCGAGAGCCTGACCTGGGCCGTCTTCACAGAGAGCGTCCGTTCGAACTCCCCCTGCTGCTCGACCAGCTTCGCCGAGCGCTGGAAGAGGTCGCCAAGGGGGCTGCCCGTCCTTTGGGAGATCAGGAGCGCCGTCACGATGAGCCCTATTCCGGGCGCATCCAGCTCCCTGGACAGGTCCGTGAGGGCATCGTCCGCCGGCACCCCACACCTGAGCCTGAGCGATGCGCGCGCGAAGCCGTTCGCCGCAGGCCCCCGCTCGTGCGTCCCGACGTACTCGATCGCCTGCGTCAGGGTCTGCCCCGAGCCCAAGGCCACCGCGAGCGTCCTGAAGATGCCAGGCATCTCGTCCGCAAGCTCCCGTTTGCGGCCACGCTCGCGCGAGCCCTGCACCAGGGGGACCGCAATCACGCAGCACCCGACGAGAGCAAACGCCCCGACCACCGAACGCGAGAGGCACAACCCAAGCAGCCCCGCGCAACCCAGCGCCACAAGGTAGAGGACGGCCACCTCCTCGGCCGACAGCCCGCCACCAGGCATGCCCTCTGCCCTGGTGGCAACCTCAGCCGCAAGGGTCCCCCACGCACGTTTTCCAAGCAACCACCTGACGGCCCTTCGCCGCGAAAGGGCGGCAACGGCCTTCCGTCCCCTCGTCAGCAGCTTGGACAGCAGGATCGACCTCCTGGTTCCCACAAACGCATCCATGCCACCCACCAGCACGAACGCAGAGAGGCCACCCAACAGGGCAACCGTCACGAGCAGCAGGCCCTCCATGCGCTCACCTCCTCGGTGCTTACCACGCCCTCCCGTACCGCAAGGTCCACGAACTCGGGCTCCCACTCCAGATGCCAGAGCCGGTTCACCTCGTCGAACGAGACGACCTCCCGCAGAAGCACTCCGCCCGCCTCCTTGCGGGAAACGGCGGAGAGCGACGTGATGCAGCGCGACCCATCGGGCATGCGCCGCGACATCACGATGAAGTCGAGCGCCGTCGCGATCTGCTCCTCGATGATGTCCGTGGGCAGATCCATGCCGAACCTGGCCATGAGCACCAACCGCAGCACGGCCTCCTGAGCCGTTCCCGCGTGCAGGGTGGTCAGCGATCCGTCGTGGCCCGTGTTCATGGCCTGGAGCATGTCTATTGCCTCGCCACCGCGAACCTCCCCCACCACGATTCGGTCCGGCCTCATGCGAAGCGCGTTCTTCACCAGCTCTCGTATGGTCACCGCGCCCGTACCCTCGATGGAGGCGTCCCTCGCCTCCAGGCGGACCACGTCCGGGTGGGAGTCGAACCTCAGCTCTGCGGAGTCCTCGATGGTCACTATGCGGTCCCCAAGGCCGATCTCGCACGAGAGGGCGTTCAGAAGGGTCGTCTTACCCGAACCGGTACCACCCGCCACCGCTATGTCCTGCCGCAGCGCGACCGCCCATCGCAGGAGCTGGGCGTACCACGCCGGAAGGGACCCCATCTCGACCAGCCGGTCAAGGGAGGTTATGCGGTTCGAGAACTTGCGTATGGTGACTGCGGGACCGTCTATGGCTATGGGCGCTGCCACGGCGTTCACTCGGTCCCCGTTCGCCAGGCGAGCGTTCACTATGGGGCTGGACTTGTCCAGGCGCCGCCCCAGCGGTGCCAGGATGCGGTCGATGACCATCATGATCTGCTCGGGCGAGTCGAAAACCGTCTCCGCCTCGTGAATCTCCCCGTCCCGCTCGAAGAAGAGGTGGTCACAGCCGTTCACCATCACCTCGCTGATGGTCTCGTCTTCCAGCAGCGGCTGCAGGGGGCCAAGCCCGCACACCTCGTCAAGCACCTGACGCACCAGCTCGGCGCGGTCCGACTCGCTCAGCCCCTCGTAGCCCTGGGTGTTGAGGATCGCCTGGCACGACACGGCGAGCTCGCCACGCGCACGGTCAATGTCCCCGGAGGCAACCACGGTTGCGACCGCCGAGAGGCCCAGCCTCTCGACCAGGTCACGCTTCAGGCGCTCGCGCTTCTCGCGCATGAGCTTGTTGCCGGCATCGGACACCTCGCCCTGAGCACGCACGCGTTCAAGAACCGACATCAGACTGCCTCCTTCCTCTTTCCGAAGGCCCAGCGCTTCCTTGGCTTGGAGGCCTCGCACGCCTTCGCCGCGGCCTCGCAGTCCGGCAGGCGGCCCATCTCGGCCAGCACCTGCGCCAGTGCCGAGGCAAGCGACGTCACGAAGTCGCCCTCCATCTCCGCAAGCGCTGGAATCTTCCCCGCCGCGGCAAGCTCCCCAACCTCCTCGCCGCCATCCACCACGCGGAAGTTCCGCGCGGTCTCCAGACCCACGTCGGCACGGGAGAACTCGATGTCGTCCCTGCCCTTCGGGTCGCATCGGTTGGAGATGCGAACGATGCGCGTGCGCGCGACGCCCAGCCTCACCGCCAGGGACCCGAGGCGTGCCAACGCCACCGCGGATCCCACGCCCCCATCCGTCACCAGCAGCAGCCGGTCGCACATCTGGGCGGACTGCGCCACGGCATCGGTGAAGGTCGGGGAGGTGTCCACCAGCACGAGGTCGGACGTGGCGGCAAGCTCCCCCAGGAGCGTGCCCACCTCGGGCATCACGACCTCGGCCATCTCGGGCCGGTCGCACGACCCCCACAGGCGCACCGAGTCCATCGCGGAGACCCCAAGCAGGTCGACGGTCTTGGCAACGTCCTCCTGCACCCCGCCAAGCTGGGAAAGGTCCGCTGGTCCGGCAAGGCCAAACCTGCTGTACAGGTTTCCGCACGAGAGGTCCAGGTCGCACAGGGAGACCTTCATGCCCCACGAGGATGCTATTGCCGCGGCAGTCGCCACAAGGGTCGTCTTCCCGACCCCGCCCCTGCCAGAGACGAACGTCAGCAGCGGGGCACGCTCCTTGCCCGGTGGGGACACGGGCCTCTTCGGCACACGCACCGCCGGCACGGACGCTATCTCCTTGGGCACCGAGAGCGAGAACGGAACCTCG
Organism: uncultured Olsenella sp.; assembly: GCA_900314495.1. Classification (GTDB taxonomy): domain Bacteria; phylum Actinomycetota; class Coriobacteriia; order Coriobacteriales; family Atopobiaceae; genus Olsenella_K. Next base: position 36,779 of record OMVJ01000012.1, read on the forward strand.
TCCACGACGCCACCCACGGGCAGCGAGCTCGGCCGCAGCACCGGTCCCGAAGCGCCCCTTTCCGCCGCTCCCGTTGCCGGCGCGCGGGGCGGGACCTCACCAGCCTTTTCATGCGCGCCAGCGACGGGAGCGGCCTCGGACGAGAGCGCCACGTCCAGCACCTCCGAAACCCCCGCCTGGTGCGCGCGAGACTTGAGCGAGCCGGATGCGTTGCGACAGACCAGTACGACCCGCGGGGAGGACCCGTCGTGGGCGATCGCTGCCGCCAGGTTCACGTCCGACACCCCCTCGTCCGCAAAGCCCAGGATCACCGGGAGGCCGTAGCGTGCCGCCATGGACCGCAGCTCCGCAGGATCGCGTACAAACGAGACGCTCGCAGACTTGTTGATGCCCCTCAGGGCGCTCAGAACCTGGCCCCTTGAAGGTTCCGGAGCAAAGCCAAGCCACTTGTCATCCATTCCAACTCCCCTCGCAGCGCTTCCAATACATTCGAAGAACGTCAATCCGTGGGTACCACCTGGGCAGCCGCCTCGTCGGCTCCCTCCGCAGTTCCCTCGTCACCCGAGGGCTGGGACTCCACTTCGGGAGGGGCGGACTGGTCGGACTCGCCAAGACCCTCAACGTCGTCCGCAGGCACAACCAGGCGCAGGTCGCCCGCCGTGCTGGCCGTCAACACCTTAGAGACGGCATCGGGCGCGACGGCTATGGTCAGGTTTCCCTGCGAGATTGCGCTCGCGTCCGCACCGGGGGACGAAAGCACGGTGATGTCGGCGCCCAGGAGCTCTGACCCGCCTTCCGCCGCCCGGTACGCGACCACATGGGACCCAACCGCCACGGAAGCAGAGATGCCCAGCTTGTCCGTGATGGGCACCGTCACGGCAACATGGCCGGACGGGACCTCCGCCATCTGCCCCACATCGCGAAACGTCAGCTCCGTCACGGGAGCGCCCGCAGGCGTCGCGACCGTCACCTCGCGGCCTACCGCCGCATCCATGCTCGTGACGGCACCCTCGGGCGCAAGATCCGCCAGCCAGTCCCGCGACTCCACGTTCGCCTGGTCGACGACGTCACCTGCCTCGAGCGTCTGCTTCGCTACGACGAGGTTCACCACCTCGCCGCCATAGCGCTGCATTGCCTCGTTGCGCGCACGCTCGGCCTCGTCCCGAACGTGCGCCCCGTACAGGGCGCAGAGCATGACTGCGAGCAGTGCAAACGAGCCCGAAAGCAGAATCCTGAACCTGAGCGACATCTCGACCTCCCCTTCCACCCGCATTCCGCGCTGCGGTAGGGAGGATTTTGGACCGCCGTGGGCCTCTCGGAAGCCCCATCCGCGGATTGTCGAGCCGCGAGCAGGCAGATAACTTGCAGGTAGAAGGCGCAACGCCGCCTTGGCGCAGCTCTGGCGCAAGCGTCACCTGGGGGACGAGTCTTGTCCCCGTATTGGTCAATCCGGCGAACGGTAGGTACCCCCGCCGTGCGCGGGGTCCGTCAGTATTGCTATATCACCACGTCGGGATCGAGCGTCTCCGCGCTCGCGCGCATCTCCGCCGCAAGGGCGAGGTAGGCATCAAGGCGCTCCTTGGGGAAGGCACCATCGGCGAAGGCGTCCCTCACGCCGCAGCCGGGCTCGTGGGTGTGGGTGCAGTCACGGAAGCGGCAGGTGGTGGCGGCCTCCGCAATCTCGGGGAAGACCTTGGCAAGACCGCGCTCGTGCCCCACCAGCGGAAGGCTCCGCAGGCCGGGCTCGTCCACGATGACCCCGGCACCGGGCAGCGTCACCATGCGACGTGCCACCGTCGTGTGACGGCCGGAATCGTCCGTCTCGCGAACGGCACCCGTCTCCAGAGCCTGGTGACCCAGCAGGGCGTTGAGCAGCGTGGACTTGCCCGCACCGGACTCGCCCAGCACTATGGCCACGCTTCCCTGGGGCACCAGCGCCCGCACGCCCGCGTTTCCCCAGGCGGCGCCATGGGCCGCGGCCACGCGCGCGAGGTCCGCGCCCTCCCCGTCGCACGTGATGCCAGAACCCGCCGCCGTCACGGCAATGGGCACGTTGCCCACAACCTGGCGCACAAGCTCAATGTCGCGCGCCAGGAGCTCCGCCCCAGCGCGGTCCGCCTTGGTTAGCACCACGGCCACGCGCGCGTTGCAGTCCGCCGCAATCACCGCCGAGCGCGCAATGCGATCGCAGTCAATGGGCCAGCCTCCCAGGGCCTGCGCGACCAGCACCGTCTGCACGTTTGCCGCCAGCGTCTGCTTCTTTCCGCGTGCGCCGCCCTTCCAGCGCGCAACGTCGCTCTCTCGCGGCAGCACGAACTCGATGACGCCCATGTCATGGTCTGCCGGCCGGCGCAGCACCACCCAGTCGCCGACGGCGGCCGAGGGCTCCCTCACGACGCCGAAGCGAAACGAGAACTCCGCCCTAGTCACGCCCGAGGCGGCCACGAGCGCCGGGAAGTACCTGTCGAGCCTCACCACGCAGGCGGGCTCAACCTCCGCCACGTCAACGCCCTCGGACTCCAATGCGCGAAGGTCGGCATCATACGCGTCCCTCTGTGACGCGCTCATGTGCAGCTCGTCAAACGTCGGCAGGTCAGACAGAGTAGAGAGTGCCGGCAGTCCCGTCTGGGCCCCACCGGTTGCCCTGTCGCCCCTTCTCTTGGTGGCACGCCTGGCATTCCTCGTGCGCTTGGCCATGGAACCCGACTCCTTGCTCGCAGCTGCCTCAATGCTTGCACGACTCTTCCCATGGAAGAAATAATATCCCTTCGCGCCTTTCCCCCTTGCGCCGGAGGAAACATGGCGTCACAGCCGCAAACCGCCTGCGTCGACCGCAGCGTAAGGGAAGTTCCCTCCACTCTACGTTCGCCAGAGGATTCAACGCTCGGGGAAAACATCACCCCAAGCGCATTTTCCGCGCGGTATCATACATGGCAATTGGGTTGATTGCCCGGCATGGGCCGCGCAGACCTCGAGAAAGGATAAACATGAAGATCCTCTTCTACGGAACTGCTAGTTATGACAAGGACTCCTTCTCCAGGGAGCTCCCGGATTACCCCGATCTGCAGGTTGACTTCACGGAGACCAACCTCACCCCCATGACCGCCGCCCTGGCCCGTGGCTATGACGCCATCTGCGCCTTCGTGAACGCCGACGTTCACGCCATGACGCTGGAGATTCTTGCCGGCTTCGGCGTCAAGCTCGTCCTCATGCGCTGCGCCGGCTTCGACGCCGTTGACGTCGAGATGGCCAAGGCCCTCGGCATCAAGGTCACCCGCGTCCCGGCCTACTCGCCCGAGGCCATCGCAGAGCACGCCATGGCACTCGCCCTCTGCGCCAACCGCCGCATCCACAAGGGCTACATCCGCGTTCGCGAGAACGACTTCTCGCTGGACGGCCTCGTTGGTGAGACCCTGCACGGCAAGACCGCCGGCATCATCGGCACCGGCCGCATCGGTGCAGCCCTCTGCCGCATCTGCAAGGGCTTCGGCATGACCGTCCTCGGCTCCGACCTGTATCCCAACCAGAAGCTGGTTGACGAGGAGCACGTCGTTGACGAGTACGTTGACTACGACGAGCTGTACAGCCGCGCTGACCTCATCTCTCTCCACGCCTTCCTGAACGAGGAGAGCTACCACATGATCAACGACGACTCCATCGCCAAGATGAAGAAGGGCGTCATCTTCGTCAACACCGGCCGTGGTGGCCTGGTTGACACCGAGGCCCTCATCCGCGGCATCCGCGCTGGCAAGATTGGCGCCGCCGGCCTCGACGTGTACGAGGAGGAGAACGCCAACGTGTACCAGAACCGCGAGGACCAGATCATGATGCACTCCGTCACCGCGCGTCTGTGCTCCTTCCCCAACGTCGTCATGACCTCCCACCAGGCCTTCTTCACCAAGGAAGCCCTCGGCGAGATCGCTCGCGTCACGCTGGACAACGCCCGCGCCTACGACAAGGGCGAGGAGTTCGTGGCCCGCTCGGTCGTCTGCTAGTCTCTGTTGGTAACTTTGTTTCGCGTTATATAGTTCTTGCGTTCACTTTACGTTCACGGTGTAAGATAGTGCCGCTCACGGTATGAGTACTTGTGTATTGCGGTCAGCACTGTTCCACCTTGAGCCTTGAATGCCGAATGGTGCCCGACAGCTCCACGACTGTCGGGCACTTTTGATTAAGGAGACAACATGATCCAACAGAAGAAGACCAAGATTGTCTGCACCATGGGCCCGGCCACCGAGGACGATGACGTTCTTCGCGAACTCATCAAGTCCGGCATGAACGTCGCCCGCTTCAACTTCTCGCATGGCTCCCACGACTACCACCGCAACAACATCGACCGCGTCCGCCGCATCGCCAAGGAGCTCGGCACCACGGTCGCCATCATGCTCGACACCAAGGGCCCCGAGATTCGCACCGGCCTGCTCAAGGACCACGAGAAGGTCATCCTCACCACCGGCCAGAACGTGGTCATCACCACGGACGACGACGTCATCGGCACCTCCGAGCGCTTCTCCCTTGACTACAAGCAGCTTCCCTCCGAGGTCGAGCCGGGCTCCGTCATCCTCATCGACGACGGCCTGCTGGGCTTCGAGGTCCAGTCCGTCGAGGGTACCGACATCAACTGCGTCTGCACCAACGGCGGCGAGCTTGGCGAGCACAAGGGCGTCAACGTCCCCAACGTCGACATCTCCCTGCCCTCCGTCACCGACCAGGACCGCGCCGACATCATGTTCGGCTGCGAGCTGGGCATTGATGCCATTGCCGCCTCCTTCATCCGCAACGGCCAGGCCGTGGAGGACATCCGCACCATCTGCAAGGAGATGGGTGCCGGCAACGTGCTGATCTTCCCCAAGATCGAGAGCGCCATGGGCGTCCAGAACTTCGACGAGATTCTTCAGCACTCCGACGGCATCATGGTGGCCCGTGGCGACCTGGGCGTGGAGATTCCCTCCGAGCAGGTGCCCCACGTGCAGAAGACCGTCATCCACAAGTGCAACGACGCCTACAAGCCGGTCATCACGGCCACGCAGATGCTGGACTCCATGATCCGCAACCCGCGCCCGACCCGTGCAGAAATCACGGACGTCGCCAACGCCATCTACGACGGCACCGACTGCGTCATGCTCTCCGGCGAGACCGCTGCCGGCAAGTACCCCGTCAAGGCCGTCCAGACCATGGCCGCCATTTGCTGCGAGACCGAGAAGTACCTCAAGGAGCGCCACCAGTACCACGACCGCGGCGGCATCAAGAACATCAACAGCGCCGTGGGCTTTGCGGCCGTCTCCATGGCCAACCGCGTCAACGCCAAGTGCATCATTGCCCCTACGCATTCCGGCCGCACCGCGCGCCTGATCTCCACCTTCCGCTCCAGCCTGCCCGTATACGCCATGTCCCCCAGCGACGTCACGCTGCGCCGCACCAACTTCTACTGGGGCGTCCAGGCCTTCAGGACCACCGAGCAGGGCACCCTTTCCGACACCTGCTACAACGCGCTGACCGTTGCCAAGGAGCACGGCATCGTTGACGCGGGTGACATCGTGGTCATCACCGCCGGCGACCCGCACACCTCCCCCTCCCAGGGCGACTACATCACGTCCACCAACATGGCCATGATCGCCCAGGTCCAATAGGAGACACGGGGACGTACCATTTGTCTCATTTTGGGCGCTCGGACCAGGTGGTCCGGGCGCCCTTCTTCTGTACAGGACATTCCGACGAAAGGATTCCACCATGGCTGAGTTGCTCGTGCTTCATTACCCCAAGTGCACCACCTGCAAGCGGGCCCTCAAGTGGCTGGATGAGCACGACGTCACCTACGCGGCACGCGACATCAAGATGCAAAACCCCACGCGCGACGAGCTTGCCGCGTGGCACAGGCTCTCCGGCCTGCCCATCCGCCGTCTCTTCAACACGTCCGGCCAGCTGTACCGGCAGCTCGGCCTCAAGGACAAGCTGCCAACCATGACCGAGGACGAATGCTACGACCTGCTGGCCACCGACGGCATGCTCGTAAAGAGGCCCCTCGTAATCGGGGACGACTTCGTGCTGGTCGGCTTCAGGGAGGCGGACTGGCAGGAACGCCTGCTGAAGTAAGACAGTTGGGGCCTGACCCCAACTGTCTCAAGTTGCCTCATCGCAAAAGAGCGCCGGCGGGCCCAAACGGACTCGCCGACGCTTCGCCTTACAGGCATGAGACAAAAGGTACGTCCCCCTGTCTCATCCGTCCCCGTGTCTCACCGCTACTTGTTCTTCTCCACGGCGCGCATGATGGCCTTGTAGATCTCCACGATGGGGATGATCAGAATGGCCAGGCCCATTGCCATGCCGTAGTGGGCAAGGTCAAGCTCGGCGAAGTCGAAGACCACAGAAAGCGGGGTCTCGATGACGACCCAGGTCAGGAGGAGGGCAAGAGCGAAGGCACCCCACGCCCACACGTTCTGGGACGGCAGCGTGAAGATTGAGGCGCGACGGCTGCGCATGTTGAGGGAGTGGAACATCTCCACCATGGAGAGCGTCAGGAATGCCATGGTCATGCCCTCCAGCGCCGCGTCCGCGCCGGCCTGCGCGTGGCTCACGCCCAGGAAGTAGGAGACCAGCGTCAGCACGGAGATGACCACGCCCTGGAAGAGGGTGTCAACGCCCATGCCGTTGGCGAAGATGCCGTCCTTGGAGTTGCGGGGCTTGCGCTTCATGATGTCGGGCTCGGCGGCCTCCATGCACATGGCCAGGGCGGGCAGGGAGTCGGTGATGAGGTTGATCCACAGCAGGTGGGTGGGCTCCAGAATGGTGAAGCCGATGAGCGACGCCACGAAGACGGAGATGACCTCGGCGGCGTTGGAGGACAGCAGGAACTGGATGGCCTTGCGGATGTTGTCGTAGATGCGGCGGCCTTCCTCCACGGCACCGATGATGGTGGCGAAGTTGTCGTCCGCGAGGACCATGTCCGCAACGCCCTTGGTGACGTCGGTGCCGGTGATGCCCATGCCGATGCCGATGTCGGCGCGCTTGATGGACGGGGCGTCGTTCACGCCGTCGCCGGTCATGGCGACGACTGCTCGGGCTGGACGCGGGCGTAGACGTTGATGTCCTCGATGCGGCTCATGAAGTCCTCATCGGAGATCTTGTCCAGCTCGGCACCCGTGATGGCACCGCTCTTGTCCTGGACGATGCCCAGCTCCTTGGCAATGGCCACAGCCGTGTCGATGTGGTCGCCGGTGATCATGACCACGTTCATGCCAGCGCCGTGGGCCTCCTCGATGGCCGGCTTGACCTCGGGGCGGACCGGGTCGATCATGCCGCACAGGCCGATGAAGGTCATGTCCTTCTCAAGGAAGGAGGCCTCGTAGCTCTGCGGCGCGGTCTTGCCCCAGTTGGTGCGGGCGGCTGCCATGACGCGCAGGGCGTCGTCGGCCATGGCCTTGTTCTGCTCCATGATCTTGGCGCGCCACTCGTCCGTCATGGGAACGTCGCCGTTCTCGGTGTGGACCTTGGTGCAGCGGGCCAGAACCACGTCGGGGCCACCCTTGGTGTGCTGGATGTAGTTGCCGTCGGGCGACAGGTTCACGACGGACATCATCTTGCGGCCGGAGTCGAAGGGTGCCTCGCCGGCGCGCGGGTTGGCGGCGTCCAGGTCGCCGGAGGTGAAGCCGTGCTTGGCGGCGTCGGCAACCAGGGCGGCCTCGGTGGGCTCGCCGGTGGCCTCCTGGGCGGCGTCGTCCCACTTGGCATCGGAGCACAGGGCCATGGTGCGAACCAGGCGGTCGATGTCCTCCGTGTAGTGGCGCACGACGGTCATCTTGTTCTGGGTGAGGGTGCCGGTCTTGTCGGAGCAGATGACCTGCGTGCAGCCAAGGGTCTCAACCGCGTTCATCTTGCGGACGATGGCGTTGCGCTTGGACATCTTGGTGACGCCGATGGAAAGGGCGATGGTGACCACGGCCACCAGGCCCTCGGGGATGGCGGCAACTGCCAGCGACACGGCCACCATGAAGGTGTCGAGCACGCCGGTCAGGTCAGAGAAGAAGGCCAGGCCGCCGTTGCGGATGACGTCCACCACGAAGACCAGGGCGCAGATTCCGATGACCAGCTTGGTCAGGATGCCGGAGAGCTCGTTGAGCTTGATCTGCAGCGGGGTGAGCTCGTCCTCCGCCTGGGCGATGGCGTCGGCGATCTTGCCCATCTCGGTCTGCATGCCGGTGGCAACCACCACGGCGCGGCCGCGGCCGTAAACCACGGTGGAGCCCATGTAGCACATGTTCTTGCGGTCGCCCAGGGGCACGTCGTCGGTGCCGGTGGGCAGGCCCAGGACCTCGGCAATCTTGTTCGCCGGCACGGACTCGCCGGTGAGGGCGGACTCCTCGATCTTCATCGAGGCGCTCTCCAGAATGCGGCAGTCAGCGGGGACGGCGTCGCCGGCCTCCAGAACCACCACGTCACCGGGAACAAGCTCGGCGGAGGGCACAACGATCTGCTTGCCGTCGCGGATGACCTTGGACTGGGCCGCGGACATCTCCTGCAGGGCGGCCAGGGCATTCTCCGCCTGGTACTCCTGCACGACGCCCAGCACGGAGTTGAGGATGACCACGAACATGATGATGAAGACGTCGGCGAAGTCCGCCTCGCCCTGGGCCATGCCCGTCACGGCCGAGATGATGGCCGCGATGATCAGCATGATGACCATGGGGTCGGCCATCATGGAGAAGAACCGCTTCCACAGCGGGTCCTTCTCGGCCTCCTTCAGCTTGTTGGGACCCGTCTGCTCGAGGCGCTTTGCCGCCTCGGCGGACGTGATGCCCACCTTCTCGTCCGAACCCTGCTCCCTGAGCACGAGTACGGAATCAGACAAGTATTCCTTCAACGTTTCCCTCCTGGATGTTATGCGCGCCAGCGCATGCCTTCACGCCCGGCAGATTGATGCCCGATCATAATTCCCCAGGAGGGGCAAGGGCTCACCAAGGTTGCCGTGCCAGGCGCCTAATGACCTTATAAGTACCCTACTCGTCCCAGTATCTGTCAACCAGAATCTTGAAGCAGATTTTCCTGATCGGACCAACCTCCGCGCCAGGAGCCACCAAGTTGGGCATGTGAGGCTCGTCCACCACGAAGATGGCGAAGTGGTCGTTGGCCAGGGTACCGTCAAGCTCGTCCGTGTTGCCCTCCGCCAGGTGGCAGTAGCCCTTGTCGGTAGCCTCGTCAAAGGGCTCCAGCTCGCGGGTGGCCCCGGGAGTCACCTTGAAGCACTCCACGCCGTCCACGTCCACCTGCAGGTCCATGTAGCGGTGGTGAACCTCGTAGCGGGCGTTCTGGTAGGTGCGCGTCTTGGCATCCATGACGTTGCCGAAGACCTTGTTGCCCAGAATCTCGCACCGGCCGGTGGGCAGTGCCTTGTAGTCGTTCTGCTCCAGCCAGTCAATGAGGACGTCGAGCCCCTTGTACAGGCCCCTGTAGCGCCCGATGGCAGCCATGCCGTCGTAGATCATGCTTCCCCCTCACGCAAAGCAGCGTGGCAGCCCATCCCCAAACGCCAGGCTGCCACGCTTCCTACTTTACTACTCTACTTGGTCACAACGGGGTGGGCGCCCACGTCACCGGACGTGGGGTTGTAGGTGCTCTCGCCGCGCTTGCCGCCAATCACTGCGTCCTCGGAGAGGCTCACCCACTTGACACCGCGACGGGTCTGGTAGGCGTAGGCAATGTGGATCATGCCGTCTGCGGACTGCATGATGCAGGGGTACTCGTACTGGCGGTTGTTGAAGCGGTTCTCGTCGCCCACGTAGCCCTCACCGCGCTCGATCTGGCGAATCAGCGGGAAGGTCTTGCCGCCGTCCTCGGTCAGGGCAATGTTGACGGGGCAGCGCAGGCCCGGCCAGGCGCCCTTCTTGCCGTAGGTCTGCGGCGCGGAGGAGTGGTTGTACACGATGGCGATACGGCCGCTTGCCAGCTTGATGACGCCGATGCCGGAGTTGTTGTTGGGCAGGACGGTCTTAGCGGGCTCGGTCCAGGTGTCGCCGTAGTCAAAGGACTCGGAACGATAGATCCAGTCGGCCTCGCGCGAGCGCATGAAGCACACCACGTGGCCGGGCTCCAGCTCGGCAATGGAGGGGTGCACGCGGCCGGAGGAGTTGGGAACGTCCACGCGGTGCCAGGTCTGGCCCTGGTCGTCGGAGACCGCGAAGGCGGAGGGGTCACCGGCAAGGCCGGAGGCGCTGTCCGTGCACAGCCACAGGCCATAGACCCAGCGGCCGTTGGAGAGGATCTGGATGGGCTGGCGGGCGAAGGTGCCCTCCTCGGGCAGGACCACAACAGGCTCGGACCAGGTGAGGCCGTCATCCGTGGAGACCTGCTTCTTGATGACGGAGGTGTACTGCATGTTGTCCTTGCCCGGCTGGCGTCCCAGCTGGGAGGTGTAGAGGCACCAGATCTCGCCGTTGGGGTTCAGGAAGAGGGAGGGGTTCTGGTCGGAGCGGTCGTTGTCGCAGGAGATGTAGCGCGGCTCCTCCCACTGGGTGGCACCCTTGGGCAGGCGGGAGACGACGATGTTGATGTCCGTGTCACCCTCGTAGGTGCCGGCGAACCAGCAGCACAGCAGGGTGCCGGCGGGCGTCTCCAGCAGGCCAGGGCCGTGGTGCGTGGCCCAGGGGCCGGGCGGCAGCATGGCACCGATGTAGCTCATCTCCTGGTCGTAGTAAACGACGCCGTCGGGAGTGTAGCCAGGCAGGGTCTTGTACTCCATCGTGTCTCCTCCTTGTTTGGTGGTGCTTTTCGTTGCATTAATAGTGCATCTAGGACCACTGGCGGCAAACATGCTCATACCTCGCGTTATGTTCAGTTTTGAAACACGCCCTATTCTTGGCGGCTGCACCTAGGCAGGCGGAGCACGGTACCCAGGCCGGCCAGCGCGCACGCCGCGAGTGCAAGCAGGGCGAGCGTGTACCCACCCGTGACGTCAAAGGCAAAGCCGATGAACGGGGCGCCCACCGCAGTGCCCAGCGTGCTCGCCAGGTTGGCCTTGGGGAAGGCGCGCCCATAGCCCTCGTCCCCGAACATGGCGCGCACCAGGGATGAGAGCAGCACGGTCACCGCCGAGTAGCTGCACCCCACCAACGCGGCCGAAACGAACACCCCCGGCACGCCATGAGCCACAGAGAGCAGTACCAGACCTCCCGCCACAAGCGCGACGTCCGCAACAGCCGCGGTCCTGAGGCCAAACCTGCCAATGGCCCAACCCAGGGCGAACTTTCCGCACGTGTTGACCGCCATGCATACGGAAATCATGAGGGCGCCCACAGATGCCGCAAGCCCGTACGCGCCGGCAATGCCTGGGAAGTGATGGGGCACCGCCGTTACCATGGTGGCCGCGAAGGCAAAGTACAGCACGCCCGCCAGCCCACCGCGCGAGGGCGGTGCGGCCGTGCGCGTTGCCCTCCTTTCCTGGCTATTCGCGCCATAGGGGGCAAGCCCCAGCTCTTCCGGCGTACGCGCTATGCCCACAAGCAAGGCCGGCAGGCACAGGGCCAGCATGATGGAGCCGGAGGCCAGGTAGGCAACTCGCCACCCCACAGACTGGATCACCCACGAGACCAGGGGCGAGAAGACCGCACCCGCAATGCCGCTCGACCCAAACGCAACGCTCACGGCCAGCGCCCGCCGGCCCACGAACCAGTTGCCGATGACGTCGGTAACCAGCACAGAGCCTATGAGGCCCGCACCAAAGCCCTGCACCGCGCTCAGCAGGTACAGCACGGGAAGGCCTTGCGCTAGCGAGAGCAGCGCCGTGCCGCCGGCGGCGCACGCCGTCCCCAATGCCACCAGGGGCCTCAGGCGCATGTGCCGCAGGAGGCGCACCACGACCAGACCCGCCAACGCCGAGGCCAGGTTCACCACCGTCAGGGAGAGGCTGACCTCCCCCCTGCCGCAACCGAACTCGGCCGCCACCGGCGTGAAGAACAAGCCCGAAAGCTTGAGCACCAGGCCAAGGCTCACCATGGTAAGGCCGCACATGGCAACCAAAACCAGCACGTGCCTGCGGTCCACCGACTTGCCGGCTTCAGCACCCATGCGCGTCCTCGCCCGCTGCCGGCGCCTCAACGAGGGCACCGTCCGCCCCGCGGCGGAAGCGCCCGAGGAAGTTCCAAGCCGCGCGCGCCTGGTCAGGGATGGCACCGTGCGGCATGTTGCGCATGATGGTCAGGCAGATGCGCGGGCGTCCTTGCCCGTTGCGGAAGACCCTGGTCCGGAAGCGTTCCCCCTGCTCAAAGCCCCGCTCGGGAGCGTAGTGCTCCGTACCCAATGGCCGCGGGGCGCACCCGACGCAGCCATTCGCGACTATCAGACTGATGAGGTCCGTCTCCACTGGTACCGGCGCCTTGTTGTCCGAGTCGCCCGCGCAAATCCAGAATGGCAGCTCCACGCCCGCGCTCATAAAGCGCGGATCGTACTCGAAGCTCCCCAAGCCAGACGCCCTGGCCGCCCGCAGGCCCGGGCTGTTCCACGGGGATGCCCCGGCAAACGCCGCGGGATGCGAGGTGGCAATCTGGTTGGTGAAGAGGGCACCGTTGGAGAAGCCCGTAAGGTACACACGGCCGGCGTCCAGGCCGTACTCCCCCACCGTCGCGCGCACCACGGCGAGAAGCGCTTGGACGTCGCGGTCATATACCCACAGGTTGAAGGGAGAATCCGGCAGCATGACCACGAACTCGCGCGTCTGGTCCGCAAGGTCCTCCCAGCCGTTCTTCTGGCAGAAGATCCAGGTGGGCTCGCCCCTGCCGTGCACGGACACCACCAGCGGCAGGCCGCGCACGTCCTTCTCGTCCATGCCCTTGGGCAGGTAAACGGCATAGTGGTAGCTGTTTTCGCCCATGCTCAGCTCGTGGTGGCGGTATGTACCGTCCGTTGCGAAGTCCCGCTTGCTGATGTGCGGGGTCAGGGTGCCGCTGGGCGAGTTTTTCCAGCGAACCACCGTCTCGAAGAGCTCTCCCATGGCCAGCTGCGCCACGCGGGGGTCCGTGCCGGTGACACCCGGGGTGAGCCTGAGCTGCTGAGCGGGGTTGCGCCTGTTGTAGCGAATGGTGGTCGTGACCCCCAAGTCATCCGTCACCCGGCAGCCGTCCAGCTGGCTCACGTCGCGAAGGTACGCCTCGGTCCCCTCCGTCGCCGCTCCGCCCATGAGCCACATTGCCACGGGAACGTCTCGGTTGGCCAGGTCATAGCCCGTGGCGTTGGGCACCAGCCAGCGGTCCGCGGGCGCATCCGCCACGGAGAAGTCGTTCGGCACGCCGTCTACCAGCACCGACGCCGCCGCGAAACCCGGGTGCGCCAGCTGGAAGTTCCCCGCGAAGGTGGCTCCCTGGGCATAGCCCACCAGCTGAATCATGACCTCCCAAGTCCACACCACGCCGTCGCGGCCGGGAATGGACACGCCCGACGGCGCCTTGAAGTCGTTGCGACAGGCGCGATACAGGGCCAGTGGCAGGTCGGACCTCTCCGCCTCCCAACCCCGCGGGGCAAGAGGCGCCACAAGCACGTCTGCGTCCCGCTCAACCTGGTCCAGCCAGCCGGACTCGCGCGCAAAGGCCTCCACGCTCGCCAGGGTTCCCGCCTGGTCGTTCGGCACAAACAGGAAGACGGTCTTGACCGGGTCCGCACCGGCACGCGTGGAAACATACGAGTAGAACTGCTGGTCGTCCATGGGGTCCCCTTCCTCGGCACTCCCATCTTCGTCCCAACAGCTCCTGAAAGTGAAGCGCTGGGGAGAGTCTTGGCCGTTCATATCTGAAACATTGCCACGAGCGTTGGCAGGTGCCAAGGGCAGGTCGGCTCTGTTAGCATGCTTTGGTACAAGAGCCGCAGTTGCTCGTCACGACCAGCAAGGGGGATCCATGGTAAAGGGTCAGACAACGCTTGAGGGCGAAGCCTGGGACACGATGGTAAACGTGCTGCTAGACGCCCCCAAGACCAAGCGCAAGCGCATTGGCGTGCGCGTGGCCAGCTTCGCATGCGCGGCGGGCTTCGGTGCGGCCTTCCTGCTGGGCCCCGGCCTGACGGGAACCTCCCTCAACCAGGTGCAGACGGGTGGCTCAATCGCCCTGGTAGCCGCCTTCGCGGCCGTTGGCGTTTTCGTGCGCCAGATGCAGAGCTTCCGCTTGCACAACAGCCACGCCTCGGACATCGAGGCTGCCCGCACCTCCACCATGACCTACGAGCTTGGCCCCAAGGTGCACGTGACCTCCCCCAGCGGAACCGCCACCCACCCTTGGAAGAGCTACGAGACCTGGGGCGAGAACGACCGCTACCTGTGGCTCATGGGCGAGAAGACCGGCGCCGTCCTGCTAGACAAGCGCGACCTCTCCACCGATGACCTGCATGAGGTCATGGACCGCATAAAGAAGGCGGGCCTGCAGCGCGGCTAGGGCGCTCAGCGTCTGACGCTCGCAGCACTTCACATCACCCGCCTCACATCACTTCGGGAACGAAAAGGGGCCCGCCGGCAACGGCGGGCCCCTCTGGTACGGGTGCTTGGCCAGGGCCCCGCGCGCTGAAGCCCCCTTTGCACGCTGAAGTCTTTCTCGTCAAGCGCACAAACCATGCAATGCGCACTCTTGGCACTCAATAGTGCGCACGCCGTTAGGTTGCGCTCTTCTCAACTGGGGTTGTAGCAGGTTGGCACAATGGAATGTGCACTGTCACATCCGAACAGCGTACATTCCATGGAATGTACGCAGCGGTCCGGCGCGACACTCGTACACCACGCATGTTATGCGACGCGTGTTATTGCGCGCGTGTTATCGCGATCCGCCAACACGCGCGTGGAGAATTTCAAAGACCAGCAACTGGGATTATGGCATGTGTATCCCACCGCACGCGTGTTATCACTCCGCAATAACACGCGCGCCATAACACGCGTGCGTCAACGCCCCTTGCACTCTGCCACGCCGCCAAGCGGGCCGCAATTCCGCGGCAGACAAAACCGGCCCCGCCGCACGGGTGCGACGGGGCCGAGAACAGGGAACGCCTTGTTTGGCTGAAGAACTTACGCGCAGATCTTAGAACGGGAACACGATGACGGCGCCCAGGGACACGAAGACGATGCGCACCAGGTACATGGGAATCGTGAACTTCCAGAACTCGGTCATCTTGTAGTTGCCCATGCCGTAGATGAGTGCGGGCATGCCATCGACGGGCATGTAGCCACCGTTCCAACCGGAGATGGTGACGGCAGCGGCCGCGGCCAGCGGGGAGACGCCCAGGGCCTGGCAGGTGGCGATGGCGATAGGGGCGAAGATGTACACGGAGCCCATGTTGGAGCCGGTGAAGGTGGCGGCAGTGGAGGTGAGCAGCGAGAAGATGAAGACGATCATGAAGGGGCTGAGGCTGCCGGCGAAGCCAGCTGCTGCCTCGCCAACCATGGCGGTGAGGCCGGAGTCGGCAAGGGCGTTGGCGACGGGGATGACGCCAGCCATCATCAGGACGACGGGAGCGAAGATGCCCTCACGCATCTCCTTCCAGCTGATGCACTTGGCAAAGAGGAGGACGAAGGCGCAGAGGCCGGGGATGACGTAGGCGAGGTCGCCAATCTGGTTCACCAGCATCATGCCGACGATGGCGATGACGAACATGGCGATGGTCAGCTTCTCCTTACCGGCATCCATCTGGTTGATCTCGGCATCGGCGCGCTGCTCCTGCTCCTCGGTGGCGGCGGCAATCTCGTGGTCGGGCAGGACCTTGTAGCCAATGATGGCCCAGATCAGGAAGCCGGCAGAGATGAAGGCGTTGACGATGGCGAAGGACACCATGGAGACGGTGCCGGACTCGCCAGCGGACTCAAGCACGGAGGCCATGACGCCGTAGAAGAGGGCGACGTTGATGGGGATGAGCGGGTGGTTGGTGGCGAAGCCCAGCGGCAGCATGAGTTTGGAGCTGGGGAGGTTCTTGTTGTAGGGAATGGTGGCAACGAGGGAGAGAATCAGCACGTAGTAGGCGGTCTGGCCGGAGCCCACCAGCGTGGTGCCGAGCATGACGACAATGATGAGCAGGACGTAGCTCTTGAAGCCGCCCTTCTCGACCAGGTTCAGCATTGCCTGGCGCACTTTCTCGATTGCGCTGGTCTTTTGGACGGCGCCGAGGATTGCCATGAAGAAGGCAACCATCCACACGGTGTTGTTGGAGAAGCCGGCCATGGCGTAGCCCATGGCGCTCGCGTCCTCAGGCACGAGGCCAAAGACAACGATGAGCAGGGAGGCAAGGATGGGGGGTGCGCCGAAGGGCAGCGCGTCGGTCATGATCAGGACGAGCATGAAAACGAGGATCCCCAGGGCAAGGATCATATTCATGGTCATGCTGACACCACTCCTTTCAATACAAACAAGTTCTGCGTTCTTTCCGCCACGGAAGAAGGTGTCGGCCGTACACCCCATGCAGCCCGCGAGGAAGAAAACCAACGTGTGGTTTTCATGTAGACATCTTCAGTCTTTGATTAGATGACAACAATGTGCGCGGGCCGAAGTTTTGTTCACTTCTGAAACACTAGCAAGAGGCACGGGGTCAACAAGGTGAGGCAGTTGGGGTTGGACCCTAACTGCCTCGTCACAAGGGAACGGGCGGAGGCAACCCCCGCCCGTTCCATATCAAAGTTGTGCTGCAATGCGTCAGCAGCCCGCGGCTACTCCGCCTTGCCCTCGCGCGCGGCGCGGCCGGCGGCCATGCGCAGCGCGTAGTCAATGGCGTTGACCAGGGAGAGCTCGTTGGAAGTGCCCTTGCCCACGTTGGCAAAGCCCGTGCCGTGGTCCACGGAGGTGCGAATGATGGGCAGGCCAAGGGTGATGTTCACGCCCTCCACGGCCTTCCACTGGTTGGTGGCGCGGTCGATCACGAAGCCCAGGACCTTGGTGGGAATGTGACCCTGGTCGTGGTACATGACCACGGTGATGTCGTACCAGCCGCCGTTCATCTCGGAGAAGACCGAGTCCGGCGGGATGGGACCGATGGCGTTGATGCCGCGGGCCTTGGCGATCTCGATGGCGGGGGCGATCTCGTCAATCTCCTCCCGGCCGAAGAGGCCGTTCTCGCCGCAGTGCGGGTTGAGGCCGGCAACGGCCACGCGCGGGTTCTGGATGCCCAGGTCCACGCAGGCCTGGTTGGCCAGCTCAATGCACTCCAGCACGCGCGGGGTCTTCACGCGGTCGCAGGCCTCGCGCAGGCTCACGTGGGTGGAGACGTGCACCACGCGGAAGTCGTGGTGAGCCAGCATCATGGCGTACTTCTTGCAGCCCGTGTAGGTGGCATAGATCTCGGTGTGGCCGTCGAAGTGCATGCCCTGGGGAGCGAGCGCCAGGTTCATGGCCTCCTTGTTGAGCGCGTTGGTCACCGTGGCGTCCACCTCGCCGGCCATGGCCAGCTCGATGAGCTTCTTCACGGACTGGAAGGCCGCGTTGCCGCCCTCGGCGGAGACCGTGGCCAGCTGGAACTTGGACACGTCCTCAATGAGGTCCAGCTGGTACACGTCGATGGTGCCCGCCTGGAACTTGGCCTCGGCCACGGAGCTCACTGGGTTCACGGTGATCTCCGGGTGGTTCACGAAGCCCTTGGCCTGCTCGATCATCTTCCAGTCGCCCACCACGATGGGACGGCAGCGGTCGTACAGCGCGGGGTCAGAGAGCGCCTTTACGGTGATCTCCGGGCCGTTGCCGGCAGGGTCGCCCATGGAGATGCCAACGATGGGCTTGTATGCGGTCTGGGTCATTAGCACATCCCCTTTGCCTTGTCGTCCGCCAGGACCTGCTTCAGGGCCTCGATGCCCTCGTCGGGCAGCTGGTTGAAGGGCGCGCGGCACAGGCCAACCGGGTAGCCCAGCAGGCGCACGGCGGTCTTGACCACGGTGTTGGGGTTGCCGTACTTGAAGACGGAGCGCAGCGGGGCCACGGCGTCCTGGCACTTCTGGGCAGCCTCCAGGTCACCCTTCTTCCAGTTCTCGTAAATGCCCACCATGTTGTGCGGGTACACGTTGGCGCAGCCGGCAATGGAACCCGTGGCGCCGTACTGCAGCGCCTTCAGGATCAGCGCGTCGTTGCCGGAGAGCACGGAGAAGTCAATGTCACGCGTGAGGTCGATGTAGGCGGAGAGGTTGTCCCAGTCGCCGGAGGAGTCCTTGGCGCCCACGATGTTGTCCACCTGAGCCAGCTTGGCCACGGTCTCCGGCTCGATCTTGTTGCCAGTGCGGGCGGGAATGTTGTACAGCACGATGGGCATGTCGGGCACGGCCGCGGCAACCGTCTCGTAGTGGGTGATGAGCTCGGCCTGGCTGGCCTTGGCGAAGCTGGGGGTGATGATGGAGAGCACGTCCGCACCTGCGGCCTCTGCCATCTTGGACTGCTCGATGGTCTCCTTGGTGGAGATGCAGCCGGAGCCGGCGTACACGGGCACGCGGCCGGCAACCTGGTCGATGACGGTCTCCAGAACCAGCTTCTTGTCCTCGCCGTTCAGGATGTAGCCCTCGCCGTTGGTGCCGAACGGGAAGATGGCGTGGATACCCGCCTCGATCTGGCGGTCAACCTGGCGACGGAGCTCGTCGGTGTTGACGGACTCGTCCTCGTTGAAGGGGGTGACGATGGGAACGATGATGCCCTTGATGTCCACCTGTTTCATGCGCTTCTCTTCTCCTTAGATAATCTGCTCATACAGGGCGCGCGCGTCCTCCGGGGTGACCTCGCGCATGTTGTTGACCAGCAGGCGCTGCTGCTGCATGCCCGCCTCCACCAGGAAGTCGATGTCCGGGTCGGTGACGCCCAGATCGGCCACCTTGGTCGGGATGTTGAGGTTGCGCACAATCTCCTCCATGCGGGCAATCATGGCGTCGGCCTTGGCGTCCACGGTCTGCGCGTCGCCGTGCAGGCAGCGGTCGTAGGCAATGGCCAGGCGCTCCGCAATGGCGGGCTTGTTGAACTTCATGACCGGGATGAGCAGGATGGCGTTTGAGACGCCGTGCGGCACGTGGTACTTGCCGCCCAGGGGGTAGCTCAGTGCGTGCACCGCGGTGGTGCCGGCGGCGGTGATGGCGATGCCGCCGTAGAAGCTTGCCAGCTGCATGGCGCGCTTGGCCTCCAGGTTGCCCTTCTCGAGGCAGGACTTCTCCAGGTTGTCCATGGTGAGCTGCAGGGCGTCCAGGGCAAAGGTGTCGGAGAAGGGGTTGGCCTTGGTGGAGGTGAAGCACTCGATGGCATGGCACAGGGTGTCCACACCGGGGCCGGAGGCCACCTTGGGCGGCAGGTTCTGGATCATCTTGACGTCCAGGATCACTGCGTCCGCGATGAGGGCGTTGTTGACGATGCCAATCTTGGTGTCCTTCTCGGGCACGGCGACGATGGCGTTGGGCGTGGCCTCGGAGCCGGTGCCCGCGGTGGTGGGCACCATGACGGTCTTGACCTGCTTCTTGGCCTGGGTCGGGTCGTCCAGCAGGTCCTTCACGGTGTAGGCATCGGTGGCCAGGACGGAGCAGAGCTTGGCGGCGTCCATGACGGAGCCTCCGCCAATGGCCAGGATGAGGTCGCAGTTCATGGAGTTGAAGCGGTCCGCCAGCTTCTGGACGGCCTCGTAGGGGGGCTCCACCGGCGCGTCGTCAATGACCTCGTACGGCAGGCCCGCAGCCTCGATCACGCTGACCGCCTCGTCAATGAGGCCAAGCTTGCGCAGCATGGCGTCCGTGAAGAGGCCCACCTTGGTGGTGCCGTACGCAGCCATGATCTGAGTCAGGTTCTGCATTGCGTCGGCGCCCGAGTAGACCTCCTTGGGCAGTTTCAGGCTATAGTGCTCCAGCATGCCAGTTCCTTTCTATCCTTGCAGCTTGTTTGCCAATTGCACAATCAGGTCGTCCTCGCCAAATCCACCCGACTTGGTAAGGATACGATACGCGCGTTCGCCAGACGTCACCTCCGTGTCAACGACGCCGGGAACAACCTCTCCCAGCAGGCGAACGTGCGGGGAATCAACCGTGTTCAGGAACGAGAGCAGGACGTCACCACCCGCAACGGCAACGGTTCCGCTCTTGCGCTCGCCAATGACGGCATTGAGCAGCACGCCGATGTTCCTGGAGATGGTGGCTCGCACCTGGTTTGGAACGGGGCCCTCCTTGGGCTGGAAGCTCGTGGCATCCACCACGGTAATGGGGGCAACGTCCCAGCTCTGGCCCGCGGCTCGGCACAGAGCCGAGCCTGCCGCACTGGTCGTGAAGTTGGGGTCCAGCTTCTGGGCCTCGCTGACGGCAAAGGTGGGCGCACCCTGCGCCGTTGCGTAGGCGCACTGACGCTGGGACACGGGGTTCACGCTGCCAAAGAGCACCAGCAGGCGGGCGGAGTCAACGTTGGACTTTGGACCGCCAAGCCCGTCCAGGGCCAGGACCTTGGCAAAGGCATGGGCAAGCCCGCCGCAGCCCGCCAGAAGAATCGTGCCCTCCGTCTGCCGGGCAATCTGGACGCAACGCTCCTCCAGCTCCTGGGTGGTCTGGATGTCGTAGTAGGCAATGCCCGAGAAGCCCGTGGGCATGGGATCGTCCTTGCCCACGTGGAGCGCGGGCACGTTCTCCGCAGTGGAGAGCAAGTCCGCCAGGCTGGACGTGGCAACGGGGTCGAAGGGGTCCTTGCCAAAGCGAGTCTGCGCAACGGGCTGGCCGTCAACGTAGTGAACTCCGTCACGCGTGACGCGGCCCATGTCCGGCCAGGCCGGCAGGAAGTGCAGGCAGCCGCGGCCAGCGTTCTCCCACATGGCAGCCAGCTCAGGCCCAATGTTGCCACGCAGCACGGAGTCCGTCTTCTTGAAGATGACGCGGCAACCCGCCTGGTAGGCGTGCTCCACAAGGAACCCAACGCGCAGGAAGGCGTTGTAGGAGTCAAGGTGGCGAGAGTCCGCGTTTATTGCCAGGACGGCAGCATCCTGCCGGCCTTGGGCACCGGCACTGCGCACGCCCGCATCAAAGCTGGTCACAACAGAGACGCCTGCCGCAGCGAAGGGGACGGAGGCGTCAAACGTGCCGGTCAGGTCATCCGCAATGAGCGTGAGCGTCGGCATTGTTCATCCCCTTCCTTGGGCCTTGGTTGGCAGCCCGCTTGAGTGCTTCCCCACGGTTCGTATTCTCAACCCTTCGCCATACCGCTAAAAGCGCTGCAGAGCGGTAAAATCGTTCAAATATGAAACCCTCGGGAAAGCTGAGGTGGCAGCGTGGACATTCTGCAGCAGGCGCTCGACCAGTTGAGCGCCCAGAACAGGGCGGAAGACAACAAGCCCAATGGGACGGCAAGTGCCAAAGCCTCAACCATCCATGCGCTTGCCATTGCGCCCTACCCTGCCATGGCAGACCTCTTCCAGCGAGCCGCCTTGGACTACCCCCAGCTTGACCTGACAATACAGACGGGCGACCGCGAGGACGGCCTGCGCGCGGTGCTCAGCGCCTTCGAGTCCAACTACGACGTGGTCATCTCGCGTGGTGGCACGGCGCGCGTGCTCGAGGAGGAGGTGACCCTGCCAATCGTGGAGGTGGAGGTGTCCGCCATCGACGTGCTGCGTCAGATCAAGCAGGCGTGTCCCGAGGGCGGTAGCGTCGCGGCAGTCGGGTTCGAGAGCACGCTCCACAACGTCAACCGCGCCCGCGACGTGCTGCCCCAGACGGTTGACCTCTACACCATCGAGTTCGCCGACGAGGCGCCCCTGGTCATGGAGACCGTGGCCCAGGGTGGCTACGCGCTCGTCCTGTGCGACAACGTGTGCTTCATAGAGGCCCGTCACCTGCACCTGCCGGCCCAGCTCCTCCAGTCGGGCGAGGACAGCATTCGCCAGGCGCTGGAGACGGCGATCTTTCACTGCGAGCACTGGGCACTCACGCGCGAACGGTCTGACCTCCTGTGGGACCTTGCCCGCAACCAGTCCGGCCGGCTGGTCATTTACCAGCGCAGCGGCGGACTCATCTTCTCCAACCTGGGGAAGGACGACGTTGCGCTGTATGACTTCCTGGAGCGCCACCTGGGGGACGTGCATTCGCGCCGGCTGGTCTTCCGCCACCTGGGCACCGTTTACCGCATCAAGCCCATTCACATGGGGAAGTCCAACGCCAACATCCTTGCCTACTCCATTAGCGTGTACGACGCATCCGTGCAGGCAGGGCTGGCCGGCATTGACTACCTCAACCTGGACGAGGTGGGCGAGCAGATCGACCAGTCCTTCTTCGTGAAGACGCACGCGCTGACCCTGCTTTCCGGCAACGTGGACGAGGCCCTTGAGCTGGGCCGGCCCGTCATGATTGCCGGCGAGGTCGGCAGCGGAAAGCGGCAGCTGGCCCGCCTGCTCTACCTGGCCTCAAGCCGCAGCAGGCTGCCCTTCGTGGAGATAGACTGCTCGCTCCTGAACCGCAAGAGCACCCGGTTCCTCACCGAGAGCTACCATTCCCCTCTCTATGCCACCGACCAGACCATCTACCTGCACGGCATTCAGAGCCTGAAGGAATCCGCCCTCAGGGAGCTGCTGGCAATAGCGCTAGAAAGCCGCCTCGCCAAGCGCTGCTTCCTCATCTTCTCGGGCGACCTCAACCCCGACGGATCCACGCCCAGCAGCGTGTACACCATTGCCGAGCAGCTCAAGTGCGTGATCCTGGACGTGCCCGCCCTGCGCACCCAGCCCGAGGTCATCCACACGGACACGCTCTCGTACCTGCAGTCGCTTGCACAAGACGCGGGCCGCGCCTGCCCCGAGGTCACGCCGGAGGCCATGGACCTCCTGCGCTCCTACTCCTGGCCCCGCAACAACTTCCAACTGCAGAAGGTGCTGGACCGCCTCTTCCTCACCTCTGCCGAGACAGGCACCGTTGACGCGGATGCCGTGCGCAGCACCCTGGCGCGTGAGGAGGTGCGCGGAGAGGGCACGGGTTCGGCGGAGTCCTTCGACGTCATGCGCCCGCTCGGCGCCATAGAGCGTGACATTGCCCGGGAGGTCATAAAGCGCTGCGACGACAACCGCACGCTGGCGGCAAAGACGCTGGGCATAAGCCGAACCACGCTCTGGCGCATGCTCAAGGAGGACCAGGCAAAGTAGCGGGCTGGCGCGCCCCTACCGCGCGGCACCCTTGGCAAAGGCCGTGGGGCAGAGCGCGTCGTATGCGTCTACCAGCGCTTCATCGATGGGACCAAAGGACTCGAAGATGTGAACGCCGGCGCGCTTGAGCTCTTCCCGCGGACCAGGGCCCACGCGCAGGGCAAGAAGGGCGTCGCAATCGCCCACGGCAGAAAGTGCACCGGCAAGGCGGCCACGCAGCTCCGGGGCACCGCACGCTCCGGGACCGTAGCAGTGGCGCGAGACCTGGCGACGCTCCACGACTTTGGTGTCGTTGCCGTCCGTGTCCACAACCAGCAGCTGGTCGGCGTGGCCAAAGTGCTGGTCCACGTCAGTCCCGGAAGCCGTGGCGATGGCCATGCGCAGCACCGGGCGTCCCGGCCGGGCGGGAAGCAGGCGCTGGGGTGACGCGGGCTCGGCCGGTTGCCCCAGCTCGGCCGACGCGGCATCGGACGCAGGGGTTCCCGTCGCCCGTCCCGCGGCCGCCACTTGGGCGGCCTTCTCCGCAGCAAGCTTGTCAAAGAGCGCAGAGAGGTCCTCGCCCAGCTTGCCCACGGCATCGGCCCGGCACTGCCGGCAGTGGTAGATCTGGGGCAGGTACTCCGAGCATTGCTTGCGCACCTCCGCGTGGGTTTTCTCGTCCACCGGCTCTATGTCCTGGAAGGCCGCGCCGGGAACGGGAATCATGCAGGTGATGTTCTGGTAGGACACGCCCAGACCCGCGGCCACGCGCGCGACCTCCACCGCGTGGTCCACGTTTATGCCCTTGACCAGCACCGTGTTGACCTTGACCACCATCCCGGCTGCGACGGCCAGGCGAATGCCTTCCAGCTGGTTGGCCAGCAGGCGCTGAGCTGCGGCCAGGCCGGTGAGTGTCTTGCCCTCCCACTCCACGAACTTGTACATCCTCGCCCCCACCTGCGCGTCGACGGCGTTGAGGGTGACCGTCAGGTGGGTCACGCCCAGCTTGGCCAGGGCCTCGGCATAGCGCGGCAGCTGCAGGCCGTTGGTGGAAAGGCAGAAGGTCACGTAGGGGTCCGCCTGGCGGATGCGGGTCAGGGTCTCGCACGTGGCATCCCAGTTGGCAAGGGCATCACCAGGTCCCGCGATGCCCACCACCGTCAGGTTGCCCAACCGATCGCGGGCAAGGAGGTAGCGGTCAAGGGCCTGGTCGGGATTCAGCACCTTGGAGGTGACGCCGGGACGGGTCTCGTTCACGCAGTCGTTCTTGCGCAGGCAGTAGTTGCACTGGATGTTGCACCGCGGCGCCACGGCCAAGTGGATGCGGGAGTTTCTCCCCGTGCAGTGGACGGCAAAGCAGGGATGCGCCGCGGTCCGCTCCTCCAGGGTCGGCATGTGGTCTTCGAGCCTAATCTCGCGAATGTCTATGGTCTCGGTAGCCATTGCTTCTCCTTTCGGGTTGGCGTGGGGCGGCAGGCATGCGCTGCCTGCCGCTTGCAAGTGGGATGGCCGTGCGCTTACGCCACGGCGCGCACGGGCTCGGGGCTCTCTTCGTCCTCGGCGCCGCCGAAGGCCGCCGCAAACCCGGTATCCAGATCCGCAATGAGGTCGTCCACGTCCTCCAAGCCGACGGAAATGCGGACCAGGTTGCGCGGCAGGTCGGCCAGATCCCACTCGCTGGGGTAGGCCTCGGAGTGCGTGGTGTTGGGCGAGTCGATAATGAGGGAGCGCACGTCACCGATGTTGGCCAGGTAGCTGAAGACGTGCAGCGCGTTGAGGAACTTGTCCTCCTGTTCGGGCGTGCCGTCAAACCCAAAGGAGAGAAGGGCGCCTGCCCCGCGGGGCAGGTCCCTCTGGGCGCGCTGGTGGAAGGGGCTGGACTCAAGGCCCGGGTAGCGAACCCACGCCACATGGGGGTTGCCTTCCAGCCACTGGGCCAGCTTCAGGGCGGACGCGGACTCCTGTGCCAGGCGCAGCGGCAGGGTCTCCACCCCCTGCAGGGCCAGGTAGGAGTCAAAGGGCTGCAGGACGGAACCCAAGAGCGTCACGTAGACCATGCGGATGAGGGTGGTCAGCGGTGCCTGGGGGAAGACGTCGATGAAGCTCTGCGGATTGCCGTCAAGGTCGCGCAGGGTGTAGTGTCCCTCGTAGATCTGGGGGTAGAGGTCGCGACTGTACCCAAACTTGCCGCTTTCCAGCACCAAGCCGCCGATGATGTTGCCGTGACCGGAAAGTCCCTTTGTCAGCGAGTAGACCACCACGTCCGCGCCGTGCTCCAAGGGCCGGTACAGGTATGGCGTGGCGACCGTGTTGTCCACCACCAAGGGGATGTGGTGCCGGTGGGCAACCTCCGCCAGGGCGTCAACGTCCACCAGGTAGGCGTTGGGGTTGCTGATGGACTCCACGTATATGGCGCGGGTGTCCGGACGAATCTCCTGCTCCAGCAGGTCGGGCTCCAGGATGTGCCTGGCCAGGTCAACACGGATGCCGAACTTGGGGTAGAGCTTGTGGAAGCTGTCGATCATGCCGCCATACAGGAAGGGCGAGGCCAACACGGAGCCCCCGCCTTCGGTCAGGGCCAGCAGGGTGTAGGCGATGGCGGCCATGCCAGACGGAGCACTCACCACGCCCGACGCCCCCTCCAGCTGACGGATGCGCTCCTCCAGAGCCGTGGTCGTGGGGTTCATGGGGCGGGAATAAATGTAGCCAAGCTTGCGCGCACCAAAGAGGTCGCGCGCCTCCTCAGGGCTGGCAAGCTCGAAGGCCGTGGTCTGGTAGATGGGCGGCACGACCGCCGCGTTGTTCTCGCCCGCGCTGTAGCCGCCGCGGACCGCCTTGGTCCCAAAGCCTGCTTCCCTCGTCGTTTCCTCGGACATGGTGGTACTCCTTTCGTTCCCTGCTCTTCTCGCACTTACCAACCCCCTCGGTGCGGCGCCAATCCCCTGGAGCGCACCCTAGGCAATGCGCTGCATCAGGCCAAAGTCGATGCAGATGTCCTCCAGGCGCTGTTGGGTCATTGGCGTGGGGATGGTGAAGTGGGTGTTCTGGTCTATGGCCTCGGCCAGGTTGCGATACTCGTCCGCCTGGTTTGACGTGGGGTCGTACTGGATGACGGTCTGGCGGTTTATCTCCGCCCGCTGCACCAGGTTGTCGCGCGGGACGAAGTAGATGAGCTGGGTGTTGAGCTCCGCGGAGAAGGCCTCCAAGAGGTCGCGCTCGCGGTCCACCAGGCGGCTGTTGCAGATGATGCCGCCGATGCGCACGCCACCCTTCTGGGCGAAACGGGCCACGCCCTTTGAGATGTTGTTGGCGGCGTAGAGGGCCATCATCTCGCCCGAGGCCACGATGTAGATCTCCTTGGCCTTGCCCTCGCGCAGGGGCATGGCAAAGCCGCCGCAGACCACGTCGCCCAGGACGTCGTAGAAGACGTAATCGAGGTCGTCCGTGTAGGCACCCAGGCGCTCCAGCAGGCCGATGGAGGTGATGATGCCGCGGCCGGCGCAGCCCACGCCGGGCTCCGGCCCGCCGGACTCCACGCACTTGATGCCCTCGAAGCCGGTCTGCAGGATGTCTTCCAAATCCACGCGGCCGCCCGTCTCGCGGATGGTGTCCAGCACGGTGCGCTGGTTGAGGCCGCCCAGCAAGAGGCGGGTGGAGTCCGCCTTTGGGTCGCAGCCCACGACCATCACGTGCTTGCCCTTCTCCGCCAGGCCGGCGGTCAGGTTCTGCGTGGTGGTGGACTTGCCGATGCCACCCTTTCCATAGATGGCGATCTGCCTCAGGTGATTGTTGGCCATGGTCCTCTCCTCGTGATGCAAGTCGTTGTGGTGATTGGAGCGCTTCTTGCGTGCCAGCGCGGCTGTTCGTCCCTAGGCGCTGACCCGTGCGGTACCCGCGGAGTAGCTCGCGGAACGCTCCAAGTCGTCCAGGAGCGGGCTCGCGCTGATCTGCCGCACAATCTGGTCGATGCGGCCCGGCGCCACGAAGGCACGCTTGCCCGCCCGCGCCAGCGCGGCCACGGCTCCCTGCCCTATCTGGGCTGCGAAGACGGCCACGCAGTCGGAGACGGCATTCGGCAGCTCCGCGTGCGCGGGGGCTGGGACGCGGGTGACGCCCGGGAGCTGCCCGGTGGGACCAAGCGCCAAGCGCCCCTCCACGCGGTGCGAGCCCGTCCGGCCCACGTCCCACACCTCAAAGCGGTCCGCCCTGCCAAAATGCTGGTCCACCACGGCGCCGTTGGACGTAGCGAATGCGATTCTTGCGGTCATGGCTTCCTCCTAGCGGTACGTGTTCAAGACGACCAGGTAGATGTCTTCAATCAGGCGCAGCCCGCCAGAAAAGCCCACGTAGTTGGTGGTGAGCGCCAGGCGGTAGGGCGAGGGCACGGCTATGCTCAGGAAGTCGCTGCCCGTGGCCCGCGCCAGCTCCTTGTCCCAGCCGGAGCCCAGAATGAGCCCCCGCCCTTCCTCGTGCAGGTTGCGGATGACGTCCTGCGCGCGCCCGGCGTCCGGCGAGAAGTACAGCGGAATCTGCCGCTTGCTTGACGTCTGGTCCAGGTCCGCGCGGATGGCGTCCTGGTACTCTGCCGGGGTGCCGTCCACCACGAACTGCTCGCGCGGGACGATACCCACCTCATGCAGCAAGAACTTTGAGAGGCCAACCACATAGCTGGCGTCGTGCAGGATGTGCACGTGGTTGGGAAGGCCGTAGCGGAACTCCAGCAGGAATGTGGCCAGGGAGTCGATCTCCTCGTAGTAGGCGTCGGACTCGTGCTGGATGAAGGCCTCTGCCTTGGCGCGGTCCACCTGCGCCCCGCACTCGATGGCGAAGTTGAGCACCTGGCGCAGGAACTTCTCGGTCTCATTGGCACCCACGGGGATGTGCGGGAAGCGGGTGTAGGGCTGGTCGTAGCGGGACTCCAGGTTCTCCACGATGGGCAGGCCGAACCAGGGGGTCACGGCCACGTTGAAGTTGGACTCTGGTATGCGCTGCCACTCCTCCACGCCGTCGGAGTCCGGCCCAAAGAGCACGTTGGCGTGCAGGCCTACGCCCTCCAAGAGGCGCTTGTACTCCCGCAGGTTGCCCTTCCAGAAGGGGTCCTGGTAGGGCACGGAGGCGATGAGGTTCACCGTGTTGCGAGCGCTGCGGAAGGGGTGCTCGTCCTCGAAGCGGCTGACGTACTGGTCCACGATCGCGTTGACCACCAGGCTGTGGGCTTGGATGTTGTTGCACTTGAAGCCGGGGGTGTCCACCCAGACGATGGGCCTGCCCTCCTGCTGGAACTCCTCCACGATGCCTTGGACGTCGTCGCCCACGATGCCACCGGTGCAGCCGGTTAGCACCACCTGCAGGTCCGTGTCCAGCACCTTGTAGGTGTTCTGGATAATCTTGCGCAGGCGCTCGCCGCCGCCGAAGACCACCTCGGCCTCGCTGAAGTTGGTGCAGGGCGCGGTGTCGCCGCCCGCGTAGCCGGTGGAACGCTCGAAGAAGCCCGCCACCATGCTGCCGCAGCCGGGGCCGGAGTGGAGGATGGGCACCGCATGGTGGATGGCCACCACGCTCTGCATGGCACCGATCGCGCAGCAGTAGCGCTCCTGCTCGATGATGTCGCTCTTGGATTCGCTGGTGATCTCCGTCACCTCGTATGCATCGGACATTAGAGGAGGCCTCCTTCCTCGTGGAACAAGTCGGTCGGCTGGTCGAACCACCACTGCGTGTAGGGGTTCACAGCGTGCTTCTGCAGGTTCTTCACGAACTCGTCGTTCTCGATGGTCTCGGCCATGCGCTCGCCGTAGCGGACCAGGCCCTCGTAGCCCATGGAGAAGTGCTCGTCACCTATGAGCAGGCTGGGGATGCCCAGCTTGGCGCCCCAGAGCGTCATGCCACCGTGGCGGGCGAGCAGGATGTCCGGGTGAATGCGGTTGAGGGCGTTCACCAGCTCGTGCTCCTGCTTGTTGCAGACGGCGATGTTGGGCACGTCGCCGTAGCTCTGGACGCGCCGGCCCAGCAGGTCGGATTCGTCCGCGCCGGAGTCGTAGCTGGGGTCGTGGTGGAAGATGGCCGCGCCGTCCGCCCGCACGCCCAGCTCGCCCAGGATGTTGAGGAGCGCGTGGCCGTGAGCGGCGCCGGCCGTCACGTAGGCCGTCTTGCCCTCCAGCTTGGAGCGGAGCTCGGCGATGCGCGGCAGGTACTGGGCCCGCTTCTGCGCGATGACCTGCTCTGCGACATCCGGCTTGCCCAGCACGCGGCCCAGCTCGCGGAACCACCGGTCGGTCTGGCCAACGCCGTAGGGCGGGGCCTCGCGCACCTCCGGCACGCCGAACTTCTGCTCCAGGACCGCACCCAGGTAGGAGCCCAGCGTGGGGCAGATCTGGATGGTTGCGGCCGCCTCGGACGAGTGCGCCAGCTGGTCCACCGTGGAGAAGGGCGTGATGAAGTTGGGCTTCACGCCAAAGGGCTCCAGCCACTCGCTGAAGAAGTCGTGGCCCCAGAAGTTGATGACGTTGACCACGTCGTCGCGGCGGCGCTCGGCCGGCTTGATGATCTTGCGGGCGATGGCGTGGTAGCCGGAGTCAAAGCCCGACGTCCAGATCTTGGAGCGGAAGCCCTCGCAGAAGATGGCGGCGACGGGAATGCCCAGCTCGGCCTCTGCGTCGTCGCAGACGTCCTCCACCGGGTCGCCGATGATGGCCGAGGCGCAGCTGCTCAGCACGAAGATGGCCTTGGGGTGGACGCGGTCGTACACCTCGCGGATGGCCGCCTCCAGCTTGTGCTGGCCGCCGTAGACGGTGTCGGTCTCGCGCAGGTTGGTGGTGAAGTAGCGCCTGCGCGCCGGGGTGCTGGTGGCGGTGCGCTCCGGGTAGTTGGCCCAGTAGGTGAAGTTGCTCTCCTCCAGATTGCCGGAGCAGCCCACTGGCCCGTGCTGGATCACGGCCGCGTCCTGGATGTATTCCACGGTGCAGGCCGCCTGTCCCTGCGAGCAGCCCAGGCACTGAGAGAAGGACCGCGTCTTGTCGCGCAGGCCGCAGGAGGCGCAGGATACCAACTGGCTAGCGCTGCCATTGAAGGTGGTGATGGAGCCGAGCCGGACCTCCCTGATGGGGACTTCCGCGAGGTCCAGATCTACTTGGGTTGCTGCTGGCATGAGTCTCTCCTCAGATTGGGGTTGGACGACGAGCAAGAATCCGCGCGCATCGTGGGTGGGGGTATGCCTCACCCAGCGGTGGCTACGCCTGGGGCGGCGATAAACATCGTGTGTTGATTGGCTTGCTCTGAACTTGCGCCCTGTGGTCTACGAACAGGCATCCCATGGCCTCTGAACTGGGACGCATTGGCGTTTCACGCCAGCGCTCTCAACGAATCCGGCTGGTCATCGGCAGGAGCATGTCCGTCGGCACCCGCACGTGGTGCAGCCTCATCTGGCTGGCAACGACCAACAGATGCCTAGCGCACGCACCACATTCGGGCGACTGGCGCGCACGGGCACATTCGCTCGGACGACCAGGCGTAGGTGGGGTCCACTGGCGAGAAGATCACGGTCTTTCCGACAAGTCTGCGCTCGCTCATGCCGCCACCTCCCTGGTACCTCGCTATGTGCCTCGATCGTCCGTTTCGGGTGACCTTCTGTTCAAACCCGATGACGACGTTATAAGCCAAGGCGATGACCCACACAACCCAAACGACATTCAAAGAATTGAAGGGCACCGTTCGAAAAAAGCGAATTGATAGCACTCACCTGCGATTTTGTGCTCTCCTGTCCGCGGTTGATCCGATGTTGCAACACTTCCTAGTTGACTGCTTGGATTTGAGTGGCTATAACTACTGTCAATCGTAATTCCTAGTGTTTGTCTAGGAATTTATGAGGGCAAGGGCCATCCGCAGAGAGTGGGACGGCAGGCATCGAAGACACGGGAACGAGAGGGAGGCGAGCGCGTTGACGATTGTGCACCAAGCACGCAAGCAGGTATCACGCGCCTCCCAGATCCGCCCAACGGACGGTCGATGCTGTTGTGCCGCGAGCCCATAGCCCTTCGCCAGTGGCCACAAGCAGCAAGCCAGACGGCGGCCCAACCGGCATGAGCTCGGCAGAGGATTAGTGCGAGCCCCGTGCGGTCGGGTCGCCGTCTTTTGCGCAAAAGCCGCACACCAACAAACCGCAGGTAGATTGCCCATCAGAGAGGAACACCATGACTCAGGAAGCACCCGAAAAGGACACGGAACAGTCGGCGAAACAGCTCCTCGGCTTCGAAAGCCGCCTCATCCACGCCGGCACAACTACGGACCCGTACACGGGCTCGGTCAACGTGCCCATCTACCAGACTTCCACCTACCGGCAGGAGCACATTCGCGGCGACGTCAAGTGGGAGTACTCGCGCACCGGCAACCCCACGCGCGCAGCTCTGGAGAGCCTGATCGCGGACCTGGAGGGCGGCGTCGCCGGCTTCGCCTTCGGGTCCGGCATGGCCGCCATAACCGCAGTGCTCTCGCTCCTGCACGCCGGCGACGAGGTCATCATTCCCACCAACGTGTATGGTGGCACCTACCGCGTGCTGGCAAAGGTCTTCGACCACTTTGGCATTGGCTACAAGGTGGTGGACACGCAGGACCTGACGGCCGTGGAGGCGGCCATCGGGCCGCACACCGCTGCCACGTTGGTGGAGAGCCCAGCCAACCCGCTCATGACCATCACGGACCTTGCGGCAATCTCGCAGATCGCCCACAAGCACGGGCTTCTCTCCATTGTGGACAACACCTTCATGACCCCCTACCTGCAGCGGCCGCTGGAGCTGGGCGCAGACATCGTGCTGCACTCCGCAACCAAGTACCTGGGCGGCCACTCGGACGTGGTGGCAGGTTTGGTGGTCGTCTCCAACAAAGAGCTGGCCCAGAAGATCGCCTTCATCCAGAACTCCACCGGCGGAGTATTGGGGCCCTTCGATTCGTTCCTTTTGGTGCGCGGCATCAAGACCCTGGGCGTCCGCATGGACCGTCACCTGGAAAACGCCAGCTACCTGGCCCAGCACCTGCGCGACAACCCCGCCGTCAGCCGCGTGTACTGGCCTGGCTTCGAGGACTTCCCCGGCCATGACGTCAACGCCCGCCAGGCCTCTGGCCCCGGCGTGATGATGAGCTTTGAGCTGGCTGAGGGTTACGACGCGCCCACCTTCTTCCGTTCCACCCGCATGGTTGCCCTGGCCGAGAGCCTGGGCGGAGTGGAGTCGCTGGTCTGCCACCCCGCGAGCATGACGCACGCCGCCATCCCCAAGGAGGAGCGCGACCGCGTGGGCATCACGGAGGGGCTCATCCGCCTGTCTGTGGGCATCGAGGACAAGGAGGACATCCTCGCGGACATCGAGCAGGCCATCCAGGCCGCAAGGAAGTAGGAGGCACGTCATGAAGAGGTACTACGACAGCATGCAGGAGCTGGTCGGCAACACTCCCCTGCTCAAGATCAACAAGATGGGCGTCAAGCCAAGCGTGGGCGTCTTCGCAAAGCTGGAGCTCTGGAACCCCGCCGGATCCGTCAAGGACCGCACCGGCCGGTGGATGGTGCGCGACGCCGAGCGGCGCGGCCTGCTCAAGCCCGGTTCCACCATCATCGAGGGCACCGCGGGCAACACCGGACTGGGCATCGCCTTCGCCGCGCTGGACAAGGGCTACAAGGTCATATTCGTGGTGCCGGAGAAGTTCTCCGAGGAGAAGCAGACTCTCATGCGCGCACTTGGCGCTCAGATCGTCCACACGCCGCTGGACGAGGGCATGCTGGGCGCCGAGCGCAAGATGAACGAGCTGTTGGACGAGGTTCCCAACTCCGTTGCGCTGCGCCAGTTCCGCAACCTTTCCAACCCGCAGGCCCACTACGAGTCCACGGGGCCGGAAATCTGGCGCGACCTGGGCGGTGACGTGCAGTACTTCGTCTCTGGCGCAGGCTCGGGCGGCACGTACACGGGCATCGCGCGCTACCTCAAGGAGCAGGACCCCAGCATCAAGTGCGTGCTGGCAGACCCCGTGGGCTCTACCATCGGCGGCGGCGAGCACGGCAACTACCGCATAGAGGGCATTGGCAACGACTTCGTGGCCGACACCATGGACATGGGCCTGGTGGACGACGTGATCAAGGTGGGGGACGACGAGGCATACGGCACCGTGCGTGAGCTGGCCAGGCGCGAAGGCGTCTTTGCCGGTTCGTCCTCGGGCGCTGCGCTCTGGGCCGCCCTGGAACTGGCAAAACGAATAGACTCCGGCAACATCGTGACGGTCTTCTACGACCGCGGCGACCGCTACTTCTCCGAGCACCTCTACGAATGAGACAGGGGGACGGTTCTCGTGTCTCATATGAGACAGGGGGACGCACCTTTTGTCTCATCTGAATGAGATAGAAGGCGCAGGACAGCCAATTCGAAGGGGCGATAGCCAGAGTCCCATCGGCGGCGGAAACGGGGCTCAGAACGCCTCTGAGATGTTTGCCCAGCTAGGCGGTCCGCCGCCCGCGCATGCGAGGGTGCCGTATCCCCACGGTGGCGTATGGGCACTTACAAAACCCCAGCTAGATGGCCCAGTTTTTCTATGCCGTTCTCCCATCGGGGGGGTGCGGACGCCCAAATTCATGGGCCTCTACCTGCGCGTTTGCGAGGCGCGAAACCGCCCATACGCACCTGCGGCACCCCAAAATCCGTCCCTATAACTTTGATGCCGCGCACAAAAGCCCAGTTAAGCTCTGCGCAGTGACCAGGAATATTGACTTATAGAGACGGATTTCTGACACACCGCGCCTAAAGAGAAGCGGCGCGGCTGGGTCTAATCCCAACCGCGCCGCCTTCTTCATGCCGCTGAGACTCTCCCGATTGCTTCGCTACTCGTGCTTCGTCGCAGACCTCTTGCGCGCCAGGAAGGCGATTGCCAACAACGCAAGGCCGAGCACCGAAAGCGTCCCCACCACCGGGGCAACCGACGCGTCGCCGGTGCCTGGCGTGACCGCCTTCGAAGCCTCGTGAACGGACGGCTTGGCGGTCTCCTTGGGAGTTTGCTTCTTAGGAGTCTCTTTGGGGGTATCCTTCTTCGGGGTCTCCTTGGGCTTGTCCTCCTTGGGCTTGGTGTTGGTAATCACAAAGCCGTTCTCGGCGTCGCCGCTGACCTCGGTAGTGTAGCCGGCAATGGCGTCCTCGCTCACCGTATACGCAATCGCCTTACCCGCCTTGAACTTGGCCAGGTTCGCGAAGGCACCCTTCCAGTCGCCGTCGGCGCTCAGCACCAGGGTCTGACCAGTATCCTCGCCGTCTGCGAACAGGTGCACCGTAACGGGGCCGGCCGGCGTGCCGACCCACTTCTTGGTGACCGTGATGCCCAGGACCTCGGGGACATGCTTGTTGGTGATGTAGTACATGGGGTGAGCGTCCTCGTAGCCGTCAAGTGCAAAGGTGTAATTGATATCGACGTCATTCTCGGCCCACGGCAGGTCCTCAAACGACCACGCCCAGCCGTCGGCAGCGGTTACGTCCTTGGAGGCAATCTCCTTGCCGTTGGCAAGCAGATGCACCGTGATGCTCTGCGGACGCGCGTCCTGTCCGTTGGTGTCGGTCCAGGCGAGGGAGCCAGTCGCGGTGCGGAGCCAGTTAACGTTGGTGACCCTTGTGGGCCATGCAAGCCAGTCGTACGTAACCGCATCGTCAGATGCGTAAAAGGCACAGTAGTACTCGACCTTCATGCCGTTCTCATCGACCTCAGGCATGTCTTCAAAGCGCCAGGCCCAACCGTTCTCGGCGCTTATGGTCTGAGTCGCAACCACCTTCCAGTCGGGAAGCTTGGTAAGCAGGCGCACGACCAGAGAGTCATACCCGGACGTGTCCTTGTCGTACTTGCCCGTCAGCACCTTCTTGGACCCGATGGTCATCTTGGCTTCGCTGGCCTGCGTCGTGTAGCCAGGGACCTCGTCCTCGGAAACGGTGTAGGCAATCTCGTGCCCATCCTCCGCATAACGGGGAAGCTCGGCGAACTCCCAGTTCCACGCGCCGTCCTCGCCCTCGATGACGTCCTTGCTGGCGACCTCCGCGCCGTCGGCGAACAGGCGGATGGTGATGTGATCGGGCCTCATGCCGTCTTGGTTGTTGTTGTCGTCCCACGTCTTGGAGCCGGAAACGGACGTGAGCGCGGTGTTGGTAATCGTGAAGCCGTCGGCCGCGCTGCCGCTCGTCTGGGACGAGTAACCCGCAACCGCACGCTCCTTCACGGTATAGGCGTACTCGTGCCCATCTGGGGCAACCTTCGGCAGATTCTTGAAGACGGCCTTCCACGGGTTGGAGCCGCTTCTCTCGCCCGTGACCACGATGAAACCAACGTACTCGCCGTCGCGATTGAGCTCGATTTTCACCTTGTCAGGACGCGTGGACCAGGCGTTCTGCCCGTCGTTCCAGAGCTTCTGAATACCAATCTGCGTGGTGTCATCTGAGGTTCCCATGAAGACGCTACCGTTGGAGCCGATGCCACCGCCCCTGGTCGCACTGTGGTTGCCCGTAATGAGGACCTTGCCCAAGGCAAGCGCTTGCGCAATCGTGGCGTCGCTCGGCGCGTTGTCCAGAGACAGACCCGTGTTGGGTGTGTTGCCCGACAACGCGGCCAGTGGCATCTCGCTGCCGTCGCTGTACTTCCAGCCATACGTACCGCCACCAAGCATGTCGATTGAAATCTCGTGCTTGGCGGTACCGCGCCACGAACCGTGAGTGCCCGCCATCAGATAGACCTCGCTGTTGTCGCTTGCGGAGTTACCATAGATGGCTGCGCCGTTCGAGAGGTGAATCTCGGTCTTGGAAGACGGGCATCCGGCAAAGCCACCACCCTCCTGCTTGGCAGTGTTGTCAGAGATCACAACATTGGTTATGTGAAGTTCACCGTTGTGTGCAATTCGACTTCCGTTCAGCTGAGTGCCACCGTTCACGTAGATGCCGCCACCGCCGAAGTCGGAGTTGCTGCGCTTACCCAGGGAACTGTTGTTGGTGATGTTGCCGGCAGAGATAGTTGCCACTCCGTACGAGGTTCGGGTGGCGCCAGCCTGCACGAAAATGCCACCGCCAGTGCCGTCAGACGTGTTGGAATCAACGGTACCGCCCGTCATGCTCAGCGTTGGTTTACCCTGCTCGAAGTCCACGTCTGGGCCGACGGAGATGCCACCGCCGTACAGCCAAGCTGTGTTCCCCTTGATCGTTCCGCCAGAGAGATTCATCTTGGCGTTGGTAGCCAGGCAGGCCCCGCCGCCACAACCACCGGAATTCTTCCTGGAGTTGTCCTTCACAGCCTTGTTGTTCTGAATCGTGCCGCCTGACATGTTGATGGTCGCGCCGTAGATGCCGTAGACGCCACCACCCCAGACGGCCTCGTTATTCTGGATGGTGCCGCCGGTGATGTTCAGCGTTCCACCGTCGACGAAGACGCCACCGCCAGCCTCGGGGTACCAGTTCCCCTTGCTTTCGATCTTGTTGTTCTGGAGTGTCGCACCATCCGCAACAGTCAGGGTCTTGCCGCTGCCAACGTATGCGAGCGAACCACCGTTGCCATGGTCGCCCGTTGCGATGCCGCTTGCGCCGTCATCGCTTCCGCCGTCGACGGTGATGCCCTGCAGGGTCAACCCGTGCGTCACGTTGATGAGGTTGCCGTGATAGTTCTTGTCGCGCTTCAGTTCCTGGCCATCCGAGAGGGACCACGTCTCCCCGTCCTTCTGCGGGGAAATCTCACCCGTAACATAGATAATCTTGCCGCCGGTCTGCCCCAGCAGCTCCTTGGCCTTGTCGAAGGTCTTTACCGGCGCGCCCGCCGTGCCAGGATTGTCATCCGAGCCGGACTGGCCATTGACGTACACGTCCGAACCCGTGGGCAACGCATTCGATGGCTGTGCGTCGGCAACGGCGGCAGGTGCCACGGCATTCTGCTCCGCCTTCCGCTCGTCAGGCTGCGAGGGGGCAGAGGTTCCGTTTGCCACGGGAGAGGTAGGTGCGTCGCTTTGGCTTGCATCTACCGGATTCTCTGCCGGAGCCTGCGCGTCAGCAGCGTTTGCAGGGGACTGCGTATCAGCAGAATCTGCAGGGGCCTGCGTGTCAGCTGCGTCTGCAGAATCTTGGGCGGCTGCGGTCGGCTGTGCCTCGGGGTCGTCCAAGATTGTCGGCGCATTTTGAGTCGTCGCAACTTGCTCGGCGGTCTCAGGCACCTCGCTATCAACTGCCGCGCTCTCGGGCTGAACCTGACTCTCTGGCTCAACGACGGTCTGAAGCTGGACCGTACCTTGCGAATCTTCCGCGGTGGCAGGCTGGGCAACTGTCGCACTTTCCGGCTGTTCCTGGGCGTCGGCCTGCTCGACGATCTCTACGATGGATTCGTTACTCGGTTCTAGCGAACCCCCCCCGAGCCAATCGTCTCGGCACGGGCAACGCCACCTTGCATGCAGATTCCAAGCGCAAGAACTGCACCTAGCAGGTAACTAGACACTCGCTTCATACCCAGAAGCCTCCCTCGCCCTCCCGCGCAGTGCCACCCACACTCCTGAAGAAGGGCAAAGGAGACATGGATGAAGGCGCAAGAGAATTGTTAGCGCAGACACAAGAAACTGTATGCGTCAGCTAGTATAGCCCGCCAGCTGACAGAAGTCCCCGAACGTCAGCCACGTGTTTATGAGTGACAATCTTTCATGGATGAAAGCAGACGAGAGGGGCCCATGCCCTGTTTGGTACTCCACTACCCCAAGTGCACCACCTGCAAGCGAGCCCTCAAGTGGCTGGACGAGCACGACGTCAGTTACACGTCGCGCGACATCAAGCTGCAGAACCCCACGCGCGAGGAACTGGCCGCCTGGCACAAGCTGAGTGGTCTCCCCATCCGTCGGTTCTTCAACACGTCCGGCCAGCTGTATCGGTCGCTGGGCCTGAAGGACAAGCTGCCCGGCATGACCGAGGACGAGTGCTACGACCTTCTTGCCACCGACGGAATGCTGGTCAAGCGGCCACTGATAATCGGCGATGACTTCGTGCTAGTCGGCTTCCGCGAGGCGGAGTGGGCCCAGAAGCTGCAGTGAGACAGTTGGGGCCAGGCCCCAACTGTCTCATGCGTGTCAAAAGGGAAACGTCCCCCTTTGTCACCCCTTTGTCATGTCACGCCTAGCGCTCGCAGAGCCAGTAGTGGCAGGAGTAGGGTCCCACCCGCGAGCCGGCACCGAAGTCGTGATCCTCGCCCGTGATCAGGTCCACGGCGCGACCACAGCCAGCATCGAAGTGCAGCGTCGTGGGCTCCGGCGAGGCGTTGATCGCAACAATCACCCGCTTACCGCCAGCCGCGCGCTGGAACACCAGCTGCTGCGGCTGACACTGCAGCTCATGATAGTCGCCCTCGCAAAGGGCCTCCGCGCCCTCACCGCTCACGCGCGCGGCAGCAAGGTCCGCAATCCAATCCGTCAGGTCGTTCCACTCCGGCGCGTCCAGCGCAGGCCGCAGCTCATGGTCGCCGAACTTCTGCTCGCCCTCGATGCCCCACTCGCTGCCGTAATACACGCACGGCACGCCGCACATGCCAAACATCAGACCGTACAGGGGCTTGAGCTGCTTTTTGTCCGTCAGCTGCGTGGCAATGCGCGGCACGTCGTGGTTGTCCACGAAGTTCAGCAGGTGCTTGCCGGTGTAGAGGTCCCAGGGCTTGTCACCACTCTGGCGCTCCAACGCATAGCCAATCTCGTGCATGTTGGCGGAGTTCATGGAGCTCCACAGGCCCTTGTAGGCCTCGTAGTTGTACACGGAGTCGCACATGCCGTCGTTCATCCAGCGATTGTAGTCACCGAACATGGTCTCGCCAATGAGGGGGAACTTC
Source organism: uncultured Olsenella sp. (assembly GCA_900314495.1). Taxonomy (GTDB): domain Bacteria; phylum Actinomycetota; class Coriobacteriia; order Coriobacteriales; family Atopobiaceae; genus Olsenella_K. The sequence continues at coordinate 75,665 of OMVJ01000012.1, forward strand.
TCGCCGCGCTTCTGCGTGAGCTCGTTGGCCACGGTGCGCAGGTAGCCAAGAAAGCCCAGGTCAAGGCAGTAGGCCACGTCCAAGCGCAAGCCGTCAATGCCGTAGTCGGCCTCCCAGCCGCGGATGACGTCCGCAAGGTAGGCGTTCAGCTCAAAGTTGCCGTGGTTCAGCTTCACCAGGTAGGGAACGCCGGCCCAGGTCTCGTAGCCAAAGCCGTCGTTGTACTCCGTGTTGCCGCCCCAGTTGATATTGAACCAACCGGCATAGGGGCTCCCACCCTTCTTCTGCAGCACGTCCTGGAAAGCCCAAAAGCCGCGTCCCACATGGTTGAACACACCGTCGAACAGCACGCGAATGCCGGCCTCGTGGAAGGCGTCGACCACGGTCTTCAGGTCCTCGTTGGTACCCAGGCGGGAGTCCACGCGCGTGTAGTCGCGCGTGTCGTAACCATGCGCGTCGCTCTCGAACACGGGATTCAGCATCACGCAGTTGGCGCCCAGCTTCTTTATGTGCTCCACCCAACCGTCGTTCACCAGCTTGAGCAGGCGGTGATCGTCGTCATTGGTCTGGCCCTCGGTGGAACCGTCGTTCTTCCACGGTGCGCCGCAAAGACCCAACGGATAAATCTGGTAAATCACGCTGCCGTCGTACCAGTTCATGTTGTTCCTCCAGTCCTGAGCCACCACCGGTTGCGCCTTCCGCACGCGCTTGGGCACGCCGCGAGAAAGGCCGATCTTGCCGAGCTCGCTGTTTGCCGGATCAACCGCAGACCGCACCTTGCCAAGAAGCCCGAACTCGTCGCAAAAGTCGAGCACGGTGCCCACGCTCACGGACGCGTCGCCCCGCTCCACGCGCGAGATTGTGTCACGTGAAACACCGATGGCCCCCGCGAGCTCGTCCGCCGTAAGCCCCGACATGGCGCGCCAAGCCTTGAGGCTCTTGCCGATGTCTCTCATTGCGTCGGCTGAAGCTTCCTTGGTCATTGCGACACTCCTTGCGTCTGATATTTCCGACGTATTATATTTACCACAGGTTTTATCAGATACAAGAAGCAATATGAAAAGCAAGCGAGATGTTAATAATTGCCCGCGACGTCAAGTGCCAGCAACTGCCAGAACTGCTATTCCTCCTCCGCCGCCAGCAAGGCGAGCATGTCATCCGGCGTGAGCGCCGCCACGGTCGACTTGCCGATGAGCCCGTGGTCACTTGTCACTATGTAATCCGCCTGCGCACGCCCCGCCGCAGCCATGATGAAGCAGTCCTCGAAGTCCCTGTTGAAACGCCGGTACTTGGTTGCCACCCACACGTCGGAAACATCCATGCCCACCGGCGTGGCCAGCTCCTCCAGGTTCTCGATGCAGCCCCATGCGATCTCTTGGATTGCCGCGGCATCTGCGTCCGAAAGCACTCCCTTCTCCGCGCGCACGGCGGCCTTGAACGTTGCCGCAATTTGGTAGTGCACGTCCACGATGACGCGCGCCGGGTACAAGAGACAGTCCCCTCGTTCCTGGGCACGCCTAATGAGCTCGCGCGAGGCCTTCGATGTCGGCCGGTCGGGCAGGTACTCGTCCAGCAGCACGTTAGTGTCCAAAAGCAGTTTCAGGGGAGACCTCATGCCACTCCCCTTTCGCCCAGACGGGCGGATATCGCATCCTCCCTGATGTCCTTCCACGTAGCTTGGTCGGGAGTCACGGAAGACGCACTGATTCCCAGCCGCTCGCATCCCTCAGAAAAGAGTTGCGTACCCCGAGCGGCTATCGCAACTCGCTCGATGGAATCATTCGCATCCCCAGAGTCGTCATCCAACACGACTTGGAGCACTTCTTCCGCAACACTCCCCCTCTGGGCAAGCTTCCCCCACAGTGCACGCACGATCTCGGACGGCGAGATACGCCGTTCCTGAAGCGTCGCATCGCCAGACTCCTTTAGGGTTCGGTCCATTCGCACGTTGAGTTGCACGGTTGCTTGGCTATCGCTCATGGGTTGCCTCCATGTGTGCTGTACGTACAGCAATCAATATAAAGCAAAGACAGTACCAAAGCAAAGGGCCGACATCCATCCAGATGCCGGCCCCTGCCCGAGAATTCTTTATCACACGCCCAACGGAAAACGCACGCGCAAACGAACCACGCGCCCTACGCGATGGCAGTCACCTTGTAGCCCGCGTCCTCCACTGCCTGGGTCAGCTTCTTGTCGCTCACAAGAAGACCGGCGTCCAGCGTCGCACTGTTGTCCTCCAGCGAGACCTGCACGTTCTTCACGCCCTTCACGCCCTCCAGAGCTTCCTTGACGTGCGCTACGCAGTGCTGGCATATCATGCCCTCAATCTGAAGCGTCTTCGTTGCCATTTCCTGGCTCCCTTCCTCGGACGCCTCGTCAGAGGCGTCACCTGATACCTTGGCCGCATCGGTACGGACGGCCTTCTTGTTGCTGGGCTTCCACGTGAAGAGCCTCAGCGCATTGCTTACCACGAACACGGACGAGAAGCCCATGGCCGCAGCACCAATCATAGGATTGAGCGTGACGCCAAAGGGCGAAAGCACACCCATGGCGACTGGGATGCAGATCGCGTTGTAGAAAAGCGCCCAGAAGAGGTTCTGGTGAATGTCGCGCATGGTTGCGCGTGAAAGCTCGATAGCCGTCGCCACGTCATCTGGGTCGGAGTGCATGAGCACGACGTCCGCAGAGCTGATGGCAACATCCGTACCAGCGCCGATGGCAATGCCCACGTCCGCACGTGCCAGTGCCGGGGCATCGTTGATGCCGTCGCCGACCATGGCCACCTTCTTGCCCTGGCGCTGCAGATCGTGGACCTTCTGCTCCTTTTGGTCGGGCAGGACACCGGCGATCACCTCGTCCACGCCAACCTGGTCGGCAATGACGCGGGCCGTCTTCTCCTGGTCGCCGGTAAGCATGACGGTACGCACGCCCATCTCGCGCAGGCGGGCAATGGCGTTGGCGGAAGTCGGCTTGACGACGTCTGCCACTCCCATCATGCCAAGGACCTTGCCGTCAGAGGCAAAGAACAGAGGGGTCTTGGCTTGCGCGGCAAGCTCGTCTGAGGCAGCCGCAAGCGATCCGAGCTCGATCTTCCCGCTCCCCATGAGTCGGGCATTGCCAGCCACGGCGCGAGACCCATTCACCGCTGCCACGAGGCCACCGCCCGCGATCTGCTGGAAGTCGTCCACCACAACATCCGCACTGGCAGCACTACCCTGCGCATCGGCATAGTCGCAGATGGCCTGCGCCAGCGGGTGCTCGCTCTTGCGCTCCAGCGCACCGGCAACGCGAAGCAGTTCCTGTTCGCTAACGCCGTTCGCAAGCTTCACGTCTGTTACGCGGGGCTTGCCCTCCGTGATCGTACCTGTCTTGTCCAGCACGACGTAATCCAAGGATCCCGCAGTTTCCAACGCCTCGGCACCCTTGATCAGGATGCCGACCTTGGCACCCCGCTCGGTACCGACCATGATGGCCGTCGGCGTGGCCAGGCCAAGCGCACACGGGCAGGAGATGACCAGTACAGACACGGCGTGATTGAAGGCAGTCGCGAAGTCACCAGGCGCAAAGAACGCAAGCCAGGCCACAAAGGTTACTGCAGCTATGCCAAGAACCACAGGCACGAAGATGCCAGCAATCTTGTCAGCCGTGCGCTCGATCGGCGCCTTGGAGTTGGTAGCCTCATCCACCAGTCGGATGATGTTTGCCAGCGTTGTGTCACCACCGACGGCCTTTGCCTCCATGGTGAACCAGCCACGCTGGGAAACCGTTGCGCCCGTCACCTTGTCTCCCACGTTCTTCTCCGCAGGAACGGGCTCTCCGGTAATTGCGGACTCGTCGATGGATGCGGAGCCCTCAACGACCACACCATCCACCGGCACGGACTCACCTGCGCGAACCACAATTCGGTCGCCGACAACGACCTCCTCGGTCGGAATCTGCACCTCCTGGCCGTCGCGCAACACGGTGGCAGTCTTGGGCGCAAGGTCCATGAGTGCGCTGATGGAGCTCGTGGTCTTGCCCTTCGCTCGCGCCTCGAAGTACTTGCCGAGCGTGATGAGGACCAGGATGGTACCCGCGGAGTCAAAGAACAGACTGTTCATCATGGCATGGTGCGCCCCGACCATGTCCATGCGGTTCAGCGCATACGCCATCTGGTACACGCCAACAAGGCTGTAGCCAAACGAGGCCGCAGAGCCAATGGCGATGAGCGAGTCCATATTGGGAGAACGGTGGAAGAGCGTCTTGAAGCCCATGATGAAGTAGCTGCGGTTGACGAACATGACGCACATTGCCAGCAGCAGCTGCGTGATGGCGGAGGCCATCATGTTGTCCATGCCATCCAGGCCCGGAATCTCCGGCCAGCCGAGCATGGGACCCATGGCCAGGTAGAACAGAGGCACGCCGAAAATCAGGGAGCCAATGAGCTGCCTCTGCTTTGCCTCCACCGCCTTCCGGGCGTTTACCTGCGGGTCTACGAACTCGGGTGTCTTGGCACTTGCCGTCGCACCACCAGCGGCACGTCGGGGCGTCGCTCCGTAGCCCGCCTTGTCGATTGCCGCCACCACGGCGTCAATGGTCTTGGGGTCGCCGTCGTACGTGAGCTCCATCGAGTTTTTCAGGAGGTTAACACTCGCCTCCGAGACGCCCTTCACCGCGACAGCTGACTTCTGCACGCGCGCCTCGCACGCCGCGCACGTCATGCCCGTGATGTCGAACGTCTCCTTTGTCTGTGTTGTCTGTGCCATGCTGCGTTTCCTTCCTTTGGCACGAGAGGAGTATCTACTGAGCTGGCAAGAGCTGGCCTCTGTTATGCGCCGAACTTCTTGAGCAGGTCCATGAGCTCGTCGATGACCGCCAGGTCATCCTGCTGAACGCGCTCGACCACGCACGTCTTGATATGCTCGTCCAGAATCACACGCGAGACCGCCTTGATGGCACTCTGCGCCGCAGCAAGCTGAGTGAGCACGTCACCGCAGTACCGGTCCTCGTCGACCATGGCCTTCACGCCGTTGAGCTGACCAATTGCCCTGTTAAGACGCCTCGTCACGTCCTTCTTGGTCTCCTCGGAGCGAGGCGTATGCTTCTTACGCCCCGAAAGGCCATCGACCATCTCGACATTGTACTCAGCACAGCCAGGTTGAGCGTTCTTGGTCGTTCGCTTTGTCGTCATGGTCCCCTCCGCTCGTATACCCCCTAGGGGTTTTAGTTTCAGACAACAGTATACCCCCTGCGGTATGCCTATGACATCAGAAGTCAGCCAGAGAAGACTTCGTCCCTGGGTCAGATATGTCGGAGCAACCTTGCGTCTCGCATCCCCTCCAACTGGGTACATCAACTCCAATGAACTCAAGAGGAAGAGGAGCCATGTCCCAAGACATCATCGACTTCGCTGACGCAAAGGCGCGCCTGGGCGACCACATAGTCCGCGGCACAGCCGCTGGTGGCTATATCCGTGCCGTCGCCATTACCGCGCGCAAGACCGTACAAACCGCACGCAGCAACCACAACAGCAGCCCGCTTGTCACCGCAGCCCTAGGCAGACTCATGATGGGCGGGCAGATGATGGGTGTCCTCGGCAAGAACGAGGGCGAACTGGTAACGCTCATCGTCCGCGGAGACGGCCCCATCGGCGGCCTCACCGTCACGGCAAACAACAAAGGGCAGGTCAAGGGCTACGCCATCCACCCCAACGTCTGGCTTCCCCTCAACAGCAAGAGCAAGCTCGACGTCGGCACCGGCATCGGGCGCGGAACCCTCACGGTGGTTCACGATCAGCCCGGATTCGAGCCCTATTCCAGCCAGGTGGAGCTGGCCTCCGGCGAGATTGGCGACGACCTTACGTACTACTTCGCGGTAAGCGATCAGATTCCCACTTCCGTAGGTGTGGGCGTTCTTGTGGACATCGATACCAGCGTCAGGCAGGCAGGCGGATTCATCGTTCAGCTCATGCCGGGCTACGGCGATGAGCTTGCCGCCAAGCTCGAAGACAACCTCAAGGGAATCACCTCCGTAACGGACATGCTGGAGGAGGGTCTCTCCCCCAACGATATGTTGCTCCGAGTGCTCGACGGCCTTGACTACCAAGAACTGGAGGCCGTTCCCGCAGAGTTCCGCTGCGGTTGCAACGAGGGCCGAGCCAAGCGCGTCGTGCTCGCTCTCGGTCGCGCCGAGTTGGAAGACATGATCCAGAAGCACGAACCCGCCGAGACCACCTGCGCCTTCTGCGGCAAGACGTATGTCTTCTCGCCCGACCAGTTGCAGGAGCTTCTCGACCAATCCGAGGCAGCCGGCAGGAGCGTCGAGGCCGCCCCTACCCTGGATGACATGTCTGCAATGGGCATGGAAACCGACTAGGACTCAACAGCTGCCGGGTGACATGCGTCAGTCGCCCGGCGGCCGTCCGCCACGCGCACCTCCGGCGGTTTTCTAGACGTTCTGCGGAACCCGAGCCTCCACGAACCAGCGTGGTCCCTCGTAGAACAGGTACTTGAACCGACCACCCAGCCGAATGGTGTAGCGCATGCCCTTTCCACCCGTCTTGAGCGAGCTGGCAGGGCAGCTCTCCGTCACGCGTTCAATGTTGTAGCGTCTTCCGTCATCCCAGACAATAGCCACTGGCGTCATGTTGCCATCCACATCGGTATCTGCAATGACTTCCACATAGTGCTTCTCCACCGCAACAGACCCACCCATGAGAACCTCCTCGCTCGAACTCGCCCAAAACGTAGGCGTAGTATAGAACGCATGTTCGTTCAGTGTCCATAGGCAGACCCAAAGTGATAATCCAACCGGACTTGGATGACCCAGCTATGCGCGGTTTACCAGCAGCAATGCCACCAGCTCGCAGATAACTCCGACCACTTTGGGAAGGGTCATGGGCTCGGCAAAGAGCAGAACGCCAAAGATCACGGCGGAAACGGGCTCGAAGGTGGCAAGTATCGCGGCACGGGAAGCCGGCATGTGTCCGAGCGCCCAACCATACATGTAGTAAGAGAGGCCATTGCACACGAAGCCCGCGGCAATCCCCACAGCAAGCATATCCGCGCTGCTCAGGAGCACTGTTACCGCTGGCACTAGGGAGCCAGTGGCGAGCAGCAAAAGGCAACCCGCCGGCGCGGAGAACGCATACAGCCAGAACAGCGTGATGCTCGCATCGTACTTGGCCAGCGGCCCGGCGAGCACAATGTTGTAGACCGCATACAGCACGGCCGAGCCCACGCCCATCGCAATGCCTGCCGGCGAGGCAACGAAACCATCTGTCAGCAGGCCAGAGACCAGGCCGCACGCAACAAGGCTCAGGGCCAGCACCATCCCGCGCGCAAGCGCGAAGCGCTCTCGTCCCCGAATGCACTCGTAGGCCATGACCAGCGACGGCATGAGGTACATGAGCACCGTTGCCGTACCCATGCCAACCTCAATGACAGCCTGGCAGTACAGCAGGCTGAAGCCCAGCACGCCCAAGAGCCCTGCCGCAGCGCACCAGGCTAGGTCGCGCGGGGGCATCCGAACATCCTCACGCCTGACAAGCACCAGAGCGGCAGAGAAGGCCAAGCCAACCGCAAGCTTGAGCACAGCTATCTGCTGGCTTGTAAGGCCACCTGCCACCAGGAACTTGAGGAAGATCCCCGTCGCACCCCACATTGCGACGGCAACAAGCTCCACTATTGCTGCCAGTCTCTGCGAGTTCTGCGCGTGCATGTTGCAGCGAGCCCCTTTCCCAATACTTGCACCTGCCGTGCAACGACCCGCAGCCCCTTGCAAGGCTGCGGGTCGTATTGTTGCACTTATCAACTGCTGTCAGCACCAGTCAATAGTTGATGGCGCAGACCACTGGTCGCGCCTTACTCCCTACCCACGCTGACGCCACCAATGTAGGTGTCGTAAAGGGTCATGTCCGGGTCGAAGACGTTGAAGTCAGCGTTGCGGCCGGGCATGATGAAGCCGCAGACGTCACCCACGTTGCAGGAAACTGCCGCCACCTGGCTGCCCATGCGAATGGCCTGCTCGGGGCTGACGATGTTCCAATCCACCATGTTCTTCACGCCCTTAGCCAGCGTCAGGACGGAGCCGGCAATGGCGCTCATATCGGCCAGCCAGCACAGGCCATCCTTCAGAACCACGGGCAGGCCACCACTCATGTAGTTGCCCTCGGGCATTCCGCCGCAGGCCAGGCAGTCTGTGATGAGGGCCACGTGGTCCCAGCCCTTTGCACGCACCAGTGCCTCGCACGCGCCTGGCACCACATGGCGACCGTCGCAGATGAGCTCTGCATAGGTGTCGGGCGCTACCATGGCCGCACCCACGAGGCCTGGTTCGCGGTGGTGCAGACCGCGCATACCGTTGTACGTGTGCACAAAGACTGTGGAACCAGCCTCAACGCAGCGCATGGTCTGCGCGAAGGTCGCGTCCGAGTGACCCAGCGCCGTGACCACGCCTTCCGCGGTAAGCTGCGCCACGTAGGCGGGCGCCTCGGGGTATTCCGGAGCAAGCGCGCTCTTCTTGATGAGGCCGTGGGCCTTGGCCTGCCAGGAGGCAAAGTCGTCGTAGCTGGGGGCCGTAAGGTACTTGGGGTTCTGCGCGCCCTTGTACTTCTCGGTGAAGAAGGGACCCTCAAGGAAGATGCCGGGAATGCGCGCACCAAGGAAACTGTCCTCTCGAGAGGCGTTCGCCTCGTAGATGGATGCGCACTGGTCACCGATTGCCTCCACGTCGTCCGTGAAGGTGGTGGGCAGCCAGGCCGTGGTGCCTAGCTTGGCAAGCGCCAAGCTTGCATCATTTATGCCCGCGGCGTCCTTGTCCGTGGTCGCATGGTTGTGGAAGCCGTGAATGTGCGTGTCAACCAAACCAGGGCCAACCCAGCGATTGCCCAGCTCAATCACGTCAATGCCCTCGGGTGCCACATCAGAATAAAAACCAAACTTGCCGTCTTCCACAAGCAGGTAACCAGGGCCGGCAACCTTGCTGGGAAGAACAAACTTGCTCGCGTGAAGCGCGTACTTTGTCATGGCATTCCTTTCACGTGCGTCATTGGTGAACGGTACCAAGGGCATCGTACTGCAAGCCTGCCGCGGGCGTGTGCGGCACCCGCGATGCACGCGTTTGCTGTATGCAGACCTAAGCCCACACCGCCATGGCCAGCGTCGAGCAAGTTATGAGCGCAAGACCTGCCAAAGAGCGCTTGGTGTACCGCTCGTGGAAGACAAAGTACGCAAAGCCCATGGACACCAACGCGGACAGCTTGTCGATGGGCACAACCACGCTGACCACACCGTGCTGAATTGCGTAGTAATAGCAGAGCCAGCTGGCACCCGTCGCCACGCCAGAAAGACAAATGAAGGCCAGCTCACGGCGGTCAAGAGCGGCTGGTCGAGCCTTGGGCAGCTTGCCGCGCATGGCCACGACCACCCATGCCATAACCAGCACGAAGCAGGTGCGAACGGCCGTGGCCAGGTTGGACGGCACACCCTCTATGCCGACCTTGGCAAGAATGGAAGTCAAGGCCGCAAAGACGGCGGAACCGACGGCATACCATATGTACGCGTTGCCGCGCTGGTTGGCGCCCCCACCAGCTGATGCCTTGCGTTCCACCATCATGAGCGTGCCAACCAGAATGAGCGCGGAGCAAACGAGCTTCAGCGGAAGAGCATTCGTCTCTCCAAAGAGGGCGATGGCCAGAAGAATCGTGAGCACGGCGGAACACTTGTCTATGGGCACGACCTTGTTCACGTCGCCAATGGAGAGGGCCTTGAAGTAGCAGATCCAGCTGGCGCCCGTCGCCATACCAGAAAGCCCAAGGAAGAGCCACGACGTTGGTTGGATGGAGCCTATTACACCAATCTGCCCCGTGAGTGCAGCCATAATCCACGCGAAGACCAGCACCACTATGGTACGGATGACGGTCGCGACGTCCGAATCCGTCTTCTGAATGCCGAGCTTGGCAAGAATTGCAGTGATGCCGGCGAACAGCGCGGAGCCCGCCGATGCGAAAAGCCACATAGCCACCAGCCCCTTGGTACAAGACAGATGCAAGACAAATACAAATCAGATGCATACGGGCGCGATGCATATGGCCTTCAGTATAGGCGTGCGCAAAGCACACGAAAATAAGCGTATTCCCACTGATGCCAGATCCATTCACTTCAATACGCGTCCGCGCTGCATACGTCGGCGTATGCACGAGCCCGCTACCTGCGGCTTTGCAACCTATACTTGCGTAGTGGGTCCATTGAGCAACCTATATCTGCAGGCGCAAGCAAGAGGGAGACAGGTATGTGCACAGCAGCTACGCTCACCACGAAGGATCACTACTTTGGCAGGAACCTCGACCTGGAGTACTCGTACAGTGAGACCGTGACGGTCGCGCCGCGCAAGTTCCCCTTCCACTTCCGCCACGTTGAAGACCTGACCGAGCACTATGCGCTTATCGGCATGGCTTATGTTGCGGGCGGCTTCCCACTTTTCTACGACGCAACGAACGAGAAGGGCCTCTCCATCGCGGGTTTGAACTTCCCGCAGAACGCCCATTTCCTGCCTTGCAAGAACGAGGAGGGCGTGGACGACATTGCCTCCTTCGAGCTGATTCCCTGGTTGCTGGGGCAGTGCGCGACGGTGGCAGAAGCGCGCAAGCTTCTCGCACGTCTCAACGTTTGCGACGACAACTTTGCCGAGCAGCTGCCTGCAAACCCGCTGCATTGGATGCTGGACGACGGCACGGAGTGCGTTGTGATCGAACCGCTGGCAGCTGGCGTGCGCGTGTATGACAACCCCGTCGGCGTGATGACCAACAATCCCACCTTTGACATGCAGATGATGCACCTTGCGGACTACATGGGCGTAAACGCAGGCCAGGGCGTCAATCGCTTCGCGCCGAACGTGCCGTTGGACTGCTACAGCCGTGGCATGGGCAGCTTGGGCCTGCCTGGCGGCCTGGACTCCGCCTCTCGCTTCGTGAAGGTGGCCTTCACCAAGCTCAACAGCGTGAGCGCAGACGACGAGTCCTCCAGCGTCAGCCAGTTCCTGCACGTGCTGGGATCTGTTTGCCAGCAGCGCGGTTGCTGCGACCTGGGCGACGGCAAGTACGAGATCACCATCTACAGCTCCTGCTGCAACGCCACCAAGGGCATCTACTACTACACCACGTACGACAATCCGCAGGTCAGCGGGGTCGACATGCATCACGAGGACCTGGACGGCACGGAGCTTGCCATGTACCCGCTGGTGGAGCAGCAAACGTTCAACATGCAGAACTGATCGGCCACGAGCGCAGGGGACGGGCGCCGGGCGCACGGTGGCCCAGGCGTGTAAGGAAACCTGAAAGGAGATTTCCGCACCAAGCCTCTGACCTGCACTTCTTTCTTGGACAACCCCAAAGGACCGCGCACGGTAGCCGAACCGTGCGCGGCCTTCCGCATAGTCAGGCTATCATCAGAGAACACCGACCGCGCAACGACCCAACCCTCAGGGAAGACCATGCCAAATTCCACTTCGCCATCGCGTCGAACAAGACCCGACGGCCAACGCACGCAGAAATCGCCGAACGTCGCCCTCTCTGGCGGGCAACCCAAGCGACATCGGCAGGCCGATTGCCCAACTGAAGCAAGAACCCGCAGGTCAAACGGGCAGGCAACCGCAAGACGTCCCGCGTGTCCCGCGCCAGCACGCCCAACGCACAACACCGCCCTCGACGGACTACGCGCACTTGCAATCGTCTCCGTCGTCCTGTACCACCTGCAAGTCAGGTGGCTGCCAAGCGGCCACATGGGAGTGGTGCTCTTCCTGGTGCTCACGGGCTACCTGGTCACCTGCTCCCTGCAACGCAGGTGGAAGCAAAGCGGCAGCGTCAACTACTTGCACTTTCTTGGCCATAGGCTAGCGCGTATCTGGCCACCCATGGCGGCGGCGGTGCTTGTGACCGTCACGCTTTGCGTCGCCTTCAACCACGTGCTTCTCACCAAGCTCAAGCCAGACCTTGTTCCCTCGCTGCTTCTTTGCTCCAACCTCGCATCCATCTTGCGCGGAGCTTCCTATTTCGACAACCTAGGAGGAACATCCCCGCTCACCCACCTCTGGTACCTGGGTGTGGACGCGCAGTTCTGCTTGGTTTGGCCTCTCGTCTTCACCGCGCTGCAGCATGTTCGCAGCCCACGTGCACGTCGGATTGCGACGCTTGTGCTTGCAGCAGCCTCCGCCGTTGCCATGGCCGTGCTCTACGTACCCAATGCGGACCCAACGCGCGTCTACTACGGACCCGACACCCGCGCCTTTGCCCCTTTGCTTGGCGCCTGGCTTGCAATGGGCTGGCCGCTCGGCGCCCCGCGCCCGCGCAGGTTCTTCCGCCTCATGCCCTACCCCACGCCTGGCCGCTGCGCCACCGTGGGCGCGGTTGGACTCGTCGGGCTCTTGGCGATAATGCTCTTCGTGCCCGCCACCTCCACGTTCTTGTACGGAGGCGGCATGCTTCTGGCAGCAATCTGCTCCGTTGCGCTTATCGCCGGTGTGCTGCAAGCAGAGTCACCGCTCGCGCGCGTGCTGGGATGCAGGCCACTGGCATGGCTAGGTGGGCGCGCCTACGGCATTTACCTCTGGCACTTCCCCCTATTCCAACTGGTAGGCGCAACCAACGGCTCCACACCCATTTGGGTTGTGCTTCTGGCAGTCGTGGGATCAGTTGCGCTTGCAGAGGTATCGCTGCGGCTGATTGAGCAGCCCATCGCGCGCGGAGACGTACAAGCCACGCTGGCAGACCTCCGCTCGGCCGACGCGGACAGCCAATACTACGCCCGTCGCCGCGCTACCGCACCCGCGGCGGTTGCCGCCGCACTCGCGGTCGTGGCGGTGGTTGGCTGCGTCGCAGTGCCAGACGCAACGGCCCTTCCCTCGGACGCCCTGAACAACACCGGAGTTTCCGCAGGTCAGGCCGCTAACCTCACGGCAGGCGGCAACAACGTGCCAGCGGGCGGTGACACTGGCGGCTCCGCAGTGATCGGTTCCGCCGCAAACGCCCCCAAGACCGATGCTACCTCGCAGGCTCCCACCGCATCGCCCGACAAACCCCTCATCCTCAAGGCCTCCAGCGACGAGACCTCGCAGAACAAGTACGACCCCTTCATCGTTGCGGACTCAGTCGCTGGCGACGCGTCCTGGTACTTCGAGCGCACCTGCCCCAACGGCTACCTGGATTCCTACGTTGGCCGCCAGCCCTTCCAGGCTCTGGACGTGCTGCGCGACTACATCAACCAGGGCGTTGTCGGCAACGTGGTCGTGCTCACGTGCTTCTCCAACGACGGCCCGTACGAAGACATTTATGAGGACATGGTCACCGCGTGCGGCGACCGCGAGGTTTACCTGGTAAACGTGCACGTGCCCGACCGCTTCCAGGACGACGTCAACACCTCGCTGGAAAAGGTTGCCCAGAAGCACGACAACGTGCACATCATTGACTGGTACTCCGCCGTCGCCGACCACGTAGACGAGTGGCTTTACGATGACGACGAGCACCTGACCCCACAGGGCCAGCCGCACTACATTGACCTCATCAACACGTCCATACACGACGACTTCGTGGCAAACGGCGGCAGCGCAGAGCAAGGCGAGGAGTCGCTCCGCCAGGAGTAGCTGCAAGCGCGCTGCCAGAATCGTTAACGTCGAAGAAACAAACGCCTGTTACGCTACGGCGTGACATCAGCAGACGGAGGTTTCAGCCATGATTTGCCGCCACAACATCGCTTCTCTCGGCGCGCTCGCGTGCGCTGGCGCATGGTGGTGGCACAAGGACTGAATACCTTCCGGACTGACGATGGCCGCCCGCGCATACCCGCACATACAAGGGCCCTCGGACAAGTTCCGGGGGTCCTTTTTTGTATGCAAGAAAGGCACAAGCAGGAGACACGCCAACCGCAAGCAAGTAACAAGCAAGACGCAAGCAAACAGCAAGTAGTCCGCACGTGAACAGAGAGGAAGACCCACAATGACCGACACCACCAAGGACCCCTACCGCATCTACCTGCGCGAGGACCAGATTCCCACGTCCTTCTACAACCTGCGCGCAGACATGCCCGAGAAGCCCGACCCCATGCGCCTGCCCAACGGCAAGATCGCGACCGTGGACGACATCGCGCCCGTCTTTGCCCGCGCCCTGTGCGAGCAGGAGCTGGACGACGACACGGCAGAGTTCCCCATCCCCGAACCGGTGCGCGAGATGTACAAGGTCTACCGACCCAGCCCGCTCTGCCGCGCCTACAACCTGGAGCGCGCGCTGAACACGCCCGCAAAGATCTACTACAAGTTCGAGGGCAACAACACGTCTGGCTCGCACAAGCTTAACAGCGCGCTCGCACAGGCCTACTACGCCTACGCAGAGGGCATCACCGAAATCACCACCGAGACGGGCGCCGGCCAGTGGGGCACCGCCCTCAGCGAGGCCGCGGCCCACTACGGCCTGAACCTGGACGTCTACATGGTGAAGTGCTCCTACGAGCAGAAGCCCTTCCGCCGCTCCGTCATGCAGACCTTCGGCGCCTCCGTCACGCCGTCACCCTCCGACACCACGGCAGCTGGCCGCAAGATTCTTGCCAGCGACCCAGAGTGCACCGGCTCCCTGGGCACCGCAATCTCCGAGGCCGTGGAGAAGGCCCTCAACGTGCCCAACAACAAGGGTCGCTATCAGCTGGGTAGCGTTCTGAACCAGGTTGTCTTGCACCAATCTATCATCGGTCTGGAGTCTCTGACCGCCTTCGAAGAGCTGGGCGAGTACCCGGACGTGGTCATTGGCTGCTGCGGCGGCGGCTCAAACTTTGGCGGTTTGATTGCACCCTTTATGCGCGACAAGCTCAACGGAACCCACCCCAACACGCGCTTTATTGGCGTCGAGCCCGCAAGCTGCCCCTCCCTCACCCGCGGTGTGTACGCCTACGACTTCGCCGACACCGGCCAGACTTGCCCCCTGTGCAAGATGTACACCCTGGGCAACGGCTTCATCCCCAGCCCGGACCACGCGGGTGGCCTCCGCTACCACGGCATGAGCCCCATCGTCTCCAAGCTCAAGCACGACGGCTACATGGAGGCCGTCGCCGTCAAGCAGACCGATGTCTTCGCCGCGGCCGAGCAGTTCGCCAAGCTGGAGACCATCCTGCCCGCGCCAGAGAGCTCGCACGCCATTCTGCAGGCAATCCGCGAGGCCGAGCGCTGCCGCGAGGAGGGCAAGGCCGAGACCATCCTCTTCGGTCTGACTGGCACCGGCTACTTCGACATGGTTGCCTACGAGAAGTACAACAAGGGCGAGCTCGAGGACCACGAGCCCACGGACGAGGAGCTGCAGCGCGGCTTCGACACCATCCCCCACATCCCCGGCATCCAGTAATGAGACACGGGGACGGTTCTCCCGTCTCATCATCTGGATGAGGCGGGGGGTCAGACCCCTTGCCTCAGGGCTCCCTGTCTCAGCCCCGTCTCAGGCCTCAGCTACCTCATTTCGCTTCACAAACCGGAGGACCGAACATCGGCCTCCGGTTTCTTGTGCCGGCAACTAGCAGCAACAAACGCTTACCGTCAGCTTACCTCCCCAAAGCGGCTCCTCCCTAACGTAAGAGTGGGCGACATGCAGGAGGCAGTTTTCCGAAGCAAGGGGGCAAGTGAGTTGTCACGTTCCGGCGAGTCAGGTGGCAGCAAATCCACTGCAGGTACAACATTCTTCGTAATCTGTCTTGTCGCACTTGTCGTTTTCATGATTGTGGCGGGCGTCGCACCG
This sequence comes from uncultured Olsenella sp., assembly GCA_900314495.1. Classification (GTDB taxonomy): domain Bacteria; phylum Actinomycetota; class Coriobacteriia; order Coriobacteriales; family Atopobiaceae; genus Olsenella_K. The sequence goes on from OMVJ01000012.1 coordinate 91,410, forward strand.
TCGACCGGAATCCTCGGCTATGTTGGCATGCTGGCATTGTCGTTGGGAATTGCACTAGTCGGGGTCTTCTTCCTGCTAATGCTCATCTTTGGCATAGCCGAATCCCACGTAGAGAAGAATTCCTCCGATGCAGGTTCTCCGCAACACGACCAAGCGGCTAGCACCCAACCGCCGGCGGCTGCAAAGGCAAAAACGACCAAGGCAGGTGCTGGTGGTGAAGCCAGTGGTGAAGTATCTCCAGTAAAAGGTTGCCTGTGGGTAGTCTTCCTTGGCGCAATCTCCCTCGGCTGCATATTGGGCGGCTTGGTGATGGGTCACGCCGCAATTCTTGATGTACCCTACCTCGCGGACCCATCCGCTGCATACCTAGAAAACGCACACTGTACGGTGGAGCACACCACCGATAGCGATGGCGATCCGGTTACCAACTATTACCTTCAAGGCATCGACGAGACGGGCAAGCACTATTCCTTTCCCATCGATGAAGATATGTTCGGCGAGATTTCGGGCAAATACGTGCGCGTAAGGTACCTGCCCAACACAAACATCCTGCTGGAAGTTGAGCAGAAGTAGGCACCCGAGAACGGCCTGACCACCAAGCGACCCCGCGACTTGCAGCTTACTTGCGCGCGTCTGTTACGTAAATGCCCACGCGAACTTGCTCCCACGGGTCTGCCTCCGGGTCAACCTGCAGAATGCGGCACTCAAATACGTCCTTGTGACCGTAGTACGAGAGAAGCGCCAGCATGGAGTTCTTGGCCGCGGGAACGTAGCCGATCATCGTGTCGGCTAAGTAGACTGCGATCGCACTGGGGTCATAGGGATTGTCTGGCTCCGGAACCAGGGCAACTGGCGCGCCAACCTTGAGCTGGTCGAACACCAGGGCGCCATCGTGATGCTGAAAACCTGCGACAAAGAACGTATCTATATGCTTGCTAGGCTGGTACATGGCGTGTCCCTTCCCGCGCGGGCGCTGGGCCCGCCTTAATGTTGCTTCGCAGCTTACGGGGTATGCGGGACATGAATTCAACGGCCGTCACAGTTCCTTCACACGGCCGATGGCAGCCATTAGAGCAAGCGCGGCACGGCTCAGGCCGTGCGCTCGGCACTGCGCCGTGCCCGGTCGCCCCACTCGCACATCTGATCCAGAATCGGCACCAGGGATTTTCCCTTCTCGGTCAGGCTGTACTCAACCTTGGGCGGTACCTGCGGGTATTCCGTACGGATAATAAGTCCGTCCGCCTCCAGCTCCTTGAGGTTGCGCGAGAGCGTCTTGAACGTGATGCTGCCAATGTAGCGCTGCATCTCGTTAAAGCGAACGATACCGAACTCCATCAGCGTGTACAGAATGGTCATCTTGTACTTGCCGTTGATGAGCGAAAGCGTATAGCTGAAGCCAGTCTCGTCCAACCGCTCGCTGGAAATGCACCGCAGCCTATCGGGTTCCTGCACGTCAACGGGCATACTTTCCTCCGTGATAGTACATATCTTACATTACCGTACTAGCATTCGTATTGCACGAATAATACCATGTACTCATGGGTCGCTGGCGTGCCACATGCCAGCCAGCTGCAGAAAGGAGCAGCAAAGATGGCAAAGAAGAACCTTGGCGCCGTCGGGGAGCTGTTCCCGCAGTCGGTCTTCGTCGTTGCAAGCTACGGTGAGGATGGGACGCCCAATGCAATGAACGTCGCGTGGGGCGGAGAGTGCGACGGCAATCAAATTTGCATCAACATTGGTGACCACAAGACAACTGACAACATTCTTGCACGCAAGGCGTTCACCGTTGCCCCCGCTGACGCCGCGCACGTTGTTGAGGCTGACTACTTTGGCATCGCGTCGGGCCGTCACGTCAACAAGGCAGAGGCATCCGGCCTTACGTTCGTGAAGTCCGCGTTTGTGGATGCGCCCGTAATCGAGGAGTTCCCCCTCACCATGGAGTGTAAGGTTGTTGCCGTACAAGAATGGAACAACGAGAAGCGCATTGTTGGAGAAATCATAAACACGCAGGTCAGCGAGGATGTTCTTGACGAACGCGGGCGCGTGGACTTTGACAAGATGCGGCCAATAGTTTATGACTCGACCCACCGCCTGTACCGCGTTGCGGGCGAGGTCGTCGGTAACGCGTGGAAGAGCGGCAAGCCGCTGCTGAAGCGCAGCAAGCCGCTGGCACAAGGCGGTCAGCAGTAAGTTGCCTCCTTGCCACCCGGCTGCCATCGGCCTTCGGGTGGCAATCAGCGGCCGCCAACCACCCGCCAGAGCATAGAATCATTGATGTCGAGAAGGAGACACCAATGAGCGAACGCGGAACGGCACCCCACGGCGAACAGCTTGTGTACCACTACTGCGACTTGCACACGTTCATCTCCATCGTGCGGCGCGGTGAGTTGTGGCTGGCAGACATCAGCAAGTCAAATGACAGCATGGAGCTAGACTGGGCCAAGCGCATGTTCCGGCGCGAGGCCTCGCGCATCGTGCGCGAGCACATGGACTGGGGCGCGTCGGGCGCAGAAGTATCCCATGGCACCTCTGCGCCCGCAGGCTTTGACCCCGCTGCCGCAACGTCCTACCTCTCCAGCCCCTCCATTGGCCCAGGGTCGCAGGATTTTATGCGGTGCTACGCCATGTGCTTCTCGGTCCAAGCGGACTCGCTCGGCCAGTGGCGCGGCTATGCCGATGACGGCGCGGGCGTGGCGCTGGGTTTCATGTCCAGTGCGTTCGAGGCCGTGCACCAGCGCGGTGGCGAGGCGGCCTTTGAGTACGACCGCGTCATTTACGACCAGGCTGAGGCGCGCGCACGCGTACGTGCCGGGTTTGCAGACGTAGACATCCGCCAGCCAACGGCCAGCCTCGTGCAAGACCTGCGCCAGCGCGAGGCAAAGCTCTTCCTGCTGGCGCCGTTCCTGAAGAACCCCACCTTTCGCAGCGAGCAGGAGGAACGGCTCTCCGTATGGATTGACGACCGCAAGCTTGCCGAGGCGCAACAGACGCTCGCGCGCGAATACGGCGACCTCTTCCAGCCGCTTGGCTTACACTTCTCTGACCGCGACCGTGACATTGTGCCGCACTTCCGCTTGCAGGTGGATCTCTCCAAACTGCTGCGGCAGGTGGTATTGGGGCCAACCTGTCGCGCACACCGGAGGGACGTGCTTCTGCTTCTTTCCAGCTGCGGGGTCGACCCCCTGAACGTGCGCATTACGCGCAGCCTCTCCAGCTACAGGTAGGACTCAAGACACGCACCCCGCATCCGCCAGTCAAGAATCTGGACGTGTCAAGATTGCAAAGAGCGGCGCTCTCCCTGGCGGGCTAACGCTTCTCGCCCTTCCGCTTCCCCGTGAGCAGCGCATGCACGCCGCAGCCAACTGCCATGCAGCCGCAAGCGAGCAGCACGTATCGTGCAAGCGTCAACAACGGCGGAATCGTCGAATCCTGTGCTACGGACATCGCACGCAGGAAGAGGTAGTCCCCCACGCCAAGCCGAACGAACTCGAAGGCACCTAGCGCAAGTCCCACCAGCAGCGCAATCGGCTGCCACGCCTTCTTGCGGTCCAGCCGCAGGTGTGCCCCCGCGTGCATGTAGGCAAGCACGAACAGCCAATACGAGCAAGCCAGGTGCCAGACTCGTGCCAGAGAAGAACCAGACATCGAGGGCAGCCACACGAAGGCATAGCGGGATAACACCAAGCTGCTCCAAAACAGGCCGCCAATGCACACAATCATTGCAAGGTCCACCAAGGTCGAAAGAACGCGCCGCAGGTTCCAGCGGCCGCGCGGCAGCGCCTTCCACCACCGATAGTTCAACACATGATGCACGATGAACAGTGCGAAGAATGCGATGCCCAGCCACTCGTGCAGCATGCCCCAGTCGAAGGGGGTCAGAATGACCGCCAGAAGCACCGCCGCCATCGCATGGTCTACCACCAGGCGTGCCGTCCGCTTGCTGCTCTTCGTGCGTATGTCTGCCATGCCTAGCCCACCCCGTCAGAAGTTCCACCAATAACTATCACAACGAACGTTCCGTATCATACGCCGCTTGCACGTACCTTGGCCTGCGCGCCATTCCCGGCATGCCGCACCCGTAGCCCAACACCATGCCCACATTGCGAAAGTCCACACCAAAGTATGCCTCGCGCATTTCGCTCACCGCCTTGACAATGGAGCTGTCAGTGCGTTCGCAGAAGGGCACCGCCGTCTTGCCTCTGAGATCGTTCTGGCCCAGGAACGCGCGGACAATCATGGGTGCCATGTACCACCAGGTGGGAAAGCCAAGGTAAATGGTGTCGTACCTGTCCAAATTCGCAGGATTGGACACGAGCTCCGGGCACCACGTCATTCTCACCCGCTGTGCCACATCCAGCAGCTCGTTGTGGTCGCCTACATACGGCGTGGTGGGCTCAATGCGGAAGAGCTCCACTCCTCGGAGGGCGCTTCCGCAGCTGGACCCCTCTCCAACAGGGCACATCGCGCGATCGTCGCCATATGTAGCCGCGCGGTCGTGTTCTTGGCAGAGACCGACAGTGCCCTCCCCCCAGTGCGGACAAACACGACCCCCAAATCCGTCTCTATAAGTGACTCTTGTCGGTTCTTGAATCAACTTTATCTGGGGTTTTATGCTGTGTATCAAAGTTATAGAGACGGATTTTTGGGTGCTACAGGTACGTATGGGCGGTTTCACGCCCCGCAAATGCGCAGGTAGAGACCCACGAATTTGGGTGCCCTTTCCGCCTGGGGAGAGAATGGCATCGAAACTCACTGCCCTCTAGCTGGGGTTTTGCGAGTGCCCACGCAGGAAACGGGCCCCGCCGGCGCTTGCCAACAGGGCCCGTCTTGTCTCGTGCAGCAAAGACCGCAAGTCAAGCTAGGAGGAAATCACCTCGCCGAACCACTTCTCCTCGATGGAGTCCTGCGTGCCATCGGACTCAATCTCAGCCAGGGCCTTGTTGATTGCCGCGGTCAGGCCGGGGTTGTCCTTGGAGACAACGATGCCGAACTGCTCGCCGGTGGGAATCTCGCCGCCGTCGGGAACCATGAGGTCGGTGTAAGCAATCGCAATCTCGTATGAGATGACGGGAAGGTCTGCCACAGTCGCCTGGTAGAGGCCCGACTGAACACCCGTGAGGCACTGGATGATGTCATCCAGCGGTACGCAGGTGGCGGAGGGCAGGTTCTCCTTGACCCATGCCTCGCCCGTGGTGCCAGACTGGACGGCGACCTTGACGTCGGCCGCATTCAGGGCCTCGGCCGTGGTGTCAGTTGCGTCCGTGCGCACGCAGATGGCCTGGTTGGAGTCAAGGTAGGGATCGGAAAAGTCAATCTCCTCCAGGCGCTCGTCCGTGATGGTGATGGCGCCGATGGAGACGTCGGCCTTGCCGCCCTGCTTGATGGTCGGAACGATGGTATCGAACTGCACGGTGGGCAGAATGTTGGGCTCAAGGCCAAGCTTCTCGCAAATTGCCTTGTAAATGTCCACGTCAAAGCCCTCGTACTCGCCAGAACCCTCGTGCATGGAGACGAACGGCGGGTAGTAGAAGTTGGAGATCATGGTCAGCTTGCCCGGCTCCACCAGGGTGTAGTCCCCGGCGGCGCTGGATCCGGCGTCGGCGGAGGAACCAGCGGAAGAGCCCGCAGACGACCCGGCGCTGCTGGAACCACCGCACGCCACCAGGCCCAGTGCGCCCGCCGCGCCCAAAGCTCCGGCACCAAAGCGCAGGAACGAGCGACGGGAAATGCTGTTCAGGTTGAAGTTTGATTCGGTCATGGCGGTAAACCTTTCCCCTAGCTGCCGCATTGCAGATTGCATGACAAAACGCGTAATCTGCAATTTTCCAAGCTGGGTCAAGTTTCGCTCAGGTCGCGCCAAGCGGCGCAATAAATTGATGAACTGTAACTTTATTGCATCAACGTTATTGTTTATGCATCATATGTTCATCTGTTAGACACAATTTGGACTACTGCACCCTGCAAGCACCAAAGCTCCACAGCAACAGGTGGTACCTGCGCAGATGCTCCTCCTCAGAGATGCCGGGCTGGTCGGGGTGATTGACGCGAATGCCCGTGACCATTTCCTTCCATGTGCGAATGTTCCCATCGTCGCAGAGGAACCGCGACTCGGGCGTCACGGTAAGGTGATCCACGCGCTCGCGTTCAATGATTTCCTGCTCAGTCATGTCTAAGCGGCTACGCATGGCAGGCCTCCCTAGTCCCTTCTGATGGACAAGCGATACAGATAGTACCATCACGATAAACTTCAATTGTCGCGATACCTGTATCTGAAAACCAGCCAACTCTGCGCAACCTGTGATACAGACAAAGTGCCGAGCTCAGTTGCACGGCAAGCAACGGCGTGAGTGACTCATGTCCCTCCAGAGGTACTCCCAACCACTTGCCGCTGGATTCACAACTTCTCCCGCCCAATTTGTTGCGCAACATTTTTGCGCGCCCTTGACGTACCGTATGATTCGATTCAGCTAACCAGGTTGGGGCGAGTGCGGAAAGGTGGCGATGGGTCTCATGAGCACCAGGCAAGCTCGCGTGAGCTGCAAATTGACATGCACATGGGTCGCAGCGTCCTTCCCAACGCCGCACGCGAAGTGGGTGGTTACGTCATGACCAGCCTCTTCGCCAACCACTGCCTCGCGCTCACCAGCCAGTTGCCAGACGTCCTTCTCGCCAACCGAGAGGCGCCAATGTACGACATGCCCCCGGCGGAGTACCTGATCAGCCGCCCAGTGGCAACTGACCTTGAGCAGTACGGCTCCACGCAAGAGCTTTCTGCCTGGGTCCACCGGCACCTGGAGGTGCTGGAACCGCGTCGCGACCACTGGCAGGTTGTGGTGGATGCGTCACCTGTCTGCGTAATCATGGCAACCCCGCGCGTGCTGCTGGACGAATCCGCCGGCTTGGGCACGCAGAAGTTGGACCTGCTGGTAAGCTGCGTGTGGTTGGAGCGCGATTCGCACAGCTACCTCATGCACATCCACATTTCTCGCGGTGGCATTGCGGCGGACCCGCACGACCCAAGCGGCTACTACACGCTGCGCCTTCTGCCGTCCGCACAGGACGAGCCCAAGCAGGTAGCACCCGCGGAGGCAACGCCAACAACCCCCGCGAGCGGCACCGCCAGTACGCCAGTTGCCGCACCTGACCCTCCCTCGAACGACTCTCCAAAGGATGCTTCCGAGGACGCCGACAACATGTCGATGATGGTGCGCAGCACCGACGGCGCACTGCACTACTTCCGCGTGGGGCAGGTGCTCTATCTGGAGGCCGAGAAGAACTACACCTGGCTGGTCGGCACAACCAAGAGCATTCGCGTGCGTGGAACCCTCACCAAGGTGATGGAGCGCATGCCGGGCTTCATGGTGCGCGTGCATCGCAGCTTTGCCGTGAACGCCCTCGCGGTGATAGAGATGCATGGCAGCGACTTCATACTCGCAGACGGACGCACGATTCATGTCTCGGACCGCCGCCGGACCGAGATGCGCACCGCCGTGCTCCGCACCCAGAGCGAGTTCGCGCACCTCGGGCGCGTGGCAAAGATCTCCATGCCAATACCTGGAGTGACCCCCCCCCGAAACAGTTAAGTGGCCGGAAGAGGTATAGCTAGGGCCGAGGTAAACAGAGGCACACAGCGCTTTTCGCACCATAAGCGGTAGCGAATTCGACATCGACACGGCCTGCACGCGACTTCTTCGATTGCCGATGACCCCGCTAACTCACTGGCCAGGTTGATCTTGGCGCGCTCACAAGCGCCTCCCATAGGACGAGTGCGGCGGGGCTGGCATCTTCTCTGCGTGCAAAGCCGCAGCTCAAAGGCTGAGGTGGGTCCAAGGGCAGTACCTTCACACCAGGATCACGCAAGACGGTGTTGGCACGGTTGTTCATGGCTATACCCAAGCCGGAGCGGACCATCTCCCACGCCGCAAGGCTGTCCACAGTGGAGTAACGCGTGTTCGGAATGACACGAATAGCAGCAAACGCACGGGCGTTATCCACGTCCAAGCCAGGGAATATGTCTATGTAGGCCTCCTGCGCGAAGGCTCCTATGGGTATGGCGTCGCACGAAGCTAGCCGATGACTTGCGGGAACCCATGCAACAAGCTCGTCCCTGCCAATCTGCTGCCACACGTAGCTGCCTTCCCGTTTGGTGACAAGACAGATGTCGACCGTACGATTCGCAAGGTCATCGAAGAGCTTCGAACTGCGCCCGCTGCGTATGTCCACGGCAATGTTGGGATGGTTCCGCGTGAACTCCCCTACCAGGCTTGCGATGGGACTGTAGAACGTCGCGTTTGCGATGCCAACGGTGACGGATCCCGCCTCCACCCCTCGTATGCATGCGGCAGTCTGCAGGCAGGTATCCTCGTGGAAGAGCATCTCCCGGATTTCTGGCAGCAAGCGAGCACACTCCTGCGTCGGTGTGACGCCTACATGTTTGCGAACAAGCAGAGGAAAGCCAAGCTCCTCTTCTAGGGACGCAATCATGCGGCTGATGGCCGACGGGGTGAAAGACATCTTTGCGGCAGCTGCAGTAATGCTCTTGCTGTCTATGGCGCAAACGAGCGCGCGACATTTGTCCAAGTTCATGGTCGGCCTCCTAGGGCGTGCAGACAGAATTCCCCATCTTAATTGAGTAAGTCTTTGCGATATAGGCAATCTTACCTTGTTATACTTTCGCTTTTCGTAAGTATTTGCGCTTGATACCGTGACTTGCGAACAAAGAAGTCACGGATGGGATCTTGCGGTAGGCGCTTTTTCTCAAGCGCATGCCCACTGGCACCCAATCCCCTGCAAAGAGAGTGTGAGCATAGTGCATACTTCGCGACTATTCGAGACCTCGTGCATAGGGGAGCTTGCCATACTTGCCGCACCGCTCATGGCATGCAACGTTCTGCAGCAGCTGTACGCGACCGTCGACCTGATGGTGGTTGGACGATTCGCCGGTCAAGATTCCTTTGCTGCCGTGGGCGTGGCGGCGACCGTCTCGAACCTGTGGCTCTTTGCCATCGTCGGAGCATGCATGGGTCTCTCTGTCGTGTTTGCGCAGCTCGCAGGGGCAGGCGATAAGCCCGCATTCTGTCGCGCACACTTTATTGGCATTACCGCAGGTCTGGGCGTGTCCACTGCGATTACTGTCGTGGCACTGCTGAGCATCCAGCCCATCTGCACCCTAACGTGCATCCCCGACGAGCTGCGACCTGCAGTTACGCGATACCTGACGGTGACGCTCCTCGGGCTGCCGGCGTCGTACCTGTACAACCTCTATTCCGCCATTCTGCGATCCGTCGGCAAGACTGGTGCAATCCTATTGGTTCTGGCGACGACCGTTGCGGCCAACCTTGCACTTGACTTGCTGTTCGTTGCAGTCTTGCGCCAAGGCGTCACTGGTGCTGCGCTGGCAACCACGATTGCACAGGTGTTCTCTGCCGCACTGGTCAGGACCTGCTTCCGTCTGCGGTGCGGAGACCTTGCCTGTGTGCATGCTGACCGAACGTTTGATACAGTCCTTGCGCGCAAAATGATGCAGTTCGCCGCCATCACTGGCTTCCAGCAGGCAGGTCTCTACCTGGGCAAGCTGCTGGTACAAGGCGCGGTCAACACGGCAGGTGTAGACGCGATTGCTGCGTACGCGGGCATGACGCGCATTGAGTCGTTTGCGAACTCTTTCGGTGACAGTGGCGCAGCGGCAACTTCCGTGTTGGTCGCCCATGCCGCCGGCGCTCGTGACCAAGAGCGCATTCATAACATAACGCGCGCGAGTTTGCACTGCTAGCCAGCCTGGGACTTGCCTCTGCCCTGGTCCTGTGCACCGGCGCTCTGCCCTTTGCCCGGCTCATGTTGGGTGTTAACGACGCTCCGGCAATCCATGCTGCCATTGCGTACCTGACCACCGTCGGCGCGTTCTACCCGCTGTGCTTCATCGGCAACACGTACGCAGGGTTCTTTGACGGTATGGGACGCATGCAGGTCTCCTTTGTGGGCACATGCTCGCACATAATGATGCGCGCGGTGCTCTCTTGGGTCTTCGTCGGGAAGTTCGGGCTGGTTGCCGTAGGAGTGGCAACAGGAATTGGTTGGCTTTACGTCTGCTCGCTCTGGGAGGTCGTTCGTCGACGTGGTCTGCGGAAGACACGGACAGATGGCTGCTTGGCATGCAACCAGGAGACAGGCACCCAAGCTGCAAGCACTACGGGCAGAATGTTGCCTTCTGGCTCGGAGAGCTGAGTGGATTACTTGGTACCGGGAAACGTCGTGGTTGGTTTTCGCGGAAAAGCGGCACCACTGGATCCAAGCTAGGATTTCTTGACGAAGCTTCTGCCGCAAGTGCAACAAAACGCGCCTCTGGCCTGTATGCAGGGTAGAGGGCGGGAAGGAGCCCCTACTAATATATATGCCAGCAGCAAAGGAGCATCATCATGAAGTCACAGACCGTCAAGCGCGTTGCAACCCTCGTGCTAGTTGGAAGCCTGGCGTTTCCGCTGGTGGCATGCGGGAGCCCGCAGAGCACAGCGACCGGCAGTGGTTCCAGCGCGCAGGCAGGCGCTGGATCAAGCGTGCAGATTCCCAACCCCTTCCAGGAATTCGACTCGCTGGAAGAAGCCGAGAAGGCCGTGGGTTTTGCCATCACCTTGCCCGCCGCGCCAGAGGGCAGCAAGATTGCCGTGCACCGCGTGGACGCCGAGCAGAAGATGATCGAGGTCATCTACACCACTGACACCAGCGAGGCGGATTACGAGCTGTTCCGCATTCGCAAGGCACCTGGCAGCAACGACATCAGTGGCATCGCCGGTTCTTTGACGACCACCGATGTTGATGCGGGCGGCAAGACAGTGACCCTGATGTCGCAAGATGGGAAGCAGATTGCCGCGATTTGGACCGACGGCGACTACACGTACGCGCTGGATCTGGACGCAGGCACCGACTACTCGGAAGACGAGGTTCTGGCGCTGGTAGGTGCCGTGGCATAGTGGGGGCACGGGCACGAGCATCGCGCTGAGGGGGTTGCGAGCATGCACCAAACAAGCATGGTCTTCTCGCTTGAGTCGCGCATAGCGTACCTTGCGCTGCGACTCTTTTGCGGGGCGACCATGCTTGCGGCGGATGCGAGCAGCTCTGGCAGCTACAGTGGCGCGGGCTCCCCCGCCAACGTGCTCCCCTTCCATGCGCTTGGCACGCAGAAAACTGGCGCTGAGGTTGCACGAGTCTTTGATGCGCATGGCAACAGCATCTTGCGGCTTGCCTATTCCTACCTGCACAATCGCGAGGATGCAGAAGACATCTTGCAGGAGACTCTCATCCGCTACATGAGCAAGTCGCCGGAGTTTCAGAGCGCGACGCACGAGAAGGCATGGCTCTTGCGCGTGGCGGCCAACCTCTCGAAGAATCGCATCGAATACAACCGCGTGCGTGACGCCGACGAGCTGAACGAGGAGCTTGTGGCGGAGGGCCGAGAGGATCTCTCGTTTGTCTGGCAGGCAGTTCGCAACTTGCCAACAGCGCAGCGCGAGGCAATTCACCTGCACTACCAAGAGGGATACTCTGCCGCGGAGATATCGCAGCTCTTGGGTGAGAAGGAATCAACCGTGCGTTCGCACCTGAAGCGCGGGCGCGACAAGCTGCGCGAGACGCTGAGGGAGGCATACGACTTTGACTAGGTACAACGAGGTCATGGAACACGTGCGCGTCACGCCAGATATGCGCGAGCGAGTGCTCAGCAGCGTGGCAACCCAGCGCGAAGTGGGTGCCAGTGCAGGCAACTCGGTGCAGACTGCTGCAAGCGCCAGTCGTGCGGCATCCAAACGGCAAGTTCCCCGCTGGGTTCCCCTGGCTGCAGCTGCATGTTTGGTGCTAGCCATCGGCGTGCCAGCCTACCATGCAATGTACTCCGCGCAGCCAACTGGGCCCGTTACCTCGGACGATTCGTACGCCTCCCAACAGGGCGTGGAAGATTGCACCTCGCTGGCAGAACTTGAGCAGGCAGTTGGCTTCCCTGTGCCAGATGTAGTCAGCGCGCTCCCCTTTGAGGCAGCCTCTACCACCTATACCAATGTGTTTGGCATCGCACGTGTTGGGTACACGGGCGCGGACGGCCAGACCGTCACGCTTTCCAAGGGCGTGGATGACGGGACGGATGTCTCGGGCAACAGCAACGAATACGCGTCAACGCTCGTTGAGACCATCAGTGGCGTGGAGATCACAAGAAAGGGCAGCACAGTGCAAGATGGAGACAATGCGTATGCGTTGGCAACGTGGACGCAGGACGGTTACGGCTATGCCGTGGATGCCAACCCCGAACTCAGCGACGAGCAGATGACTACTCTTGTGCAGGAGGTCATCGCACAAAGCTAGCAGGCAGCTGCCATCTCACCCGCTTCTGCGTGTCCTCATCCGCGCGCAGTTTGCAGGAAGTTCTCCAGCGACCCCGTTCAATCTCACAGCATGACAAAGCGCCCGGGGCGGTTGCCCTCGGGCGCTCGTTGTGAAATGAGACAGTTGGGGCCTGACCCCAAGTGTGTCATTTGGGAAACGTCCCCTTTTGTCATGACTTGGTGACGGCAGTCAGGCGGCTCCAGCCTTCGGGGTTCATGGTGAAGTTGCCAATGTTCGGCTTGAATGCGCACACCGTCTTGGCGTGGGAAAGCGGCAGGACCGGCAAGTCCTCCGCAAGCTTCTTCTCGCACTGCAGGTAAATGTCATCGCGCTCGCTGCCGTCTGGCGTGGCCAGGCCCTTCTGGATCAGGTCATTGTACTCGGCGTCCTTGTAGCCGGTCATCTTCACGAAGCTGCCGTCCTCGCCGGCAAAGAGGTTCATGAAGTTGTCCGGGTCGCCGTTGTCGCCCGCCCAACCAGAAAGCGCGAGGTCAAAGTACTCGCTGTAGCGCTTGGTGCGGAAGGTGGTCCAGTCGTAGGCGTTCACGGTCACGTCCACGCCGATGGCGCTAAGGTAGCCCTGCACGCCCTCTGCAACCGCGTTGCCACCTGCGGGGTTGTACTGCATGGCCGTGGTATAGGTGAGCAGGGTGAGCGAGCTCACGCCCGCTGCCTCGAAGGCTGCCTTGGCGGCGTCCGGGTCGTACTCCGGGTAGGCAACGTCCTTGTCATAGGCAGCCATGACCAGCGGCATGAAGGAGTTGGCGGGGTCGGCGTAGTCACCGTACAGGGCCTTGGTGAGCTCCTCCACGTTGATGGCCTGGCACACGGCGCGACGCAGGTCTGCGCTGGCCAGCGGGCCGGCGGTGTTGAACGCGAGCGCGCTGATGTTGAGGCCGTCGATGGCAACCACCGTGTCGCCGTTGTTCTGCACGGCCGGCGCGGACCCCATGTCCACAGCGGTGATGACGTCCAGCTCGTTGTTGCCCAGGGCGGTCACGCGCGCGGCAGACTCCGGCATGATGCGGAACACGATCTGGCCACAAGCCGGCAGGTTGTCCTGGTCCCAGTAGTCGGTGTTGGCCTCCAGCACCACGGTCTCGCCGGCGCTCCAGCTCTTCAGCTTGAAGGGGCCGGTGCCGCACGGGGACTTTGAGAGGTCGCCGTTGGCCTTCTCCAGCGCGGTGGGAGAGACGATCGGCGAGCCAAGTGCCATGGCCAGGTTCTTCACAAACGGCGTGCAGGCAGCCCGCAGCACGCAGGTGACGGTGTGCTCGTCCGTGGCCTCCACGGTCTTCACGCCCACGCCGGACTCTTCCGAGCCAAAGACGAACTCCGCATAACCCATGTTCTCCATGGCGTTACCGTCCATCTGGCGCTGGAAGTTCTTGACCACGGCGTCGGCGTTGAAGTCGGTTCCGTCGTGGAACTTGACGCCCTCGCGCAGGTGGAAGGTATAGGTCAGACCGTCGTCGGAGACGTCATAGCTCTCTGCAAGGCAGGGCTCCACCTCCACAGAGTCCGGCTTGAAACGGAAAAGGCCCTCGTACAGGTTGGCGCACAGCTCCAGCGAGCCAAAGTCGTTGACCAGCGCTGGGTCCAGCGCCTGCGGGTCCTCGTTCAGGCCGTAGTTGAGCGTGACGTCCGCGGGCTTTGATGCCGCGGAGCCAGCGGCAGCCGAGCCAGCCTCGCTCGCGCGCTGGGAACCGCACGCACTCAGGGCAACGGGCAGGCCGACCATGGCGGCCGTGGTCAGACTGGTCTGGATGAAGCTGCGACGGGTGGTGTTCGCGTTGATGCTCATGATGCGTCCCCTCTCGATGAAAGCTCGCACGCAAGTCACGCCTGCTTGCACGGCGGACGCGACGTTTTATTCACCAAGGTTAGCAATTCAAAGCTTCATGTGCGTTGCGGGCGTTATACGTGTTGGATATGCGTGGCTATTCCTCCGGCCGGACGTATGACAAAAGGGAAACGTCCCCCTTTGTCATCCCCTTTGTCACGGGAGGATGCGGAAGTTCAGGGTGGCGATGTCCTTGGCAAAGCCCTGCACGGTTGCCACGGAGAGCTCCATGGGCGTGCGGCCGCGCTTGAACCACTTGTCCAGCACGTTGTTGGGCACGGTGATAATGTCCGCGCCCAACTGTTCGGCCTGAATGATGTTGTAGACCTCGCGTGTGGACGCCCACAGGACCTCGGTCAGCGGCCGGTCCCGGGTGATTGCCACCGCGTACTCAATAACGGGGATGGGGTCGTTGCCCGCGTCGGAGAGGCGCCCAGCGAAGATGGAGATGTAGCCCGGCACCTCGGGGTTCAGAGCCTCGACAATGGCCTTGACCTGCTCCTTTGTGAAAACCGCGGTCACGTTCACGCGCACGCCAGCGTCGGAGAGGCGCTTGATCAGCCCGTACGTCGGCGTGCCGTCGGTGCGCAGGCAGGGAATCTTGACGAAGACGTTGGGGCCCCAGGTCGCAATCTCCCTGGCCTCTGCCTCCATGCCCTCCCCGTCGTCGGCGAAGACCTCGAAGGAGATGGACTTCTGGGGGATGGCCGCCAGCACCTTGAAGGCGAAGTCGCGGTAGTCCTGGACACCGCCCTTCTTCATGAGCGAGGGGTTGGTGGTGAAGCCGTCGACGCCCATCTGGTCCATCTGCAGCATTCCCTGGAGGTTGGCGCCATCGGCGAAGATCTTGATAGCCATGCTGGTTCCCTTCCCTGGTCCCGCCCGACAACTAATAAGTTATTGTAGCCTCATGAGACAGAGGGACGCACCTTCCGTCTCATCCGCCGGCGCGCGAGCAGCCGGAACGAGACGCGAGAACCGTCCCCCGCGCCCCTGAAGGATGAGACAAAAGGTACGTCCCCCTGTCTCATTGACAAATAGGAAAAAAAGGAAAACTAGAAAGGGACCCCCATGGTCGAGGACACAATCTTCTCCCCCGCCTTCGGCAACAGACCCTCATACCTGCTGGGCCGCGAGGCTGTTCTCCGGGACTTCGAGCGCGGCCTGCAGGCGAGGCCCGGCAGCCGCGAGCGCGCATCGGTACTGCTCGGGCAGAGGGGCAGCGGAAAGACCGTGCTGCTCTAGGAGCTTGCGGATCGCGCGCGCAAGTATGGGTACGTGGTGGCCTCCCCCACGGTCACGTCCGACGGAATGCTCGACCGCGTGGTCGAGAAGGTCCAGAAGGATGGAGAGCGCTACATCGGGAACGACCACGTCAACCTAGCTGGCGGCAGTGTGGGAGCGCCGGGCTTCTCCGTCGGCCTGCAGTTCACCAAGAGCGTACAGGAGACAAAGTCCTCCGAGATATAGATGCCTTCTACGCCACGGCATTTGCGCGTCTTGGCCTCAAGATGGCTCCCGACCTGCGGCAGCAGGCGGTGGCCAGCACCGCGGGCTCACCCTACATGCTGCAACTCGTGGGTCACTACCTGGCGGCGTACGCGCAGGATGACGGAACGGTGGGAGAGCCGCAGTTGACGGAGGCAACCCGGGCGGCCCGGTTCGACTTTCAGACCGACGTGTGCGAGACGACCCTTGCCGCCCTCTCGGAGAAGGACGTTGAGTTCCTCGCGGCGATGTCGCAGGACCAGGACGAGAGCCGAACGGCGGAGGTGGCGGAGCGCATGGGCGTGAGCGTAGACTACGCGCAAAAGTACCGGCGCCGCCTGATCGACGCCGGCGTGATTCGCACGAGCGGACGTGGGAAGGTCTCCTTTGCCGTGCCCTACCTCGGCGACTACCTGCGCAGAAGAACGGCGGAATGAGACAGGGGGTCTGTCCCCCTGTCTCACGAGAGGTCCTCGCCGTTGGTGGCGATGACCTTCTGGTACCACCAGAAGCTGTCCTTGCGGTAGCGCGCCAGGGTGCCTGAACCGTCGTTGTTCTTGTCCACGTAGATGAAGCCGTAGCGTTTCTTCATCTCGCCCGTGCTGGCGCTCACCAGGTCTATGCAGCCCCACATGGTGTAGCCCATGAGCTCCACGCCGTCGTCCACGGCACGCGCCATCTCCAGAATGTGCTGCCGCAGGTAGTCCACCCGGTAGGGGTCGTGCACGGAACCGTCCGCCTCCAGGTGGTCGTCCGCACCCAAGCCGTTCTCCACAATCATGATGGGCAGCTGGTAGCGGTCGTACACCAGCTCCAGGTACCAGCGCAGACCCAGCGGGTCTATGCCCCAGCCCCACTCGGACTTCTTGACGTAGGGGTTGGGCACGCCACCGAAGACGTTGCCCGGCGCGCTCTTGACATTGGGGTCGGCCGAGATGTTGGAGCTCTGGTAGTAGCTGCAGCTGAAGAAGTCCACCGTGCCCTCACGCAGGATGCGGGCGTCCTCCGGCGAGACCTCAATGTTCACACCCTCGCGGCGCCACAGGGCCGGCGCCCAAGCCGGGTAGGCGCCGCGACACTGCACGTCGCCGCAATAGAAGTTGAGCTCGCGCACGCGCTCGGTGGCGGCCACCACGTCCGCCGGGTCACTGGTGTTGGGGTAGCGGACCAGGCCACACAGCATGCAACCCACCTTGTTGGCCGGGTCAATCTGGTGCGCCAGCTTAACGGTCAGCGCAGAGGCCACGAACTGGTTGTGCAGGCCCGTCAGGCGGCGCTGCGGGTCATCCCAGTCGCAGTGCTGCACGTCCATGACCACGTCTGGGTCCTTGGGCAGGATGCCCACGCCCAAGAGGTCACCGAAGGGGGCCTTCATGGCGGCGTTAATCTCGTTGAAGGTGAGCCAGTAGCGGACCAGGCCCTTGTACTCGGTAAAGAGCGTGCGGGCGTAGCGCACGAACGCATCGATCACGCGGCGGTCGTCCCAGCCGCCGTAGCGCAGGCTCAGCGAGAGCGGGAACTCGTAGTGGCTGATGGTGACCAGCGGCTCGATGCCCCTCTCGTGACAGCGCTCGAACACGCGCCGGTAGAAGTCCAGGCCAGCCTGGTTGGGCTCCGCGTCGTCACCGTTGGGAAAGATGCGCGACCACTGCACGGACAGGCGGAAGCACTTGAAGCCCATCTGGCCCATGAGGTCGATGTCCTCCGCCCAGTGGTGGTAGAAGTCCACGCCATCGTGGCTGGGGTAGTTGTAGCCGGGCACCACACTGTGGGTGATGCGGCGCGGCTCCGTGCGCGAGCCGGCGGTCATGACGTCGGGCACCGTGAGACCCTTGCCGTCCTCGTCATACGCGCCCTCGAACTGGTTGGCGGCGGTGGCGCCGCCCCACAGGAAGCCCTGGGGAAAACGTGCCATGGTGATTGCTCCTCTCTTCTGCGCCCTTCGGGCGCTGGTCGTTGACGGGTAGGGGCCCGCGGTTCCCACCGCGGGCCCGGCTTGGAGCGGGTGCTACTTGGCGGCTGCGGCCTTGGCGGACTCGGCCTTGCTGTCCTTGCCCTCGAAGCGGGCAGAGAGGATCAGGGTGAGGACCGCCGTCACCGCGACGCCGATGGCGATTGCGATGATGATGTTGATGAAGCAGGTCAGGCTGTTGTCGCCAATGTAGAGGAGGATGGCGGGCAGGCCCGAGGAGCCGGTGGCGAAGCGGTGGGTCTGGGTGAGGCCGGCGTAGAGGCCGCCGCAGGCGCCACCGATCATCGCGGCGATGAGGGGATACTTCTTGGGCAGGTTGACGCCGTAGAGGATGGGCTCGGTGATGCCCATGTAGGCGGTGATGGAACCGGCGGACGCAAGCTCCTTTACCTTGGGATCCTTGGAGCGCAGGGCGACAATCAGGCCAGCCGTTGCCTGGCACATGTTGGAGACGACGCAGCCAGGACCAAAGATGGAGTCATAGCCAAGCTGGGACATCTGCATGACGCCGAGAGGGGCAATGCCGTTGTGGATGCCGAACATGACCATGATGGGGAGCAGACCGCCGACCAGAACCGCGGGCGCCCAGGCGGCGTTGGTGGAGAGGAAGGTGAAGAAGACGGCGAGCCACTGGCCGACGATGTAGCCGATGGGGCCGAGGACGGAGAAGGCCAGGGTGCCCATGATGAGGAAGGTGAGCATGGGGACGAAGACCAGGTTGACGGACTTGGGA
Organism: uncultured Olsenella sp.; assembly: GCA_900314495.1. Classification (GTDB taxonomy): domain Bacteria; phylum Actinomycetota; class Coriobacteriia; order Coriobacteriales; family Atopobiaceae; genus Olsenella_K. Next base: position 109,815 of record OMVJ01000012.1, read on the forward strand.
ATGTGGTGGTTCAGGAACTTCTCGATGTAGGACTGGACGAAGACGACCAGGATGATGGGGATGACGCTGGAGCCGTAGTTGGCCAGGGTGAAGGGGATGAAGCCGAAGAAGTTCACCGGGTCACCGGCCGCGACCATCGCGGACCAGTTGGGGTGCAGCATCATGGCCGCGACGCCCGCCGCCAGGATGGGGTTGCACTTGAGCTTCTGCGCCTCGGTGAAGGCGAGAAGGATCGGGAGGAAGTAGAAGACGCCGTCGGCGAAGAGGTTGAGCATCTGGTAGGTCTGCGAGGTGTTGTCGATGACCTTGAAGACCACGAGCAGGGCCATGACCGCCTTGACCATGCCTGCGCCGGAAAGCGCGGGGATGACGGGCTGGAAGGTGCCGGAGACGAAGTCGATCACGCGCTCCATGACGTTGGGCTTCTCGCCGTCGCCGGCGCCCTCAGGAGCCGAAGCGTCCTCGGAGGCGGGCTTGATGTCCACGAGCTTCTCCACCTCCTCAAAGACGTCAGCCACGTGGGTACCAATGACCACCTGGTACACGCCACCGGACCTCATGACCGTGACCACACCGTCAATGCCCTTGACCTGCTCGTCGTTGGGAATGGTGTCATCCTTGAGGCTAAAACGAAGTCGCGTCTGGCAGTGGTAGGCGTTGGAGACGTTTTCCTTCCCGCCAATGGCCTGCACGATGTTGTGCGCCAACTGTTCATATTGCTTCGACACTTGATTTCCCCTTCCTTTGGGTCCGTTCCTTGCCGCTTGCTAGCGCATACTCTACGCGGGCACAAAACAGCAGGTAAGAGGTTTGGTGAGGGGTGAAACGGAGTTTTGCGAGAAGGAGCGTTGGGAGCGCCCATGGGATGAAACGTTATGAAACTTGCGGGTGAGCCGGCGCGGGCGGCACCGAACGGGCGGCAGGCGGGCGCACCGGCTCCGCTCTAGGCTCCGGCGTCTGGCGACTCGGCCTCACGCAGGGCACGCAGGCCGGCTATGCGGCGGTTCTCCTCCAGCGCGCGGGCGTCGCCGACCTTCTTCTGCACGTTGGCATCGTAGTCGCGCGCGAAGAGGCACGCGAACAGGGCATCCAACAGGTAGCCAATGGACTCCTCCGTGGAGAAGTTCGCAATCTTTGAGTACAGGCGCTCGTTGGACGAGATGGTAAGCGTGCAGTTGGCGTGCGTGCGCAGGTAGTTGCTGCCTGCGCTGGTGATGGCAACCATGGGCACCCGTCGCTCTTCCAGCACGGGGACGAGGTTCATGGGACTTTCTCCGGGGTTGTTACCGGAGTAAGAGATCAGAATCGCAAGGTCGCACTGGCCCAGGTTGCGCGCCGCCAGCCCAAACTCACCGTTGCGCACCTGCTGAGCCTGCTTGCCGATGGTGAGCAGCTTTCTGCAGAAGAGGTCCCCCAGGTAGGCGTTGGGCGATTGCGCAAAGAGGCGCACGAGTTCCGCGCGTTCAAGGTAGCCAACCGCCATGCGCAACCGCGCACGATCCAGCGAGGACAACGTGTCTGCCACCGTGCTGGTGCGCAGGTCGGCAACCTTGCGAATGATTTCCTCATCGGCGTCACCCGCAGAGAAGGGAAAGTTTGCGTCGATGGTCACAAGGGACGAATCGTCCCGTCGGCGCTCCTCATCCATGAAATCCTTGATGAAGTCTCGCCAGCCGTGATAGCCCAGGTCCTTCGCAAAGCGCGTAACGGTGGGCTTGGAGGTGAAGGTCGCCTCGGCGATGTCCGAGATGGAATAGCAGTCCAAGTGGGTGTGGTTGTGCATGATGAATGTGGCGATGGCGCCGCGGGCGTTGCCCTGCTGCACGGAAAGCTCCTCGACGCGATGAAGCAGATACATGGCGATCCTCTCCTCTGCAATGGCAGTTATCTGAGTTTCATCACAGGCGCAAATCACTGTCCAATGCTTATGCTGACAGCATTTTGATGCCTGCAGAGCATCGGTTGTGCAAGCAAAGGGGTATTGGACGCAACCCCCTCTGGGCGCCCATAATTCTGTGCAAAGGAACACGAGGCACAGAAAGAATGAGACACGGGGTCAGGCCCCCTGTCTCATTGAAGTGGAGGAGCAGCATGGAGTACGCAGAGCTTGGTTGGTCCGGCATAAAGGTGAGCCGCATATGCGTGGGCGGCATGAGCTTTGGGCAGGTGTTTCCGGATTTTCACCAGTGGGTCATCGACCAGCCGGCCACGCAGGCAGTGCTTGCCCGCGCGCTGGAGCAGGGCGTGAACTTCATCGACACGGCCAACACCTACGCGCGCGGCACCAGCGAGGAGTTCATTGGCACGTCGCTGCGCAACCTGGGCGTGCGTCGCGAGGACGTGGTCCTGGCCAGCAAGGTCTTCTTCAACGAGGGGCACCTCTCGCGCGCGGCCATCGAGCGCGAGATTGACGGCACACTCCGCCGCCTGCAGACCGACTACCTGGACCTTTACATCATCCACCGCTTTGACTACGAGACACCGATGGAGGAGACGCTGGAGGCGCTTGACAGCCTGGTGCGCGCTGGCAAGGTGCGCGCGCTTGGTGCCAGCGAGATGTACGCCTACCAGCTGCACAACATGCAGATGCTGGCAAGCCAGAACGGTTGGACGCGCTTCACTAGCATGCAGCTGCACTATAACTTGCTGTACCGCGAGGACGAGCGCGAGATGATTCCCGTGTGCCGTCAGTTCAACATGGCGCTGACGCCCTACAGCCCGCTCGCCTCCGGCCACCTGACGCGCGCCACATGGGACTCCGACTCCGTGCGCTCCACCACGGACGGTACCATGCGCAACAAATATGATGCCGCCCGCGAGAACGACATGCAGGTCGTGGCACGTGTGGCCGAGGTTGCGCACCGCCGCGGCGTGCCCATGGCGGACGTTGCCCTTGCCTGGCAGTGGGCTCGCGGCATCACGGCGCCCATCGTGGGCTGCTCCAAGCCCAGCCGCGTGGACGACGCGGTGCGCGCGCTGGACGTGAAGCTGACGGCGGACGAGGTGGCTTACCTTGAGGAGCCCTACCGCGCCCACGAGCTGGTTGGGCCGCTGGGACGCCCCGGCGAGAAGGCGCTGGCCGGCACGGATGTGCGCCGGATGTAGCGCAGCACTCGGAGCTCGGGTCACCCCATGAGACAAGAGAACCGTCCCCATGACTCACCCATGACTCATCAAAGGACCCGCGGGCGCTGACCTGCGGGTCCTTTCCTTTCGCCGCCATTTAGTGTCATCTCGCCGCTCGGTAGGCCAACTCTCGCGCCATTCGGGTATCTCCAATCACATATTCTCTAACACTGATTATTGAATTTATGGAGGGCCCGCGATTCATGTTGCACGCGCCGAATCGAGTGCGCCCCCAAGGAAGGATGGCACCCATGGCGGTGAGCTTTGTGAGCGACGACGAGTTGGACGACTACTTTTCCACCCCCGATTGCCCCGACTGCGGCAGCGAGGACGTGGAGCTGATTGGGAGCATCCAAGACGGCATGTACGTGGTCAAGCAGTACCGCTGCAACAAGTGTGGCCTCGTCTGGACCGAGAGCGTACCCGCAAAGGCATAATAGGCTCGCAACGAAACGCATGACAGAAGGGAAACGTTCCCTCTTGACAGATTTCCCCACTCCGAGGAGCTCCGCCATGGACAAGAACGACATCGTGCTGCGGCAGGCAACGCCGGATGATCTGCTCGCGATTGCAAGCCTTTACTGCACTCTGTGGCGTCAGGACCTGGCTGCCCAGGGCCTGGCCGAGGAGGCCATGCTCTGCTCCAAGCTCAGCACGGCCGTCTTGGCCCTACGCTCGCCCCACACGGTGGTCGCCACCGACATCCAGCAGAACGGGCGCGTGGTGGGGGCCTGCTTTGCCGGTCTAGCGGGCAGTACGAACGAAGCGTGGCGCGCCGACTACGAGCGGCTCCTCGCCGCGGCAGACCAGCGCGCGCAAACCGCCGACAAGGACCTGGAGGCTTCGCTCTACTGCGACGTGAGGGAGCTTGCCGTGGCAGACCGCTTCATTGCCTCGGAAAGCCCCTTCGCTCAGGCGGAGATCAGCCTCCTCATGCTGCACCCTGATTGTCAGGGGCTGGGCGTCGGCCGCAAGCTCATGAACGACGCCCGCGCGAAACTCGCCTCAGCGGGCGCCACGGCCTTCTTCCTCATGACCGACACCGAGTCAGACTGGCGGTTTTACGAGCATCTGGGCATGCAACGCCTGCATGAACAGCGGATTCCAGGCCCACAACAGGACTTCGTGACCTACATCTACGGCGGCCACACGGCATAGGTCGAAGAGTTCTCTCCCCCATACGTACATATCGCACCCCAAAATCCGTCCCTATAAGTCCAAATTCGCGGCTATTGAGTCAGATTTATCTGGGCTTTTACGACGCATATCAAAGTTATTGTGACGGATTTTGGGGTGCCGCAGCTACGTATGGGCGGTTTCGCGCCTCGCAAACGCGCAGGTAGAGGCCCATGAATTCCGACTGTCTCTCCGCCCGGTGGCAAGACGGCACCCAAATCCATAGCCATCTAGCTGGGGTTTTGTGGGTGCCCACGCTCCACCGTGGGGATACGGCACCCTCGCAACGCCGCGCGACAAGCCGTCTAGCTGGGTAAACGTGCCAGAGACGTTCTGAGCCACGCGAGCGCCCCAATGGGCTTTGGCTCCAAAGTCCCTTCGACCGGCCGTCTTGTGCCTTCTGGTGAGGCCGCCTCTTGCAGAGCGACCCCACCGTTTGGCGGGGCCGCCCAATCTCGCACTCTTACGCGCCAATCTCCAGCGTGGCGCCGGTCAGACCCGTGGGCTCAAGCGGCAGGAACTGGCCAACGAAGTCGTCAATCGCACGCGAAAGCGTGGTGTTGACCTCCACCATCACGTGGTTGGCACCTGCGCGCAGACAGTCGCGCAGATCAAAGACGTAGTCCGGCACGATCTTTACGCCACACTCCACGCCGTTGACCGTCACGCGCGCGCCCTCTCGCACGCCCAAGAGTACCAACCGCGCGCGGGCGGGCGCGGCATCCAGCTCAACATCCCACTCGTAGCGGATGCGACCGGCAAAGCTCTCCCGCCCTGGCATCCCACTGATATATGTAGCGTGATCAAGAGCAACCGGCTTGCTCCACTCCTGGCACAGGCTTTCGTGCGAGGCCAGGCTCACCTTGCAAGCGCCCAGCTCGAGGGACTTCTCCACCGCGAACCCCGCCGGAGTAGGCAGTGCGCCAGCCACGGCCTCGCGCGTCACGACCACAACTCGGGACCCGTAGGGCGCAAGGTCAAGGTCGAACGCCGCGGGGTCCTCTACCAGCGTGTTATTGAAGGCGTCATAGGTGTACGTGTGTCCCTGCGCACCACCCGCCAGCGTGCACGTCACGCGCTTGTTGGGATGCTCGTTCACCAGCAGGTACACATCCGCGCCGTCCGCTGGGCGCAGATAGTGATAGGTGCGCAGCCAAGGCTGCTCGCAGCTGGGCGCAAGCTCGCGCAAGCCAGCGGCAACAACCGCCTCCACAAGCCCATCCAACGCAACCACGCGTACGTTCTTCTCCGCGGCAATCGCGGCGAGAAGCTCACTCGCGTCCAAGCCATCCGTCGTACGCTCCGGCAGCGCGTCCACAAACCACACCGGCACGCCACCCTGTGCCAAACGAAGCACGGCCTCCAGCGTCGCACGCGGCACTGCCTGCACCCACGGCATCACGATGCCACGGACCTTCTCTGCCCCAAGCTGCGCACGGCCATCCGCCGTCACCGCCGCACCATCAAGGTAGTCGGAAGACACGAAATCGTACTCAACCTGCGCGCGGTCGAGCCGCGCCGCCGGCACCTCAAGCGACATGTAGTCACCCGACCACTCGCCCTCAGCGGGGAACCACACGGCCACCGCCGGCGCGTACTCGCCGCCGGCAAGCAGCCCGCCAATCCGCTGCGTATAGGCCATGAGCTGCGCAAACTCCGGGTACTGGGGGTTGTGGCCGCCCGCCCAGAAGTGCGCGGGGCAGTCGGAATCCGGGAAGTCCTTGGCCGTGAAGGCATGCGGAACAAAGCGGTTCACGCCACGCACCAGCATGTAGTCCACCAGCCACTTGTCCAGTCGGTTGCCACCCGCCCAGCCGAAGGCACCAAAGACCTCGGCCATGCAGAGGCCGTTCTTCTTTGCGTCCAAGTGCGCAAGAGATCCGCCCAGCTTGCCCAGGGCGTGATCGAAGAACTCCATCTCCCAGCCCGGCTTGTGGAAGGCGCGGAAGAGGCCCTGGTCATAGCCCGGCTGCAGCTGCTGCATCACCACGTCGATGCCCGCCATGTCCGCGTGTGCCATGGCGCGGAAGAAGTGACCGGCGCCGTAGCCCAGGCGCGCCACCGCGTGGTTGTCCTCGATGGTATGACCGATGTGGCGCACGCCGTGGGTATGGCACCAGTCGGCAATCACGCCGTCAAAGTTCTGCGAGTAAAGCTGGCTGACCAGGTCCATGTAGGAAGCGCGCAGCACGTGCGCATCCTCCGAGTCACCAAAGAAGAGCAGCGGCAGGTAGGGCATGATGGTCTGCTCGTCCAGCCCAGCCAGCTTCGTGCCAGCCAGCCGCTGGGCCAGCAGCGCCGCAAGATCGTCGCGCCAGGGCAGCGGCATCTGCGGGTTGCGGCCAATGCTCGCGCTCTCGGACCCATGGATGTTGCCAAAGCGCGGCTCGTCGCTGAAGAAGCCCTGGAAGGTGCCGCCAAAGTCCGTGCCAAAGTGCTCGTAAACGGGCTGGTACACGGTGTCCAGCAGCACCTGCGTGGCGGCGGGGTCAATGGGGTTGAGGTAGCCCTCGGTCTCCTTCTCGCCACCCTTGAATCCCACGGTCAGCACGCACACGTACCACTTGCCCGCGGGCAGGTTAACGTCCACGACCGCTCGCTCCGGCTCGTTCATGCCCGTGGGGTTGCCGATGGCATCAAACATGGGGCGGTCAGTCATGTAGTCCGCGCGGCGGTGCACGCCAGCCGTGAGGTCAATGGCCTCGCTGGCATCAGGCTCGTCCGGCTCGTTGCGGCGGATGGCCCACACACCCAGGATCTGCGCCTTGGGGTCGGTCATCATCAGCTGGTAGGTGAGGTTGAGCTCCGCGCCCTCCAGCGGCCCCATCACGTCAAAAGTCGAGAGCCGCAGGTACTTCTTACACAGTTCGGGGTGGCTGCGCTTCACCTCGCCGTTTGCGAAGCCCGTGGGGAAGTGGCTGTCGTCGAGCAGCCACATGCGCATGCCGCGCGCCTTGCACTCGTCCAGGATCACGCCCAGGTCGCGCCACCAGCCCTCGCCGTTGAAGTCGTCGTGCGGGCGCGCCTCCACGCACAGGGCGTCGATGCCGCTCTCCTGGATGTGGCCCACCATCTCGCGCAAGCGGGCTTCGCCGTCGGTGGAACCGTGCACCCACAGGAAGGGTGCCACGGCCTGCCTGGTGTCGTCAGTCAGGATCTCTTCGATGCGGGACATTGCTGCTCCTCTCGCGCAAGCCACCAGACGTCGCAGACTACTGGCGCCGGCAGGCTCATCATTTGCCATCAATTGTCACCCTTTGGGCAACCATCTGTTCTGAAACAAAGTATCAGGTGTGGCGGTGCGTTGCGGAATATCCGATAATGACCTATGCCTATCGTTTCTTTACCTATATTGCGAACACTCTCCAAAGGGAGGCAGCCGTGACGCCAGAGGAGTTCCGCGTCTCGCTCACGCAATTGAACGAAAAGGAACTGCGCTACAAGCAGTGTCCCCAGGCATCGCTGCATTCCATGCCCGCTTCCACCCGCGCACACCCGTACGAAGCCGAGTTCAAGGCCGTTTTTCCCCTTCCGCCTGGCGGCTCGGGCATTACGCTTGGGCGGCAGAACCGCTTTGCCATCGTTCCTTTGCACAGCCATGACTATGTAGAGATGAACTATGTGTACACCGGCACGGCAACCACGATCATCGACGGCAAGAACGTGGAGATGCACGTCGGAGATGTATCGCTTCTTGACACAGGTGCCGTACACACGATTCTGCCACTTGGGGAGCAAGACATTTTGCTCAACTTCCTGGTTCCTATCAGCCAGCTGCAGGGGCTGCTCACGCGCGTGGCACCTCAGACCGGTGACGTGGCGGCGCTCCTATGGGACTCCATGAACACGCGCCGCGACCACGACCGCTATTTACTGGTTCACACGGCGAGCTCCCCCGTCTTCAGAAACCTTGTGGAGCGTGCGTTCTGCGAGCAGCTGGACCCTGCTGTGGATTCGGACTTGGCAATCGAGTGCTACCTCACCCTCATGTGGGTGGAGCTCACGCGTTGCTGGCAGGCGCAGATGGAGGACGCGTCACGCTCGGGCGAGCACGTATTTATCACAGAGATTCTGCGCTACATGCAGCTGCATTGCACCGATTGCACTCTGGACTCGGTGTCTGAGCACTTTGGATACAACCCCAGCTACCTCTCGCGTATGGTTTCCCAGCGCACGGGCAAGACCTTCAAGGCGCACATAACGGAAGCACGGCTTGCGCTGGCGGCGCGGCGCCTACGCACCAGCGACGAAAGCATTGCCTCAGTTGCGGAGGCCTGCGGCTATCGCAACCAGACGGTCTTCTACCAGAAGTTTCGTGAGCGCTTTGGCTGCACGCCACGCGAGATGAGACAGGGGGACGCACCTTCTGTCTCATTCGAATGAGACTCGGGGCCGGTTCTCGCGTCTCATTGAGCACGACGGAACGCCTATGAGACGCGAGAACCGGCACCCTGTCTCTTCGCCTGCGCGGCAAGAGCCTCGGCCACCGTGTCCACCAGTACGTCGGCACGCTCGCGCACACGCGCGACGGAGCGGTTGAACGTGAAGCCCAGGTCGGCCGCCTCAATCATGGGCAGGTCGTTGTAGGAGTCGCCGACAGCCGCCGTCGCGCGGGCACCAAACAGACGCTTGGCCGCCAGGAGCCCCGTGCCCTTGGTACAGCCAGCGGCAATCACGTCCACGGATCCCTCGTTCTGGTTGGGCGTCACCACATCGCCCATGTCGCGCAGAATCTCTTCGCACACGCGCTTGGCGCCCTCGACCGTGCCGATGCCCAGCGCAACAACCTGAATTTCGCCGGGAACGTCTTCGTAGCGGCTCACGTGACGCAGGCCCGGAAAGGGCAAACGGGCCGTGCTGTAGTACTCCCCTCCCGCGCCAACGAAGGGCGCATGTGCGGCACGGCCACCCCAGCGCCGCACCAACTCCAGCATGGCATCGCGCGGAACGGTGTGGTTCTCCAGCACGTTGAGCTGGCCGTCCAGCACCGTGGCACCGCTGGCAGAGATGATGAAATCCGGCCGCAGGTCGCTGGGAACCTGCACCATGAGACCGCGTTCCGGCCGCCCCGTGCAAATGCCAAAGAGGCCGCCTTGCAGCTGGTAGGCACGGATGGCTTCTCTGTCACCCCGCACGAAGCGGCCCTTGGGGCGGTCGTGCATCAGCAGCGTACCGTCGAAGTCGCTCGCAAAGAGCAGGCCGTCCAGCGGACGGCCCGAGCGATTGGTCATAGTGTCATTCGTCGCGTTGCGCATGTGGTTCTCCTCCGCCGCAGGCGAGAGAAACCCCGCCGTGCAAGAAAGAGTGTACGGATTTCGTGCGTCACGCAGCGTTTGCCCAGCTGGCTCTTGGCCAAGACACAGAATCCGTACACTTAAACTGACGCATGAGCGAAAGGGGCCGCCCCACCGTTCGGGACAGCCCCTGATTCTTGCACGTCACTTGGCATATCGGCGGCTTTGGCGCCTGGCGAACGCTCCACCCTGCCTTACTGCGCGAGCCTGGCGTAGTCCTCGGGGTCCACGGGCTCGCACCACTCGTTGGAGCAGTTCTCACCCTCAACCTCAATGGCCAGGTGGCTGAACCAGGAGTCCGCCGCGGCACCGTGCCAGTGCTTGACCTCGGCCGGGATGTGCACCACGTCGCCGGGGCGCAGCGCGCGGGCGGGACGGCCCCACTCCTGGTACCAGCCGCGACCGGCCACGCACACCAGCATCTGGCCGCCGCCCTTGGTGGCGTGGTGGATGTGCCAGTGGTTGCGGCAACCGGGCTCGAAGGTCACGTTGTGCATGGGCACCTGCTCGCCGCTCACGGCAAAGAGGTAGGACTGGCCGTCAAAGTACTGGGCGAAGGCATCGTTTGGCTCGCCGATGGGGAAGATGCAGTTGCGCTCAAACTCCGCGCGAGCGTCCGTGGCCGCGGTGGCCGCGTCGTCCGCCCAGACCTCCTTGGCCATGTTGAAGGCCGCCCAGGCCTTGGGCCAGCCAACATAGAAGGCCGCATGGGTGATGACCTCGGCAATCTGGGCGCGAGTGACACCGTTCTTGCGCGCGGTCGTGAGGTGGTACTTGAAGCTGGAGTCCTCCATGCCCATGGCCATGAGGCTCACCACCGTGACCAGGCTGCGGTCGCGCAGGCTCAGCTCCTCCTGGCGGTTCCACACCTGCCCAAACAGCACGTCGTCGTTGAGCTCCGCGAACTTGGGGGCGAACTCGCCCAGGGCGTCGCGGCCAGCCGTCTGCACAATCTTTGCCATGTTCTTCTCCTCAATGTACCCAGAGGTGTGCTTCGCCCAGCCCTACTTGACCAGCTTGTCGATGTCGCGACTGCCGTGGATCAGCACGCCGCGCTCCACCGCGGCCCCCTTGGCCGCGGCCGCCAGCGCGCGGTGCGCGCCGCCGATGCCGGAACCGCCGCTCGTGGCGAAGGGTACCACGGTCTTGCCCGTCAGGTCGTAGTCCTCCAAGAACGTCTCCACCTGGCGCGGCGCCTCGCCCCACCAAATGGGAAAGCCCACGTAAACGGTGTCGTAGTCGGCCATGTTGGCCACGCGCGTGGTAATTGCCGGGCGGCACGAGTGATCGTTCATCTCCACCGTGCTGCGGCTCTTGCGGTCGTGCCAGTCCAGGTCCGCCGCGGTGTAGGGCTCAACGGGGGCAATCTCCACCAGGTCCGCGTCAGCCGCCTGCGCGACCTGCCGTGCCACGCGCTCCGTGGTTCCGGTTGCCGAGAAATACGCAACGAGCTTCTTACCTGCCATGTTCCTGCCTTCTTCCTGCCAGCCGCGCTGGACGCCCCAGCGCTGGCATCTCCTTTTTGTTGCTTCCCATTACACCCCCGTGGGCAGTCAGTGTCTAATGCCTATTCATTTGCGGGTTCAATGCTCCGGGGGCATGCTTTTGCGTGGCCCATCAGGGCGCCAAATCGGCCGAGGTGAGATGCCGTTCAGTTTCTGGGCCTTTTGGCAGCTAAGAGTGACCGCTACCTCACCCCGGGCGATTTGCGCACCTTCGAGGCAGCCTCAAGCGCGACCACCACTTGGGGAATTGCCGCGGAATCCAGCCCGTCGTATTGCATGACGAAGCGGGCGCAGCCGTCGGGGCGGGTGGCGTTGTGGTCGTCGTGTGCGTAGTCAGAGAGGGGCGCCAGCCGCACGCCTCGGGCGAGCGTGGCGCGGGCGATGTCCTGCTCAATGCCCCTGACCTGCGGCGCATTGGTCGTAGCGCATATGTCCGCCACGTCCAGCGACAACACGAAGTGCAGACCCGAGTCCGCCTCCTCAAATGAAGCGCGCACACCCAGCCTGCTCGCACGTATGGCTCCCAGCAGCTGGTCGCGCAGGCGGCGTTGCTGCGTGCGATATCGCGAGACGTGCCGGTCGTAGTCGCCCGACTCCAACAGGCGAGCCAGCGCCACCTGGTCCACCACGCTCACCGTACAGGCCAGCCAGCCCAAGCGCTCGCGCCACACGGGCATAAGGTCGTCAGGCAACACCAAGTAAGCCAGGCGCAAGGCAGACGAGAGGCTCTTGGAAAACGTGTTCACGTACAGCACGCGCCCGGCGGTGTCCGACGCAAGGAGCGGCGGAACGGGACGGCCCGCCATACGGAACTCGCAGTCGTAGTCGTCCTCCACGATGCGCCGCTCGCCCGATGCCGCCCAGCTCAGAAGCTCAAAACGCCGCGCCACGCTGGTCACGCGGCCCGTGGGAAACTGGTGGGAAGGCATAACGTGGGCAACGCTGGCGTCCGTCGCCGCCAGCAGGTCCACCCGCATGCCCTCCTCGTCCGCTGGCACAAAACTCACGGGAAGGTCGCACGCATCGTACGTTTGCCACACACGACTGTAGCCGGGGTCTTCCACGGCCACACGCGTGCCAGCTCCAAGCAAACGCGCCACCATCATGTACACCACCTGCGCGCCAGCACCCACCACCACGTTGCTGGGATTCACCTCTACCCCGCGAACGCGCCGCAGGTAGGAAGCTATGGCGGCGCGCAGGCGCTCCGTGCCTTGCGCGGGCTGGGCGGCAAACAGCGTCTCGCGCGGCTCCTGCGCCAGAGTCTGACGCAACGCACGCTCCCACAGGTTGGCAGCGGATGAATCGGCCCGCGTGGCAGGCCGAGAGAAGTCTGCCAGCAGGGGCGGCTCCGGCGCTCCTCCCGCTGGCACGTTGCTGGCACCCTTCGACGAATGCGTCACCGCCAGCTGCGGCAAAGCATTCACGTAGTAGCCACTCCGCGGGCGGGCCGTCACGTACCCTTCCGCCTCCAACTGCGCGTAGGCGTTCTCCACCGTGACCAGCGCCACCCCAAGCTGGGAGGCAAGCGCGCGCTTGGAGGGCAGGCGGTCCCCCGCGGCCAGCTCCCCGCTGAGCACGTCGTTGCGCACGCATCGGTACAGGTACTCGTAGCGCGGCAGCGTGCCCCGCGCAGACATGTCGTAGTTCAGCATGCCGGCCCCCTAGTCCAAAGCTAGGCCCAATCTGGCCCCATCGTGCTTGCGCATCTGGCTCTATTCTGACCTTATATATTACTCAAGTTCTGGCTCTTTTCGTACGTCCAGTTGAGCCGTAGCATCTCTCGGCATACCAGCGCAACCACGCGAGAGGAGCCACACATGTCCCAAGACCAGACCACAACCACCACGCGCGAGGAGCGCGCCAAGCTCAACCGCGAGCTCGCCCAAATGCTCAAGGGCGGCGTCATCATGGACGTCACCACCCCTGAGCAGGCCCGCATTGCCGAGGCGGCCGGCGCCTGCGCGGTCATGGCCCTGGAGCGCATTCCCGCGGACATCCGCGCGGCCGGCGGCGTCAGCCGCATGAGCGACCCCCACATGATCAAGGGCATCCAGGAGGCCGTGAGCATCCCCGTCATGGCAAAGTGCCGCATCGGCCACTTTGTGGAGGCGCAGATTCTGCAGGCCATCCAGATTGACTACATTGACGAGTCCGAGGTCCTCTCCCCCGCTGACGACGTGTACCACATCGACAAGACCCAGTTTGACGTGCCATTTGTTTGCGGCGCGCGCGACCTGGGCGAGGCCCTGCGCCGCATTGCCGAGGGCGCGAGCATGATTCGTACCAAGGGCGAGCCGGGCACGGGCGACGTGGTGCAGGCCGTGAGCCACATGCGGCTGATCAACAGCCAAATCCGCCACATAACCAGCCTGCGCACGGACGAGCTCTTTGAGGAGGCCAAGCGCCTGCAGGTACCCGTGGAGCTTGTGCGCTACGTGCACGAGAACGGCAAGCTGCCCGTGGTCAACTTTGCCGCCGGCGGCGTGGCCACCCCGGCAGATGCCGCGCTCATGATGCAGCTGGGCGCCGAGGGCGTGTTCGTGGGCTCGGGCATCTTCAAGAGCGGCAACCCGGCCAAGCGCGCTGCCTCCATCGTGGGCGCCGTGACCAGCTACGACGACCCCGAGAAGATCGCCGCGCTCAGCGAGGACCTTGGCGAGGCCATGGTCGGCATCAACAAGGACGAGATTGACCTGCTCATGGCCGAGAGGGGCAAGTAATGGGCGCGCTTAGTGCCTGCAACGTGCCAGCGGACGGCAACGTCACGGCGGTGCTTGCCGTGCAAGGCGCCTTCGCCGAGCACGAACGCATGCTGGACGCCCTTGGCCAGCCCTGGTTCGAGCTCCGCGACGCGGACGACCTGGAGCTCCCCTTCGCCCGGCTGATCCTCCCCGGCGGTGAGTCCACCACGCAGGGCAAGCTGCTGCGCGAACGCGGCATGTTGGAGCCGCTGCGCGAGCGCGTGCTGGCCGGCATGCCGGTACTCGCCACCTGCGCGGGGTTGATCCTCCTGGCCCAGCGCGTGGAGGGAGACGGATCCCGCGCCACCACCCCGCGGCCGGACCAGGTGGGCCCCTGGCTGGCAACGCTAGACGTGACGGTGGAGCGCAACGCCTACGGCCGACAGCTGGGCAGCTTCCACACGACGGCGCCCTTCGACGGGCTGGGCCAGGTGCCCATGAGCTTCATCCGCGCGCCCTACGTGAGCGCGGTGGGGCCAAAGTCCCAGGTCCTGGCCCGGGTGGACGGCCGCGTGGTGGCCGTGCGCCAGGGCAGCCAGCTGGCCCTGGCCTTCCATCCCGAACTCGATGGCGACCCCCGCATCCACGAGCTCTTCCTCTCGCTCTAAAATCACTCGGTCGCGTCGGAGGCGATGCGGTCCCCCTCCGCCGATCGGGCGACCTTGGCACCGATGAAAGCGCCGACGGCCACCGCGGGCAGGGAGAGGGGCGGGAAGCAGATCGCCAGCACACAGACAGCAAGCAGCGGTTTTCGCGTATGCGTCGCCACGAACGCGCCGGCGCACACGGCGACGGGCAGCAGCGGGTCCACGCCCAGCAAGGCCGCCGCGGCATAGCCTCCGCTCACGCCGCAGAAGATGAGCGGGAAGAACTCGCCGCCCACCCAGCCGCTGGACTCGCAGAGGTTGGTCAGAATCAGCTTGACCACGGCGGTAGCAGCAAGAAGGGCCGCGCCGCGCGAGGCCCAGTCGCCCATGAGCTCCCCCGTGGCCGATTGGCCCGAGAAGAGGACGTCGGGGAGGAAGCAGGCCACGGCGCCGAGTACAAGCCCGCAGATCACGGCTCGGGTCACGGTCCCCAAGCCGCCCACGAGCCGCGGGATGGCCCGGCTCGCGGCCTCGTTGATCGTAAAGAGCGCGAAGGCGATCGCGAGCGCGAGCACCGTCGCCCCGAGGTCGAAGGTTCGATAATCCACCGGCGCAAAGCGCGGCATGCCCTCACCCTTCCCGAAGATGTGCGAGAAAAGCAGAGCCCCTGCCACAAACCCGAGGCCGCACCAAGCCCAGAGGGCATCGCGGACCCAGCGCCGCCTGGCCCTGAGCTCCTTCGCCTCCGCATTCCCGGGCGCCAGCACCCGCACCGCGGCGCGCAACGGGTCCGTGGCCGGATCCGTGACGGCATACCCGGCACGTCGCATGGCGCCAAGCGCCAGCGTGGCCAACGCAGCGGCAAAACATGACATGCCCGCCTCGGGCCCGACGGCGCCACCAAAGGCGATCGGCAGCAGGAAGAGCACCAGCGTCTGACCCCAGTTCCGGATCCGGTAGCCGCCCTCCCGCCGGCAGGATGCGACGACCGTCCCCAGCGTGTCCAGCGTATAGCCGCAGTGCTTGCCCCACAGGCCCACAAGCACGCCGCCCAAGGCGCAGACGACCAGGGGAAACATGCGCTGGAGCGGGTCGGGCAAGGCCTGGTACAGGCCGCTCCATACCGACGCCTGCAGGAAGCCCGCCAGGCGGAGCACCGCCACCGTCCCGAAGCCCACCAGCACGCTCAGGGCCAGCATCAGAATCAACAGGATGCCCCACCTGCGCAAACGGTTACCCAAGGGGAGGTCATCAAACGAACGCTCCTCTTCGACCATGCCCGAAGGCGGCTCGTCCTTGCCCATATGCCCCCGCTTACCCTCGGTGGTTCCATTACCGGTCAAATCATACCAAGGGGCTACTCAAGAAAAGGAACCGCTGGCTGACCACTCAGCCTCTTACCCAGTTACCTCTTACGCCCAGTTGAAGTTCTGTGTGCCAGCGCCCAGCTCAAAGTGCAGTTTTGCTATGCCCAGGTCCATGTTCGCAAAGAAACCGGCAGCGGTGGTTGCGCGCACGCGACCGTCGGACAGCAGGTCAAAGCGGAACTTCTGCTGGTTCACGGCCGTGGGCGCCAGCTGAGCCGCACGCATGCCAGCCAGGAACCACTCCAGCGTATCCGCACCGGCGTTGCACAGCTCTGCCAGCGGCTTGCTCTTGTGGGCCACGCCGTCGGTGTTGCCGTAGCCCAACGCAATGACGCAGGCCAGCTTCTCGCCGTGCGCGACCTCGAAGGCAGACGGCACCTTGGTGAACGTCATGCCCACCCAGCAGGTGTTGAGCCCCAGCTGCTGGGCCAACAGCACGAGCTTCTCGCCCTCGTAGCCCACGGTCTCGTCCAGGGCAGGACCCTTGGGGCCTACCATGGCAAAATAGTTATTGGGACCCGTGAACTTGCCGTAGCGGGCGCGCATGCCGCTGAAGGCCTTGGGCTCGTCGCACACCAGCTGCACGTGCAGGCCGCTCTCGCGGTTGGCCTCGGTAATCTTGGCGCGCAGCTGGCCCCGCACCTCCTGCGGAATCGCAATCTCGCGGTAACTGCGCACGGAGTGGCGCTGCCTCATAGCCTCCATAATGTCCATGTTGGCCTCCGGTCCTGTCCGACTTTCGCTTCAGGGTTTGTTGCATGAGCGACTTATACCCACGAACTGACGGACAAAACCGATTTTTTTCAACAACTGTCGGAATTTTTCCACGCGCAAGGTGACTTCCAGGTCACATCGCGCGCCACGTTCACGCATTGTGCTCACATAGCTACACTGTGACGGCATACGGCATTCTGGCAAGAAGGTGGCACGTGAAGCAGCGCGACCCGCAAGAACTCAGCACGTGGTTTGCAAAGGAATGGCGCCTGCTTGCAGCCGTCAGCATCACTGGCGTCATCTACAACGTTGGCCTGGGTGCGGGACCCTGGCTGGAGGGCCAGCTCGCCCAGGCGGTTGCCAACCTCGCCGACGGATCTGGAGCCAGTGCAACTATCGCTTGGCTCTCGCTTGCCTACGTGCTGACCACCGCACTGGTGCAAGCCATGCGCTACCTCAAGCGGCTCTACGTCCGAAAGTTCGCCAACAAGATCAGCCGCGGCATGAAGGAGCGCATCTACGCCGGACTCCTGGCTGACACCTCTGGCGCACTTGCCTCGCAGGGAGCTGGCACGGTGATGACCAAGGCCATCAGCGACGTGGACGATTGCGTGGAGGGCATGCGCAAGTTCACGACGGAGCTCTTCGATACGGGCGTGGCGCTCGCCACCTACCTCGTCATGCTGCTTGTGCTTGACTGGCGCCTGACGCTTGTGTCCCTCGTCTTTCCCGCGGTTTCCTACGTGGTTGCCGCAAGCCTCCGGCAACGCGTCACTCGCGCCACCGCGCTGGCAAAGCAAAGCTCCGGAGTTCTCAAAGAGGTGACGCTGGAGCGTACCAGCGGCGCCGTTACGCTGCGCGCGTTCGGCGCAGAGGCGCACGAGAACCGCCTGATGGAAGACCGTCTCATGGACTACCGGCGCAAGGCAACTGCCGCCGGCATACTCTCTGGCTCGCTGCAGCCGCTCTACCTGGCAATATCCACCGTGAGCTGCGGGTTCATCCTCTACCTGGGCGGACGCAACGTGCTCGGCCTTGGCTGGACGGCTTGGGACGTGGCGGCACTCTCCACCTTCTTTGCCACCTACCTGCGACTTGCAAGGAAGTCATCCACCGCGGCCAAGCTATTCAACGCCGTGCAGCGCGCCCGCGTCTCGTGGGAGCGCATTCGCCCCTTCATGGGACGTCAGGCAGACAACTCGGCGGAACAGCGCGTCGCCAGACCAGCCACGCTGGAGCTTCGCAACGTGAGCGTTTTTCGTCACGACGGCAGACCGGTCCTCCGCGACGTGTGCCTAACCGTGCAACCCGGGCAAATCGTGGGCGTGACGGGCGAGGTCGCAAGCGGCAAGACTCTGCTCGGCCTTGCCATGGCCGAGCTCGTACCGCACACGGGCCAGGCGCTCTTCGACGGCCAGCCGCTGGCAAGCCTGCAATCACAAGAGGTCGGCGTGGTGGGCTACCTGGGCCACGACCCGGAGCTGCTTTCCGACACCATTGAGGAGAACGTTCGCCTGGGTCAGCCGGGTGATGCAACGGAGGCACTGACCTGCGCCGCGTTGGGGCCCGATCTCGCTCAGATGCCAGACGGAGCTGCCACGCGCATAGGCGAGGGCGGGGCGGCCCTCTCGGGCGGGCAACGTGCGCGCGTCGGCCTTGCCCGCACGCTCTTCAACCGCCGACCAGTCCTCGTGCTGGACGATCCCTTCTCGTCCGTTGACCCCCGCACGGAGCGGCAGGTGCTCAAGGCGCTTCGTCAGCACTATTCCGACTGCGCGATCGTGCTCATCTCCCACCGGCTTGAGTGCTTCCCCCTGCTGGACCAAGTAGTCTATTTGCACGACGGTTGCGCGACGGTTGCCACGCACAAGCAGCTCTTGGACACGCAGCCAGGTTACCGCGAGCTCTTCGACTTGCAGCAGGGTGGCGATCTGGATGCATAGGACTAGCTCAGGCATGCACCGGACACGCGAGCTTTGGAGCGTCCTGCGCGCAACCGCACGGCGAGAACTGACGCTGACCGTCGGCTTGCTTGCGGCAATCGTGCTCTCCGTCGTGCTGGGACTGCTGCCGCCACTTGTCTTGCAGCGCGCCATCGACGGCCTTGCGCAAGGCAACGCCGAACCTAACTCCCTTCTGGCACTCGCCTGCATCTACGTGGGCATCACGTTCGCCGCAGGGCTGGCACAGTTCTCGCGCGAATCTGCAATCACGGCGTTCGGAGAGCGCTTTACCCACGCAATGCGCTCCCACATGGTGCAGAAGCTGGGCAAGCTCCCCACCTCGTACTTCTCGTCCCACGGCGCGGGTGAGACAACCAGCCTCCTCGTGAACGATGTGGACACGCTGGAGGCGCTCTTCTCGTCCGGCATCGTCTCTTTGCTTGCAGACGCATGCTCTTTGGTTGGTATTGTGATCGTCGTGTTCACCCGCTGCGTGGGGCTGGGCCTCCTGCTGCTTGTTGCTCTGCCGGCCGTCTTTGCCTGGACGCTCCACGTGCAGCGCGGAACGAGAGTGGCGCAGGCCGCGCGCCGCCAGGCCGTGGCAGACGCGAACCAAGCCGTGCCGGACACCATGCGCTGCCTGCGCGTGATACGCATCTTGGGGCGGCAGGCCCACATGCGCCAACGCTACGACGCCATAGTCGAGCGCGGGTTCGCCGCCATGGAACGTTCCAACTTTTATGACTCGGTCTACAGCCCCGTGGTCATCACCACATCTGCCGCAGTGACGGGCGTAGCACTCACGCTCGCCACGTTGGGCGGTACGTGGGCAAGCCTCTTCGGCATGACCGCGGGAACCGCCGTCGCCATGATTGCGTACGTGAACCAGGTGTTCATGCCCATTTCGGACATTGGTATGGAAATACAGACTATTCAGTCCGCAGGCGCCGGGCTGGACCGCATTCGCACCTTCCTTGCCGAAAACGAAGCGCGGGTCAAAACACAGGCGCAAGCTGGCACCACGCAAGCCGCAATCTGCATCTCGCACGTGGCCTTCTCCTACCGCGCGGACGAGCCCATCCTCACTGACACGACGCTGGCCATTGCACCGGGCGAAGTCGTGACCATCGAGGGACGCACTGGCGCAGGCAAGTCCACGATATTCTCTCTGCTTCTTGGCCTTTACCAGCCGGAATCTGGCACCGTGCGTGTGTTGGGGCAAGACCCATGCAACATTCCTGCCAGCCAGCGCAGACACGTCTTTGGCTACGTGCCGCAAGCCTTCTTCCCGCTGGCAGGTAGCGTGGCAGAGAACATCACTCTGCGCGACCCAGGTGTCACGCCCGAGCAAGTCTCAGACGCGCTCCAGCTTGCAGGCCTGACTGAAGCCGTGGCCAGCCTACCCCATGGAGTCGAAACGCCCCTGAGTGCCGCAAACTTCTCGCAGGGCCAGCTGCAGCTGCTCTCCATTGCGCGCGCCGTGGCTTGCGACCCGCAAGTCCTTCTGCTGGACGAGACAAACGCCAACCTTGACAGCGCAACCGAACAGCAGGTCATGGATGCGCTCACGCATGCGTCACAGGGTCGCACGGTACTTTCGATCTCGCACCGCACGTCGGGATTCCTGGGAGGCAGGCGCATGCGATTGGACGGTGGCGTGCTAATGAACTGCTAGTCCCAGGGGTCTGCGACGGACATGCACACAATGCCCAAGCCCAGGAAGACCCACGGCGCGGCACCCGCGATGAACGACCAGAACACATCGAGGGTCCCACTAAGCCACAGGTTCGTCAGGCTCGTGATCAAGGCGGCCACGAGGAAGACCCATCCGGCGCGGGTCAGCGCACGGCGGCGGGCTTCCTCGGGGGATCCCGAAGCTCCTCCTGAGGCAACACCTGCCCTGCGCCCAATGTTTTGCGCCATCACTCTGTCCTTCCCCGCACCGCCGGTGGCCAAACGCGGCACCGGCACTATCCAATTAGATTGCTCATGGCCACTCTCACGGCCTCGTCCTCGTCGTCCGTGACCACCACGAGCTCGGGATCCAGCCGCGAAATGTTGCCGGATTCCATGACCGTCCCCTCCAGCCACTGCAGGAGTCCACGCCAGTACTCCGTGCCGAACAGGACGACCGGGGTCTTGGCCACCTTGTGCGTCTGCACGAGCGTCAGCAGCTCAAAGGCCTCGTCCAGCGTGCCGAAGCCGCCCGGGAACACGATTGCACCGCTCGAATACTTAACGAACATGGTCTTGCGCACGAAGAAGTAGCGGAAGTTCATGCCCAAGTTGACGTAGCGGTTGATCCCCTGTTCGTGTGGCAGCTCAATTCCCAAGCCAACCGACTTGCCACCCACTTGTGATGCGCCGAAGTTGGCGGCCTCCATGATGCCCGGGCCACCGCCGGTGATGACCGCCACGCCCTGGCTGGCAATCTTGCGCGCCACCCGAACCGCCGCGTGATACATGGGGTCCGTGCGTGGCGTGCGGGCGGAACCAAAGCACGTCACCGCTGGTCCCAGCTCCGCCAGCGCGCCAAAGCCGTCAACGAACTCGGCCTGGATGCGCAGGACGCGCCAAGGGTCCATGTGCAGCCACTCGGTGTCCTCCTCGTGCTCCAGCAGGTGGCTCGTCGTGGTGGAGTGCGGAATCATGGGCCCGCGCATGATCACGGGACCGCGCTGGTAGCCCTCCACGCTCGGCTCGTCCGAGGGGGCATCTGGAAGCACCGAGCCATCAAGGGTCTGGCCCGTCGCGTCCAGGTTCATCAACTTTTTCTCGTTTGCATCTTCGCCAATCAAGCTTTTCTCCTTTTGTACCTATACGCTGGTACACCTTAGCCTGCGTTTGTTGCCTCACGGTCAGGCGTTTGCAAGCAGCGACAAACCAAACGATGTTGAGGTCAAGTGACCGTTACGCATGCGCGCGAGAAAAGGCGGGGCCCCGGCGCTTGCATGCACCGGGGCCCATCCTAACCAGGGCTTGCCATTCCTGCTGGCCTGCGGCCTTACGCCTTGTACGCCACGGCCTTTATCTCCACCTTGCCGCCGCCGGGCAGCGCGGCAACCTGGAAGGCGGCGCGCGAGGGGTACGGCGCGGTGAAGAACTCCGCATACACCTCGTTCATTGCCTTGAAGTCGGCGATGTCGGCCAAAAGGACCTCGCACTCGGCGACGTCGGACATGCTCGCGCCGGCGGCCTCAAGTATGTTCCTCACGTTGGTCAGGCTCTGGCGGGTCTGGGCCTGCACGTCGTCACCCGCAAGCTTGCCGGTGGCGGGGTCAATGCCCAGCTGGCCGGACACGTGGATGGAGGTGCCAGTGGTGGTGACGCCGGCGGAATAGGGGCCAAGCGCCGCGGGGGCCTTGTCGGTAACGATTGCGTTGACTGCCATGGTGATTTCCTTTCGCTTGCTGCACGAGCGACCTTGTGCCCGCGCAGACCCTTGTTTATATACCTTTGATTGTGCCCCGAACTTGCGGCGCCCTATCGCCAGACTTGCGGCAAACTGCGGGGAACGCGCAACATTACGCGTGCACGCGCGTGCCCGTGCGCCCGGCAATGCCGTCAGAGGCCAGCTCCAGCTGGGTGATGAGCGCCTGCCTGCCAGCGCCCGACTGGGCAAAGCGAAGCGCGGCCTGCACCTTGGGCAGCATGGAGCCGGGCGCGAATTCGCCCTCGTCAATGTAGCGCTGGGCCGTCGCTGGCGTGAGCTCGTCAAGCCACTGCTGGTCGGGCTTGCCAAAGTGCACGGCCACCTTCTCCACCGCTGTCAGGATCACCAGCACGTCTGCGTCCAGCTGCTCGGCCAGGCACTCGGCGGCAAAGTCCTTGTCTATGACCGCAGCCGCGCCCTTCAGGTGGTTGCCCTCGGTGCGGTACACGGGAATTCCACCGCCGCCACAGGCAATGACCACGTGGTTGGTGGAGACCAGCGAGCGGATGGTGTCAATCTCCACGATGGACTTGGGCTGCGGGCTGGCAACCACGCGCCGCCAGCCGCGGCCGGAGTCCTCCGTCACCGCATAGTCGCGCTCGCGAACCATGCGGTCGGCCTCCTCGCGCGTCATGAAGGCACCGATGGGCTTGGTGGGGTCGGCGAAGGCAGGGTCTGCGGGGTCCACCTCAACCTGGGTGAGCACGGTGGCAGCGCCGCGCGCAATGCCGCGGTCCAGCATCTCCTCGCGCAGGGCGTTCTGCAGGTCGTAGCCAATGTAGCCCTGGCTCATGGCCACGCACACGCTGAGCGGGCACGGGATGTAGCGCTCGGGATCGAAGCGCGTGAGCTGGGTCATCGCCTCCTGGATCATGCCGACCTGCGGGCCGTTGCCGTGGGCGATGACGACGTCGTCGCCCTCCTCGATCAGGTCCACGATGGCCTTGGCCGTCCGCTTGACGGCCACCATCTGCTCTGGCAGGTTCTTGCCGAGTGCGTTGCCGCCCAAGGCGACCACGATTCGCTTGCCCATATTCCCGTGCTCCCCTCTTCGCACAGACGCCGCCGCGGCCAATGCGCCGCAGGTCAGGCACTTCGTCATCCGGTTTTCTTCGTAAGAGAAGCCCCAGCCCGGCTCTGCAGGCTGGGGCTCAGCTGGTGCTCTTTGGTTGTGAGACAGTTGGGGCCTTGCCCCAACCGCCCCAAATGCCTCGCTAGGCCTGGTACCAGCGCGGGGCCGCGGCCTCCTCCAGCGCGGCCAGCGTGGCCACCGGGTCCTTGACCTTCTGCAGGAAGATCATGGCAGCCACGGCGTAGGGCTTGTAGCTGGCCTCCTTGTACAGGCCGTCGCGGTGGGCGTCAAAGACCTCGTTGGTAACCTCGCCGTGCTCGCAGCTCACGCCCTCGATGTCGGCGGGCAGCGGGTGCATGTACACGGTGTCCATGCCCTTGGCGGTCTTCTCCATGAGCTCGCGCGTGCAGTGCCAGTCCTGGTGGGTTGCGTTCTGGGCAAGGAGCTCCTTCTCCAGCGCGTCGATGCCCGCGGCGTCGCCAGCGGAGTACAGCTTGGTGCGGCGCTCCATGGCGGCGTAGCTGGCCCAGGACTTGGGGATGACGATGTCCGCGCCCTCGACGGCCTCGGCCATGCTGTTGGTCTGCGTGAAGGTGGCACCGGTCTGCGAGGCATACTCGCCGGCCTTGGCAACCAGGTCGGGCATGAGGTCGTAGCCCTCGGGGTGAGCCAGGGTCACGTTCATGCCAAAGCGCGGCAGTAGGGTGATGAGGGACTGCGGGCAGGAGAGGGGCTTGCCGTAGGAGGGGCTGTAGGCCCAGGTCACGGCCACCTTCTTGCCGCGCAGCGCGTCAAGCCCGCCAAACTCGTTCAGCAGGTACAGCAGGTCTGCGGAGCTCTGCGTGGGGTGGTCGGAGTCGGACTGCAAGCTCACCAGTGTGGGGCGGTGGTCCAAGATGCCGTCGGCGTAGGACTGCGCCACGGACTCACTGACCTCCTTCATGTATGCGTCGCCCGCGCCAATGAACTTGTCGTCACGGATGCCGATGACGTCGGCCATGAAGCTGATCATCGTGGCGGTCTCGCGCACGGTCTCGCCGTGGGCGATCTGGGACTTGGACTCGTCCAGGTCCTGCAGCTGCAGGCCCAGCATGTTGGTGCCGGACGCGAACGAGAAGCGCGTGCGGGTGGAGTTGTCGCGGAAGTTGGAGACGGCCAGGCCGGTCTGGAAGATGCGGGTAGAGATGTTGCGCTCGCGCAGGCTGCGCAGGGCGTCGGCCACGGCGTACATGGCGCGGAGCTCGTCGGTGGTCTTGTCCCAGGTGTGCAGGAAGTCGTTCTCGTACATGCCACTGAAGTCCAGGCCCTGCAGCTGGTCCAGATACGGCTTGATGGTGCTCATGGTTTCCCCCTCCTGCGCCCGGCCCCGCCGGGCGCCACAGATTCTTACTAGATGAGACTTACTGGATGTTGTTGCCGGTGAGCTCGGCGCGGTACTCCGTGGCGGAGCCGTCCACCGCGCTCGGGTCGTACAGGTTCACCGCGGCCACGTACAGGGCGGCGCAGGTGGAGAGGTCCTGCTTGTAGGTGACCTCGTTGGGAGCGTGCGCCTGGCTCTCGGCGCCGGGGCCGAAGCCCACGCAGGGGATGCCGTAGCGGCCCTGGATGGACACGCAGTTGGTGGAGAAGGTCCACTTGTCGCACAGCGGACGGCCGGTGCGCTTGCTCATGCTCTTCTCGCAGCCGATACGCTCGTCGCCGAAGAGGGCCTTGTGGGCGTCCACCAGGGCCTTGACGTGCGGCGCGGACTCCTTGTTGATCCACGTGGGGAAGTAGGCCTCGGTGGGATAGGTCTCGCCGGTCCAGCTGGTGCGGTCGTACATGTACATGGAGACCTTGACGTCATCGCCGTACTTCTTGACCGAAGGCAGGTCGCGGACCTCCTGTAGGCAGGACTCGTAGGTCTCGCCAGCGGTCATGCGGCGGTCGATGGAGATGGCGCAGGAGTCGGCCACGGCGCAGCGGCTGGGGCTGGTGAAGTAGATCTGGCTGACGGTGCAGGTGCCGCGGCCCAGGAAGCGGGCGTCCTCGTAGTGGTCGGGGTTGAACTCCGGCTCAAGCATCTTGGCCAGGCCCTTGATGGAGGTGGACTCGGTGCAGCCGTTGTTGTTGAGGGCGCGCACGTCAGAGATGATGTCCGCCATCTTGTAGATGGCGTTGTCGCCGCGCTCGGGTGCGGAGCCGTGGCAGGAGGTGCCGTGGACGTCCACGCGGATCTCCATGCGGCCGCGGTGGCCACGGTAGATGCCGCCGTCGGTGGGCTCGGTGGAAATCACGAACTCGGGCTTGTAGCCGTCCTTGTTGTAGATGTACTGCCAGCACAGGCCGTCGCAGTCCTCCTCCATGACGGAGCCGACAACCATGATCTTGTAGCCCTCGGGGATGAGGTCCATGTCCTTCATGATCTTGGCCGCGTAGACGGCGGAGTCGACGCCGCCCTCCTGGTCGGAGCCGCCGCGGCCGCCGATGAGCTGGTCGTCCTCGAAGCCCTCGTAGGGGTCGAAGTCCCAGTTGTCGCGGTTGCCGATGCCCACGGTGTCGATGTGGCCGTCGATGGCGATGATCTTGTCGCCCTCGCCCATCCAGCCGATGACGTTGCCCAGGCCGTCGACCTCAACCTTGTCGAAGCCAAGCTTCTCCATCTCGGCCTTGATGCAGGCGACGACCTCGCCCTCCTCGCAGCTCTCGCTGGGGTGCGAGATCATGGCGCGCAGGAAAGCGACCATGTCCTTGTTGTACTTGTTGGCTGCGTCCTTGATTGCCTTGTAGTCGAGCTGCTTCATTGCATCCTCCGAACCGCCGTGCGACCCCGCCGTGCTTCTTACTGTAGAACTTACTTTCTTTTTGTGGACCAAACTTTTTGTTTGGCTAAGAGTAGTAAAGCACTTTTCGCGCCCAGTTCAAGCGGCTGAAATAAACTTTCTCAATTGTCTGCCGAACGTACAAAAAGTTAGGTCGAACGGTGAGACAGGGGGCCGGTTCTCGCGTCTCATCATGAGACAGGGGGACGTACCTTTTGTCTCATTGACGCCAAGATGACGCGCGCCCTTAACGGCGTCACTTGTCCACCGAAGGCGTCACTTGTCCATCAACCACGACATTCGCCTGTTAAAAACGTCATTACCTCGCAAGTGACGTCATTTCCAGAAAAATGACGTCACTTGTTCAGAAGTGACGTCATGAATTCGCTTCAAATCGCGAAGCTTACGGCGAGTAGCGACTCAAAGGTTATCGCGAACCACATACGTCAACGTACGGCCATCTCTCTTACGTGAGATTCTTCCAACATCATACAGACGCTTCAGAGTCTTCTGAACCCCTCTTTCAGAGAGGCCGGTCGCAGCTGCGACTTCATGAACGGTAAAGCCCTTTTCACTCGAACTCAACAGTGCAATCAGGGCATTCTCGCGCTCATCGCCCCGCAATGACGAGAGCTGGTTCGACTTCTCCGCCACGCCATTCAGCGGCAACGTCAACCTGATCACCGCTGGGGAATGCAGCTCCTCCAACGTCGGCACTACATCGAACGTGTTCTTCCACGTAGTCCACATTTCTTGCAGACCGCTGCCAGCACGGTCGCTTGCCCCAATGAAGGCAAACAGTCGAAGCAGTGTAGGATTCCGCGGTTCGGAGTACCCGCCCGCAATGGCAACGTCCCGGTCTATCAGGAGCGCGCCAGGGTTCGTAACCTCAAGCTGGTCTGCCTTCAGTATGACCCGCACCGTCGTCGACGCACCGTAGTACGCGTGTGCCAGCGCGTTGGTCACGGCCTCGTTCAACGATTCCGTCACGGGATTGTGCGATCCATGCCGTGTCCCATGGGCGTCCGTGTTGAAGGGCTTCGGGAAGTGGCGCTGCAGACGCGTGGTCACCAGAAAGTAGAAGTCCATGACATTGCCGCTCCAGTCACCACTCTCGGAGACCACGCGGTCGTCCCACCGCCTCTCGCCAGACGTCTCCTCTCGGTAATCCAGAAGGTATCGAGGCAAGTAGTTGGTAATCTCATACTCCTGGCCAAAGGCGAGCAGACCCGCTTGCGTCGGATGCAGATCCCCCTTGGAGTCTCTCGCAGCGGCACCAACATGCAGCAAAAAGTCGTTCTGGGAATCCCCAATCCAAGGGCTCTTCGGCGTACTAACCTTGAAGGCGTTGCGGTAGCGGTCAATTGTCTCTTGGCAAAGGGCGTCCATGCCGAACCTTACCAGCGGGTGACGGTCCGCGCTCGGCTCGCTGTCATAGCTCATGCGCCTGAGGTCGTCATCAGAAGCGTGAAAGTCCCCAGAGCCCCTTCTGACTCAGGCCACGAAAGACTTCGACCTGCGGTCATACACCATGACGGGCTTGTCATCGCGCTCAGCACGGGGAACCTCAATGGACACGAACTCCATGTCGCCACGCGAAATAACGCGCACGGAATCGGGCAGCGTAATGTCACGGCTGACCTTCTTAGGGTTCCGAACAGTTTCCCAGAAGGCATCGACAATTCCCCTCGGGTCTTCCACGCCGACCAGCGAAAACTCATGCGTCACCTTGTCCTCGCGAACGCCGAGAACTATCTCGCCGCCCTCAGTGTTCCCGAAGGCAGAGTACGTTTCCCACACGTCATCCGGGAGCTGGCCGGCAGCTTCTTTGAACTCCAGATTCTGAGACTCGGCAAGCACGTAGTTGTCGTCAAAAAAGGACACGTCAGCCCCCTTCGTCTGCGCTCGTTTGGGTAATGGTAGCGCTTTGAGAGACAAGCCAACTCCCTCCGATTCACCCGTCAGCCATCGCAGAGTGGCCTATGCTTGTGCGCGACAACCGCGTATCCCCAACGTCCCAACCACCAGGAGGCACCCATGCCACAGCTCAGCAACCGCACCGCGCAGTTCACCGATTCCGTAATCCGCCGCATGACCCGCGTGTCCAACCAGTACGGTGCCATCAACCTCTCGCAGGGCTTCCCGGACTTCGACCCACCCGCGGCCGTAACGGACCGGCTGGCTCAGGTGGCGCACACCGGCCCCCACCAGTACGCCATCACCTGGGGCGCCCAGAACTTCCGCGAGGCGCTGGCCGCCAAGCAGCGCCGCTTCATGGGCATAGACATCAATCCGGACACAAACGTGGTCGTGACCTGCGGCTCCACGGAGGCCATGATGTGCGCGGTCATGTCCGTTGCCAACCCGGGCGACCGCGTGGTGGTCTTCTCGCCGTTCTACGAGAACTACGGCGCGGACGCCATCCTGTGCGGCGCCGAGCCCACCTACGTCACGCTGCACGCACCCGGCTTCGGCTTCGACGAGTCCGAGCTTGCGGCTGCCTGCGCGCAACCTGGCACCAAGGCGCTCATCCTGTGCAACCCGTCCAACCCCACCGGCCACGTGTTCACCCTGCCCGAGCTGCAGACCATTGCCCGTCTCGCCAACAAGTACGACCTGTGGGTCATAACCGACGAGGTATACGAGCACATAGTCTACGCGCCGCACCAGCACGTCTACTTCGCGTCGCTCCCCGGCATGCAGGCGCGCACCCTCAGCTGCAGCTCGCTCAGCAAGACGTATTCCATGACCGGCTGGCGCCTGGGTTACGTGATCGCGCCCGCCGAGGTGGCCGACCGCGTCAAGAAGGTGCACGACTTCCTGACCGTGGGCGCCGCGGCACCGCTCATGGAGGCGGCCGTTGCCGGCCTGACCCTGCCACAGAGCTACTACGAAGACCTGGCCGCCCTCTACGCCCACAAGCGCGAGCTCTTCTGCGGCGGCCTGCGAGACCTTGGCTTCAGCATCGTGGAGCCCGAGGGCGCCTACTACGTTATGGCAGACGTCTCCGCGCTGGAGACAGAGCTTGGCTACGCCTCCGACGAGGCCTTCGCCGTTGACCTGTGCCGCAAGGTTGGCGTCGGCACCGTGCCAGGCAGCTGCTTCTACGCGGAGCCCGAGAACCGCTTCGTCCGCTTCCACTTTGCCAAGAGCGACGAGGTCCTCACCGCCGCGCTCGACCGCCTTGACGGCTGGCAGGATAAGATGCGGCAGGCCTAGGGCCTCGCCTTGGGGCCTCAGGGGCCCCAAACAGCAAAACCGCCGGGCCCCATCAGGCCCGGCGGTTAGTTGTAACGCAAGATTGCCGTCAGCGCAGGATTGCCGTCAGTTCCCTTCCTTCTCACCCGCTGACGGCGCGTTCGCACCCAGAATGCTGGACGCGGCAGCCGCAACCTGCGCCGCGGCCTGGGCGGCAGCCGTAGCGGCCCGCGCCGCCTCCGATGCCGCCCGCGCGGCCTCTGCCGCGGCGCGCGCAGCCGAGGCAGACTCCCGCATTGGCGTGCCAGCCTCCTGCGCCGCCCGCTCGTCCTCGCGAATCGCGCTCTCCAGGTGCTCCACGCGGGCGTTCTGCGCCAGCTCGTGCTCCATGCCGCGCGCGGGCTCCGCCACCTGCTCCGGTTCTGCCACCTCGGCCTCCGCGGCTGGTGCTGCCGCGGGCTTCTTCTCCGGCGGCATTATCGTGTTCAGGACGATGGCCATGACAGCGCACGGGGTGATGGCGGAGGTACCGAAGATGGTGGTCAGCCACTGCGGCATGCCAGGGCCGGCCAGCGAGCCCGTGACCTCGGCAATTCCCAGGCCAAACGCCACGGAGACGCCGAACACGGTGCAGGAGCGGGGCGTCAGGCCGTCCTTCACCAGAATGCGGATGCCGTTCAGCGTGATGGTGCCAAAGACGCTGATGGTGGCACCGCCGATGACCGGCTGCGGAATCATGGTCAGCACGGCGGACAGCTTGGGGCACAGGCCCGCCAGCAGGAAGACGCCCGCGGACGTGGTGAACACCCACTTGTTGATGACGCGGGTGGAGACGATGATGCCCACGTTCTGGCCGAAGGCGCTGGTGGGAAGGCCGCCCAGGAAGGCGCTGATCATGCTGGTCAGGCCCTGGGCCTTGAGCGCGCCGCCAAGCTCGTGCTCCGTGGGCATGCGGTCCATGCCGCCCATGGTGGAGGCGGAAAGGTCACCGATGAGCTGCACGTTGACCATTACGTACACGACGGCGAGCGTGAGGCAGGCGGCCGGGTTGAACACGATCTGGAACGGCATGATGCGCGGCAGCGAGAACCACGACGCACCCGAAACGCCCGACGGGTCGATCATGCCGAAGGGGATTGAAATTATGCAGCCCACGATGATGCCGAAGAAGATGGACCCCAGCTTGGCCGTGCCCTTGGCAAAGTTGGTGAGGCCGAACACCACCGCGAACGTGATGAGGCCCACCAGCCAGTTCTGTGCGCTGCCGAACATGGGCGTGCCGACGCCGCCCGCCATGTAGCGGATGGCCGTGGGGTACAGGGAAACGCCGATGGTGAAGATGACGGTGCCCGTCACCAGCGGCGGAAACGCATTCTTGACCTTGGGATATATGCTTCCAAATATGATGGCGACCACACCGCCCACAAGCTCCGCGCCCAGCAGCGTGGGGAAGCCGAACTCAATGCCCAGCGCCTGGAAAGCAGGCAGGAAGGCAAACGAGACGCCCGAGAGGATCGGCAGGCCCGAGCCAATGCGCCCGAAGAGCGGGAACTGCTGCAGCAGCGTGTCGATGGCCGAGAGAATCAGGGCCACCTGGATGATGGCCGTCTCCTCCGCCTCCGTGAAGTTGCAGACGCTCGCGATGATGATTGCCGGCGCGATGATGCCCGCGAACGACGCAAGTACGTGCTGAAGCGAAAGCGGAATCAGGTCTCGCACGGGCGGCAGCCCGTCTCGCGCGAAGAGCACGTCGGAAAGGTGCCCCTCCTCCTTCTGCGCTACTGCCTCTGCCATGAGTACATCCCCCCAGTCTGGCGGCGCCCCCAAGCGTCGTCCCTCTCCCTGTGTGGAACTAACAACTATTTTGTATACCTAACAAACTGTTAGGTTTCCATACCAAAGGGGTGTACGTGGGGAAATGTTCCGCGGGCGGTTGCACTCAGATGATTCTCGAGCCAATCGGGTTGCGCACGGGAGGGCACCCGTGCGCAGAACAAGGGTAGAACAAGAGAAGCGCCACAGGTCAGCGGCCTGTGGCGTTTCTCGGCTTTCAGCTTCTCTTACACGGCAGGGCACCCGTGCGTCGGGCAAGCCGCGTCGCCGCGGGTCCGTGCCTTACTCCGCGCAGGCCAGCTTGGCCTTCCTTGCCACCTCGGCGAAGGCGGCACGCGCTTCCTCGGGGCACTCGCCGGAGCCGTTGAGCTCCTCCACCACGTCCTCCACGGCGTCCACGATGTTCTGGTAGCCCGTGCAGCGGCACAGGTGACCGGAGAGCATCTTGCGCAGCTCGTCCCGGGTGTAGGTCTTGCCCGTGCCCACGATTTCCACCGCGCTCATGATGATGCCAGGGATGCAGAAGCCGCACTGGACGGCAAAGTCGTCAACAAACGCCTGTTGAACGGGGTTGAGCGTACCGTCGGCCGCCTGCAGGCCCTCGCAGGTGAGGATGGTCTTGCCCTGCGCCCAGTCCGTCAGGTACAGGCAGCTGTCTGTAGCCACCCCGTCAACCAGCACGGTGCAGGCACCACACTCGCCCACCTCGCAGCCACGCTTGACGCTGGTGAGGTGCAGGCGGTTGCGCAGGGTGTCAAGCAGGGACTCGCGCGGGTCATAGCCAACCTGCACGGGCTTGCCGTTGACGGTGCACTTCAGAATCCTCATGTCCATGAGACGTCAGCCCCTCCCTTGCGCGCGGCCTCCACCAGCGAGCGGCGCGACATTTCCTTGATCAGCTGCTCGCGGAAGTCCTTGGACGCGCGCCACGAGTCGCGCGGGTGGCACTCGGCCAACGCCAGCTGACCGATCTTCTCCGCAGCTTGGGCAACGTCCATACCGCGCACGGCGTCCTCCGCCCCGCGGGTGCGGATGGGCGTGGGTGCCGCCACGCCAAAGGCCAGGCGAATGTCCTCGATGGTGCGCTTGTCCTCGCCCAGCTTCACCAGGCAGCAGCAGCCCATGGTGGCAATCTCCAACGCGCGGCGCTTGCCGTACTTGAAGTAATGTCCGGTGAAGCCCTCGTAGTTCTGGCGCGGAATACGGATCTTGGTCAGCACCTCATCGCGCTCGCGCACGCAGCGGCCGGGCCCGGTGTACCACTCGTCAATGGGCACGGTGCGGGTACCCCGCACGCTAGCCAGGTCCAGCAGCGCACCATAGGCCACCAGCGTGGAGGCAGTGTCGGCCGACGTGGCGGCGTTGCACACGTTGCCGCCTATGGTGCCGGACACGCGCAGCTGCGGTCCGCCCGGCGTGTCGCAGGCGTCGGCCAGCGTCAGCACACGCTCGCGCGCAACGGGGCTCGTGGTCACGTGGTGGAACCAGGTGATGGGGCCAATCTCCACCGTGCCGTCCGGCGCCAGAGTCACGCCGTCCAGCTCGTCGTGCAGCTCGTGAATGCTCACCAGGTGGGCGCCCGCGAACTTGCCGGCACGCACCTTCACCAGCACGTCCGTGCCGCCGGCAACCACCATGGCCTGGGGGTCTTCGGCAAGCGCGCGGCAGGCGTCCGCCACGCTGGTTGCCTCGTACAGGGATTCGATGTCGTACATCAGACCAGCCCCTCCCTCTTGAAGCCCTCGAACAGGCGCTGGGGCGTCATGGGCATGTGGTAGAACTTGACGCCGGTGGCGTCCAGAATGGCGTCGCGGATGGCAGGCGCGGGAGAGATTATGGGCGTCTCGCCAACTGCCTTGTTGCCGTAGGGGCCCGTGGGGTCGTCGGACTCCACGAAGTCGGCCTTGAGGTCGGGCAGGTCCATGAAGGTGGGAACCTTGTAGTCCAGCAGGGTGTCGTTCAGCACGCGGCTGGTCTTGGGGTCCACCAGCACCTCCTCACTGAGGGCGAAGCCGATGGACTGGCCCATGCCGCCGTGCACCTGCTGCTCCACCAACTTGGGGTTGATCAGGCGGCCGTTGTCCTGGACGGAGATTATGCGGTTCACCGTTACCTGGCCCAGCGGCATGTCCACCGTCACGTCCGCGAAGGTGCAGCCCGTGGCGATGGCGTTGGTGTGCACGTTGGCCGTGGCGTAGGCAGAGAGCTGGTCGTTGGCATCCACGTTGTAGTACGCCTCGAGCGCAAGGCCGGGCAGGTCGCACACCACATTGCCCACGGCGTCCACGATCTTGTGGTCGCGCAGGTCCAGGTCTCCCTGGGCGGCCGGGTACAGCTGGTGGGCGAAGGCCAGGATCTTGGCGCGCAGCTCCTGGCCTGCCTTCTTCACGGCGGTGCCGCTCACGTACGTCTGGCGGGACGCGTAGGCGCCTGCATCGTAGGGCGCCACGTCGGTGTCCTGGAAGCTGACGATGTGCACGTCCTCGAAGTCCACGCCAATGGCCTCGGCGGCCATCTGGGAAAAGACCGTGTCCGCACCTTGGCCAATCTCGGTGGCACCCATCTGCAGCTGCACGGAGCCGTCCTGGTTGAGGGTCACGCGGGCGGTGGCCGTCTCCAGCGCGAAGGGCGCGACGGCCGTCTTGTACACGAAGAGGCCCACGCCCACGCCGTGGCGGATGGGGCCAGTCTCGCCCGCGTACTCGCGCTTCTTCTGATCCCAGTGGATCCACTCCTTGCCCTTGGCAATGCACTCGGGCAGGGTGCAGGTGTGGGCAGCCACCACACCGCCAGGTGTGAACTCGTCCACGAAGCCCTCGCGGATGCAGTTCTTCAGGCGGAACTCCACGCCGTCCCAACCGTTGTCGTAGGCAATGTCGCCCATAAGGCACTCGGCCGTCCACACGCCCTCGGGCACGCCGTAGGCGCGCATGGCGCCCGTGTGCGGGCCGTTGGTCATGACGGTCCAGGCCTCGGACCGGCTGGCCACCTCGTTGGTGTGGTACAGCCAGCGGAAGGAATTCACGGAGTTCAGCACCAGGGCGTGGCCGTGGTGGATGTAGGCGCCGGTGTTGGACCAGGCGCGGATGGAGCGGGCATGCAGCAGCATGTCGTCGCCGTAGGAGGCCTCGACCTCAAAGTCCTTGGGCTGACGGCCGGAGGTGTCGTAGAAGAGCTCCTCTCGGGAGATCTCCATGCGCACGCAGCGGCCGCCCAGCTGGTGGCAGATCCAGGCGTTCAGCGGCTCGAAGTGGATGTCCTGCTTGGTGCCAAAGCCGCCGCCGATGTAGGGCTTGATCACGCGGACGTCGCCCCAGGGGATGCCCAGGGCCTGGCCGATCACGCGGCGCATGATGTGCGGAATCTGGGTGGAGGCGACGCAGACCAGCTTGCCGCCCTGCTCGTAGCAGTAGGAGACGCACGTCTCTATGTGCACCTGGGACTGCTCGCCCGTCTCGCAGTGGATGGCAATGTGGTGGTAGGCGGGGTCGTTTATGGCGTCGTCCACGGTGGTGTAGCCGTGCTCCGCCAGCTTGTCCGCGCTGGTGAGGGCGCAGGTGTGGGCCACCAGGTTGTCGGGCTTGATGTCCTGCACCGGGTGCTCCGTGCCCTTGAGGGACTCGTGCGGGTCGTAGACGACCGGCCACTCCTCGTACTCCACGTGAATCTTGCGCAGGGCGCGGTCGCAGGCAACGGTGTCCTCCGCCACCACCACGGCGATGTTGTCGCCGTACATGCGCACGCGGTCGTCCAGGAGGCGCCGGTCCGCAAGGTCGCGCTTCTGGGCCATGCTTTCCGCATACCAGGGGTGACCCGCCACGGGGTAGGCCCATCTGGGCACGTCAAAGCAGGTGAAGACGGCAACCACGCCCGGCACCTGCTCCGCCTGGGACGTGTCCATGCTGACCACCCGGCCGTTGCCGATGGTCGCGTGCAGGAGTTTGGCCTCCAAGCACGGCTTGGGGCAGAGGTCGTCCGTGAACATGGCTTGGCCAGTCACCTTGTCGTGCGCATCAACGCGCTTGACCGGCCGCCCGACCTCCTTCAGCTGTTCCATAAGCGCTCCTCTCCAAGAACCCACAGAACCTTCAGGGCCTTGCGCGCCAACCCTCCCAGGCGCGCAAGGCGCTTACTTTATGCGTCTGACCTTAGCACCGTTGCTGCCACAGGCCGGCAATGCAGCGTCAACCGTTACTCGTTGCTCTCCCAAGCGCCATCCCACACAACCTGGCGGTAACGCACGGGGTCGGTGTCGCCCTCGGTGGAGAAGAGCAGCACCTGCGAGTCCGGCCCAAGCTCAAGGGCGTCGCGAAGCTCCGCGTAGGCAGGGTCGGTCATCAGGGTGGAAATCACGCCCATGCCCACGGCACCAGACTCGCCGGACGTCACGGCCGGGTCACCCTTCACAGGCGCTGCCAGCATGCGCATGCCACGCGCGCTCACCCAGTCCGGGCAAGCCAGGAAGGCGTCCGCGTGGTTGCGCAGGATGTCCCAGCCAATGGTGTTGGGCTCGCCACAGGCCAAGCCGGCCATGATGGTCGCCAGGTCGCCACCCACGATGCGCGGGTCACCGTCTGCTGCGACGGCGCCCTTGTACAGGCAAGCCGCGGCATCCGCCTCCATGATCACGAACTTGGGCGGGCAGCTGGGGAAGAGGTTGCTGAAGTAGCCCACCATGGAGCTTGCCAGAGAGCCCACGCCCGCCTGCACGAACACGTGCGTGGGACGGTTAACCTCAAGCTGGCGCAGCTGCTCCGCGGCCTCGTTGGCCATGGTGCCGTAGCCCTGCATGATCCAGCTGGGGATGTCCTCGTAGCCGTCCCAGGCGGTGTCCTGCACGATGACGCCGTGCTCGGTCTGGCCAGCCTCCTTGGCGGCCAGGCGCACGCAGTCGTCGTAGTTCAGCTCCTCGATGGTGACGTCCGCGCCCTCCTTGGCAATGTTGTCAAAGCGG
This sequence comes from uncultured Olsenella sp., assembly GCA_900314495.1. Classification (GTDB taxonomy): domain Bacteria; phylum Actinomycetota; class Coriobacteriia; order Coriobacteriales; family Atopobiaceae; genus Olsenella_K. Next base: position 145,562 of record OMVJ01000012.1, read on the forward strand.
GTCTGCGTGGAGCCCTTGGGCATGTGCACGACGGCCTTTTGGTGCAGGCGCTTGGCCGCCCACGCCACGCCGCGGCCGTGGTTGCCGTCCGTGGCGGTGAAGAAGGTGGCCTGGCCAAAGTCCTGGGCCAGCTGGTCGGACGTCAGGTAGTCAAAGTCGCACTCGCTCACGTCCTTGCCCGTCTGCTGGGCCACGTAGCGGGCCATGGCGAAGGAGCCGCCAAGCACCTTGAAGGCGTTGAGGCCAAAGCGATAGCTCTCGTCCTTCACGTACAGGCCGCCCAGGCCCAGGCGGCTGGCCATGCCCTGCAGGTTGGCCAGCGGCGTCACGGAGTACTGCGGGAAGCTGCGGTGGAAGGCGCGCGCCTTGCCAACGTTCTCCAGGCTCATGATGGGCAGGTTCTTGTCCTCGTCCTTGGGCATGCGGTTGGTGACCCACTTGATTTCCGGCTTCATGCGTTCCCCTCTCCCTTGCCGCGACGCAACGGCTTGCGTCCTGCGGCTCGTGTCATTACAGTTTGTTTTTGCTACAAACTTTTTGTTTGTTTCTCCATTACAGCACTGTCGGCAGGCTTTGCAAGGCATTTTTCCACGAACTCACAGACGGTGCCGCACCGACCCCAAACGGCAATGTAAAACGGGTCCCAAAGGTTTACCGTCTTACCAAAGCGGAGAATAGGCACGGAACAAGCGCGGAAGCCGCGCGCCCAGGAAGGAGCCGCCTCATGTCCCTGTACGTCATCGACGAGTCCAAGCGCTGCCTCAAGTGCAAGGTGCCTCTGTGCAGCAAGCGCGGCTGCCCCGTGCACACGCCAATCCCGCAGGTCATGACCCTCTTTCAGGAGGGCCAGCTCATGGAGGCCGGGCAGATCCTCTTTGCCAACAACCCCATGAGCGTGGTGTGCGCACACGTTTGCAACCACGGCGAACAGTGCGAGGGCAGCTGCGTGTGCGGCCGCAAGGGCACGCCCATTCACTTCTCTGAGGTGGAGAAGTTCGTCTCTGAGGCCTACCTGGCGCGCGCGGACTTCCAGCGGCCAGAGCCAAACGGCCACCGCGCCGCCGTCATTGGCTCCGGCCCCGCCGGCCTGACGGCTGCCATCCGCTTGGCGCAGGCCGGCTGCGAGGTCACGCTGTTCGAGCAGAAGAACCACGTGGGCGGGGTCCTGCGCTACGGCATCCCGGATTTCCGCCTGTCCAAGCACTACCTGGACGAGTACCGCCAGCTCCTTACCCGCCTGGGCGTGAAGGTGCGTCCCAACACCACCATCGGCGGCGCCCTGCACATAGACGACCTGCTGGCAGACGGCTACGAGACGGTATTCGTGGGGACGGGCGCCATGCGCGCCAAGACCCTGGGCATTCACGGCCAAGCCCGCGGCAACGTGCTGTTTGGCATCGACTACCTCATGGGCCCGCAGTCCTTTGAGGTCGGCCGCTCCGTGGTGGTCATCGGCGTGGGCAACGTAGCCATGGACGCGGCGCGCACGGCCCTGCGCCAGGGCGCGCGCAAGGTCACGCTGGTCTCCAACTGGGGCGGCACCTCGGCCAACTCCGACGAGGTTGAGCTGGCGTTGCTGGACGGCGCCACCATAGAGTACGGCCTCTCCGTCCAGCGCATCGATGAGGAGGGCCCGGTCTTCCTGCGGTCCCAGCTGGACGCGGACGGGCAGGTTGTCGGCCTGGCGGACGAGGAGGTCACCCTCCCCTGCGACACGGTGATCTTCTGCGTGAGTCAGGTTCCCAAGGACAAGCTCAAGCTCACCACCCAAGGCCTTGAGACCACGCCCGCCGGCACCCTGGTGGTGGACGAGAACTTCCGCACCACCGTGCCGCACGTGTACGCCGCCGGCGACGTGGTCAGCGGCCCCAAGACCGTGGTCCACGCGGTTGCGGACACCAAGCTTGCCGTGGACGCCATGTTGGCCGAGATGGGCGTGGGCGCGCGGTAGCGGGCCCGCCCGAAGCCGAACCGCCCGAAGCCAAACTGTCCGCAGCCGAACTGTCCGAAGTTGGAGTACACCAGCTTCGGACAGAATCGGGCCCAAATGAGGAGCGTTCTTGTCGGTAGTTGGAGTACACCAACTACCGACATGCCCCAACTACCGACATGCCCCAACTACCGGCCCACGCGTCAGCTACCGACACGCGACCGCTACCGTCACGCGCCGGCTACCTGCCCACGCGCCAGCTACCGGCCCCGGCTCGCTGGCCACTTGTCCGTGTACGGCGTGCCCTCCATGGGCAGCTTGGTGCGCACCACGCCGTCCACGCGGTGGTAGGCGTTCTGGATGGCTGGCGCTGTGCCAATGGTGGCAATCTCGCCGATGCCCTTGCCGCCGTAGGCCACGGGCAGCAGGTGCTCCTTCTCCACGTACACGGCGTGGATGTCCGGAATGTCCGTGGCGCGCAGCAGGCCAAGCGTGCCGTAGTGGGCCTGGGGCACGCAGTCCTTAAGCGGGAAGTCCTCCGTCAGCGCATAGCCCATGCTCATGAGCACGCCGCCCTCGATCTGCCCCTGAATGGCAATAGGATTGACCACCTTGCCGGAGTCGTGCGCGGCCCAAATCTCGCTGATGCGGCGGTTCTTGTCCAGCACCACCAGCGTGGTGGAGAAGCCATAGCACACGTGGCTCTTGGGGTTGGGCTTGTCCGCGCCCAGCTTGTCCGTGGGCTCGAAGTACACATAGCGGAACTCGTGCCCCTCTAGCGCGGCGAGCGCGGCCACCGGGTCGCGCGGCGCCACGGCATGCCCCGCAACCAGGTCTTCCGCGTGGCCGTCCGCGTAGGGGGTGCCGTCGTCGTACTCAACCGTCTGGCCGTCGCCGTGCGCGCAGATGGGGCCTGCCGGCACGGCCTCGCCGCGCTCCACGGCCAGCATGGCGTCGCGCAGCAGGAAGGCAACGCCGCGCACGGCCTCGCCCGTGATGACCGTCTGGCGGGAGCCGGAGGTCGTGCCGGAGTCCGGCGCCGCCTCCGTGGAGCACTCGCCGTTCTCTATACAGCGCTTGGGCAGGCCGGTGGCCTCGGCAACGTCCTGCTGGAAGACGGTGTTGCAGCCCTGGCCAATGTCGGACGTGGCGGAGTAGATCACCGCGCGCCCGCTTTCCACGCGAATGTTGGCGCGGCCGGCGTCCGGCAGGCCCACGCCCACGCCGGAGTTCTTCATGGCGCAGGCCAGGCCCGCGTGGTCGGCGTTCTTCTCGTACTCGTCCTTCACCGCAAGGAGGGTCTCCTTCAGGGCGGTGGAGCAGTCCGCGATCTGGCCGTTGGGCAGCACCGCGCCGGGCTCAATGGCGTTCTTGTAGCGAATCTCCCACGGGCTGATGCCCACCTCGTCGGCCAGAAGGTCAATCAGGCTCTCTAGGGCAAACTGGCTCTGGCACACGCCGAAGCCGCGGAAGGCGCCGGCCGGTGGGTTGTTGGTGTAGTAGCCAAAGCCGCGGATGTCCGTGTTCTGGTAGGTGTAGGGGCCCACGGCGTGCGTGCAGGCGCGCTCCAGCACGGGGCCGCACAGCGACGCGTAGGCGCCGGTATCAAAGTTGATCTCGCAGTCCAGGGCGGTGAAGTTGCCCTCTGCGTCGCAACCCAGTGTGAAGGTGCCGCGCATGTAGTGGCGCTTGGGGTGGAAGTTCAGGGACTCCTGCCGCGTGAACTTGCACTTCACTGGCCGCTGGTACTTGTACGCCGCCAAGGCGGAGATGTGCTGGACGGTCACGTCCTCCTTGCCGCCGAAGCCGCCGCCCACCAGCATGGTCTCCACAACCACGCGGTCCTTCTGGTCGTCCCAGCCAAACATGTGGGCCGTCTCTTGCCGCGTGTCGTAGGCGCCCTGGTCGGTGGAGTACACCTTCACGCCGTCCTTGTAGGGAATGGAGACGGCGCACTCCGGCTCCAGGAAGGCATGCTCCGTGAATGGGGTCTCGAAGGTGCGGGTGACCACGTGCGCGGAGTGGGCCAGCGCCTCCGCAGCGTTGCCGCGCGTGACGTGGCGGCTCTGGCACACGTTGTCGTGCAGCACCACGTGGTTGCCGAAGGCGTTGAAGGACTCGTGGATGATGGGCGCGCCGGGAGCAGCCGCCTCGTCGATGTTGCGCACTGGCTCCAGCACCTCGTAGTCCACCTTCACCAGCCGCTTGGCCTTGGCCAGCGTGGCCTCGTCCTCGGCAACCACCAGGCACAGGGCGTCGCCCACGCAGCGCGTGATGTCGCCTTCCGCAATGAAGACGTCCCAGTCGCGGATGAGGTGGCCCACCTGGTTCACGGGCACGTCCTGGGCCTTGAGCACGCCCACCACGCCGGGCAGGGCCTCGGCCTTGGAGGAGTCAATCCTCAGCACGCGGGCGCGCGGGTGGGGCGACCGCACGCAGGAGCCGTAGAGCATGCCGGGGAAGTCCAGCTCCGTCAGGTCGTCCGGGTACTTGCCGTAGCCCAGCACCTTGCGGCGCACGTCCGCGCGGAAGGCCCGCTTGCCGACGCCGTAGTCGTCGCCGCGCTCAAGGGAGTCGTCAATCTGGGCGTCGCCACGCAGGACGGCGGCCGCCAGCTGAATGCCCTCGATAATCTTCTTGTAGCCGGTGCAGCGGCAGACGTTGCCGCGAATGGCCCACTTGACCTCGTCGTCCGTGGGGTTGGGGTTCTGGCGCACCAACGCCGCGCCGCTCATGACCATGCCGGGGATGCAGAAGCCACACTGCACGGCGCCCACGGCGCCAAAGGCGTAGACGAAGGCCTCCTTCTCGCGGTCTTCCAGGCCCTCCACGGTGAGGACCTGCTTGCCCTGCGCCAGCTTGGTGGTCATGACACAGCCCTTGGTGGCAATCCCGTCTATGACCACCGTACAGGTGCCGCAGGCGCCCTCGGAGCAGCCGTCCTTCACGGAGGTAAGGTGCAGGTCGTCGCGCAGGAAGCGGAGAAGGGACTTGTTCTCGTCGGTGGAGACGAGCTCGCCGTTCACATAGAAGCTGTACTTGCCCATGGTCTTGCTCCCCTTACATTCCCGCAGCGACGATGCCAAAGACGTCGTGGATGACCCCGCGCGGGCACTTGCTTGCGCACATGCCGCAACTCACGCAGGCCTCCACGTCAATGCGCGCCAGGTTGTCCGTCACGTGGATGGCATCGGACGTGCAGGCCCGCTCGCACGCGCCGCACGCGATGCAGCTGGCGTGGCAGGCCTTGCGCGCGACGGCGCCGGCGTCGCGGTTGGAGCAGAGCTCCAAGATGCGCTGAGTGCGCGGAACGAGCGCGATGATGCCCTGCGGGCAGGCCCTGACGCACAGGCCGCAACCCACGCAGGCATCCCGGTCCACCACGGCCACGCCGTTCTGATTCAGGCTGATGGCTCCCTTGCGGCACGCCGCAACGCAGGAGCCGCAGCCCAGGCAACCGTACTCGCAACGGTCGTCCGGCGCTGGTCCCCCCGCGCACCGCACAACCGCAACCCTCTTCACTCGTGCCATCTCAATCCCCCAAGACAGGGGGACGGTCCTTTTGTCTCATTTCTTGCCCCTCGCAAGGCAGAGAAGACCGTCCCCCGATTCCATTTCCCCTCGCACAACGCCAACGGCGGTCTACCGCGGCGCAGTCATGTCATTCACATGAGACAAAAGGTGCGTCCCCGTGTCTCACTGCTGAAGGTAGGCGTAGTCGTCGCGAACGGCAACGATGGTGCGGCGCACGGCGTCGGGCAGGCCGCAGGACGGGTCGTCCACGTTGTAGACCGCGGTGTTGCCGTCCAGCCGCACCAGCGCGCCGCCCTCCACGGGCAGCCAGCCCTCGTTGGTGCTGGCGTCCATGTCCTCGCGCGTCCAGAACAGGGTGAGCTTGTCCTTGTAGGGACGGCCCTCGCCGTACGGGCAGAAGACGGCGCAGTTGCCGCACTCGTTGCACATGCCGTCCACGTGCACGATCTGGCGCTCCCGCATGCCGGGCACGCGCACGGCCACGTTGGCGCGGTTGGGGCACACCTCCACGCAGGTCTCGCACACCGTGGGGCAGCCCAGGCAGCGCGAGCCCGCAACCAGGGCGTCAGCCTCGGCCATGATCGCGCGCTTGTCCAGCACGCCCTCGTAGTCCTCGCTCACGTTGGACGCGGCCGCACCGTCGAAGCTGGCACCGCAGATGGCGGCGGCAACAACCTGAGCGTCCGCCTCGGCCTTCACGATGGTCGCGGGGCCACGGCGGCAGTCGCCCACGGCGTACACGTGCGGCACGCTGGTAAGCAGGTTCTCGTCCACAACCGGGCGGCCCTTGGCGTCCACCTCAACGCCGGAGGCCTGGTACACGCCCTGGTCAATGCGCTCGCCCACCGCGGCAATGACGGCCGTAGCGGGCACCTGGCGCTGCTCGCCCGTGCGCTCCGGGCGGCGACGGCCGGACTCGTCCGCCGCGCCCAACTTCATAACGTCGCAGGTCAGGACGTCGTTCTCAAGCTTTGCCGGCGAGAGAAGCTCCATGAACTCCACGCCGTCGGCCAGCGCGTCCGCAAGCTCCTCTTCCTCCGCGGGCATGTAGCGGCGCGTGCGGCGGTAGACCAGGCGCACGTTCTGCACGCCCGGCACGCGCTTGGCCGCGCGGGCCACGTCCATGGCGGTGTTGCCGCCACCAACGACCACCACGTCGGTGCCAAGGTCCACCGAGGCCGGGTCGGCCTTGGCTGCCTGCAGGAACTCCAGCGCATCCAGCGTCTTGGCGCCGGGCACCGCGGGGGCACCCTCGGCCCAGGCGCCAACTGCCACCACGACGTCAGTGAAGCCCTGGTCAAAGAGGTCTGCCGCGCTGTTCACGGTCACGCCCGTACGGAACTCCGCGCCATAGGCCGCGCACAGGTCCACGTCGTGGTCCAGCGCCTCGGTGGAGATGCGGAAGCCCGGGATAACGTGACGTGGCACGCCGCCCAGGGTGTCCGTGCGCTCGAACACGGTGGTCGCCACGCCCGCGCGGGACAGGAAGGCCGCGGTGGCAAGGCCGGCCGGGCCGCCGCCGATCACGGCCACGCGCTTTCCCTCAACGGCAGGCGCGGCCTTCAGCGTAGGTAGCACGTCGCCGAAGGCTGCCTCCGCCGCGGCCAGCTTGGCCTCGCGAATGAGCACGTGGTCCTCGTAGTAGTTGCGCATGCAGGAGTTGCCGCAGGTGTGCGGGCACAGGGTGCCCGTCATGAAGGGCAGGGCGTTGCGCTGCAGGATGATGCCCAGGGCGTCGGCGTCGCGGCCCTCGTTGTGGGCGCGCAGGTAGCCGGGGATGTCCTGGTGAATGGGGCAGTCCTCGCTGCAGGGCGCGGTGAAGCAGTCCACCAGCGGCAGCTTGCCCGCCACGTGACGCTCCGGCACCGGCTTAATGGAGTGCTGCAGGCCCTTCTCGCCCGGGATGGCCGCCACCAGCGCGTCCACGGCAGCGGTGTCCACACCGGCAAAGCGCTCGGCGTCAATGCCCTCCAGCGCTTCAGTCACCTGGGCCATGCGGTCGTAGCCGCCGGGCTTCAGGATGTTGGTGGCCATGGTCACGGGCCAGATGCCCGCATCCACCAGGCCGCGAATGTTTTGCGCGTCCGCGCCGCCGGAGTAGGAGATGCGCAGCTTGCCCTGGAACTCGTTGGCAATGCGGTCCGCCAGGGTCAGGCTCAGCGGGTACAGGGATCGGCCGGACATGTACATCTCCTCGCTGGGCAGCTCAGACCGGGTCACGTCCACGGGGAAGGTGTTGGTGAGCTTCACGCCAAACTCCAGGCCGCGCTCGTCGCAGAGCTTCTGCAGACGGTGCAGCATGGGAACGGCGTCGGCCCACTGCAGGTCCTCCACGAAGTGGTGCTCGTCGAAGACGATGTAGTCAAAGCCCAGGCCGTCCAGCACGTCGCGGGCGGTGCGGTAACCCAAGAGCGTGGGGTTGCACTTGATGAAGGTGTTGAGCCCCTTCTCGCAAATGAGGTGGGTGGCGATGCGCTCGATCTCGTCGGGCGGGCAGCCGTGAAGGGTGGACTCGGTGATGGAGTCGGAGACGCGGGGCGAGATGGAGTCAACAAAGGCCTGGTCAACGTGGTCAAAGAGGCTCAGGTTGGCGCTCGCCCAGGCAATGGCCTCCTGGAACTCCGGCTGCTCGGAGGAGTCCATCATCTTGTTGATGAAGCCGTCCACCTTGGGGGTCTTTATGCCCTCCAGGTCATAGCCCACGGACATGTTGAAGACGAAGCCGTCCGGGTCTCCCAGGCCCAGCTCGCGCGCCAGCAGCTTGCAGGCAACCCAGGCCTTCACGTACTCCGCGTAGGCCTGCGGCACGGTCAGCTCCGTGGACCACTCGCAGTTGTAGCCCTCGTCGGAGGCCAGGATGCAGGGCTTGTTGACGCAGGCGGAAAGCTCCGCGCCGTCCATCTTCTGCACGGTCTTGAGCTCAAAGAAGCGGGCGCCCGTCACGTAGGCGGCGATGATGTTCTGCGCTAGCTGCGTGTTGGGACCGGCGGCGGGGCCAAAGGGCGCCTCAATGCGCTCGCTGAAGATGGGGCGGGCCTTGCCGTCCTGGTGACGGACGATCTTGCGGCAGCCAAAGATGGTGCCCTGCGTGCGGTACTCGTTCAGCGCCCAGGTCATGAGCTGGGCAAAGGGGATGGGAGACATAACGTCGCTCATGGTGGTTCCTCTCCTGCAATTCTTCCCGTGGTTACGCGGCCGCGCACGGCGCCACGGAATCCGTGCGCGCAGGCGCCGCCCAGGGTCCCCACCCCAGGCGACGCAACACACTAATTAATAAGTGCGGTCGTTGAGGTCTCCCCAGAGCCTCTTGGACTGCTCCAGCATGAAGGCGTTGAGGCGCCCCTCGTCCAGCTTGGTGAACTCGCGGTCGCGGTACAGGACCTGGCCGTTAACGATGGTGGTACGGCACTGGCGGCCCTCAAAGCCAAACAGGATGTGGCCGTCAACGTTCTCGGCCGAGAAGGGCGTGAAGGGGTGGTAGTCGAAGATGGCCACGTCGGCCGCGGCACCGGGGCGCAGCACGCCCAGCTCGCGCTTGAAGTAGCGGCTGGCCATGGCGGCGTTGTTGCGGAAGAGCATCTGGAAGTCCTCGCCCCAGGCCACGTTGGGCTTGCCGGCGTTGTGGCGCTGGATGATGATGAAGGTCTTCAGGCTCTCCAGCACGTCGTGCGTGTAGGCGTCGGTGCCCATGCACACGGGAATGCCGCGGCGCATGAACTCCAGCACGGGCGCGCAACCCACGGCGTTGTTCATGTTGGAGCCGGGGTTGTTCACGATGGAGGTGCCCTGCTCCTTCACTATGTCCATCTCCGCCGGCGTGATGTGGATGCAGTGGCCCAGCATGGTGCGGTCGCCCAAGAGGCCATGGTTCAGCAGGCGCTCCACCGGACGGATGCCGCACTGGTTCTCCAGCGAGTCGTACACGTCGTTCATGCCCTCGCACACGTGAATGTGGAAGCCCGTGAGCCCGTTGTTGGCCTCGGCCATCTTGTCCATGGTTGCGTCGGAGAGGGTGAAGGTGGCGTGCCCGCCAAACATGGCGGCGATCATGCCCGTGTCCTGCGTGGCCGCCCACTGGGCAAAGTCCGCGTTCTCCTTAATGGCCTGGTCGCACTTTTCCTGGCCGTCGCGGTCCGACACCTCGTAGCACAGGTTGGCGCGAATGCCGCACTCGGTGGTCACGTCCTTGATGGCAAAGAGGGAACCGGGAATCTGGGCAAAGCTGGCGTGGTGGTCGAAGATGGTGGTCACGCCGTTGCGCAGGCTCTCCAGCACGGTGGCGTAGGCGCTGGCGCGCGTGCCGTCCATGTAGAGCTTGCGGTCGATGGCCCACCACTGCTGCTCCAGGTTCTCCAGGAAGTTGGTGGGGTTGCAGCCCTTGATGGCCAGGCCGCGGGCCAGGCCGGAGTTGATGAGGCCGGGCATGATGACGCCGCCGTGCGCGTCCACCAGCTCCGCCTCGGGGTGGGCGGCCTCAAGGTCTGCCCGCGACCCCACGGCAGCGACCTTCTCGCCGTCGATAAGCACCGCGCCGTCCTCCAGAAGGGGGTTGGCGTCGTCCCTTGTTACCACACGACCATTCGTAACCAGTAGCATTGGCCTCTCCTCTGCTACACGCCGCAGATCAGCTACGGCTGAAGAAAGCTCGGCGACGGTCCTCTCTTACCGCGCCGTCCGGGCCTTGTGGCGCCCGGCAAACCCGTGCGCATGCGGGCAGACGGGTCTACGCATGCACAAACTTTCTGTCTGATAACCTAACACTATTTTTGTGCCACTGGGGTCACGGGCGCGTTGCGGGTTGTGCGCGCGGCAAATTCGTCGGCCATCGGTAGGCTGCCACGCGCCCGCATCACAGGTTCGCCAAATAGCGCTCCAGCTCCCGGTCCGCCTCGTACACGATCTTCTCCTCGTCCGCGCCAGTCAGCCTGCCCTTCTCCACCGTCACCTTTCCGTTCACCACGGTGTAGTCAACGGAGCCCTTCAGGCCGACCGTGGCAAGCACCGAAGACGGGTCGTAGCAAGCCCCCGTCAGCTCCAGGCGGTGGGAATCCACCAGGAAGAAGTCGGCGCACTTGCCCTCCTCCAGGCTGCCGATCTCCTTGTCCCTTCCCAGAAGGGCAGCGCTCCCCATGGTCGCCATCTTCAGCACGTGGTAGCCATCCGGGGCGGCCTCGGAGGAGTTCAGCCGGTGGAGCAGGTAGCACACCCGCATCTCCTCCAGCAGGTTGGAGCCGTCGTTGCTGGCGCTTCCGTCCACGCCAAGCCCCACGGGAACGCCCGCGGCAAGCATCTCTGGCACGCGGGCAATGCCGGACGCCAGCTTCATGTTGGATATGGGGCAGTGGCACACGCCCGTTCCCGTGTCCGCCAGCAGGCGAATCTCGTCGGAGTTCAGGTGGATGCCGTGGGCGAACCACACGTCCGGCCCCAGCCAGCCCAGGCTCTCCATGTAGGCAACGGGCCTCATGCCAAAGCGGTCCAGGGTGTAGTTCTCCTCGTCCTTGGTCTCGCACAGGTGGGTGTGAAGGCGAACATGGCAGCTCCGTGCCAGCTTGGCGCTCTCCCTCAGCAAGTCAGGTGAGACGGAGAAGGGCGAGCAGGGCGCCAGGGCAATGCGGTGCATGGAGGTGAAGGAGTCGTCCTGGTACTGCTCTATCAAGCGGACGGAATCCTCCATGATCTGGTCCACCGACTGAACCACGGAGTCCGGTGGGAGGCCGCCGTCCTTCTTGGAGAGGTCCATGGAGCCACGGGAGAAGTGCATCCTGGTGCCCAGGACCTCCGCCGCCTGCCACTGGGCGGCCAGCAGGTCTCCCCCGTCCTTGGGGAAGACGTAATGGTGGTCAAATACCGTGGTGCAGCCGTTCTTCATGAGCTCGCCAAGGCCCACCAGGGAGGACAGGCGAATGGTGTCCTCGTTCAGGTTCTTCCACACCTCATAGAGGGTGGTCAGCCAGTCGAAGAGCTCCATGTTCTGAACTTGGGGCAGGTTGCGAGAGAAGACCTGGTACAGGTGGTGATGGGCGTTGACCAAGCCCGGGTAGCACAGCATGCCGGTCCCATCTATGGTCACATCCGCCGGCTCTTGGTCCGCCTTGCCAATGGTGCGGATCAGGCCGTCCTCGCACAGGAGGTCCACGTCCTTGTACACGTGGTCCCCTCCGTCGCAGGTGACCATGGCCCTTATGTTCTTCACGAGCAGCCTTGCCATTGCAGTTCCCCCTTCTTCACGGGACGGTGGTTATGGTATGAGGACCCGCCTACAGGCCCGTGTCCTCGTTGTAATATATTTGAGTCAACGTGGCCCAGGTGGCACTCCCCTGTGGCACGCCCACAGGCACACTTTTCCGCCGCTGCCAACCATTCGGTCACAGAGGAGTCCCATGAGCACCCAGCACGAAGACCAAATCGATTTCCTCAAGCGCCTCGCCAAGGGTGTGGCGGCGCAGTTCGGCAGCAGGTGCGAGGTGGTGGTGCACGACCTCAAGTCTTCCGACCCATCCAGCACCATCGTCGCCATAGAGAACGGCTCCATCTCTGGCCGCAAGCTGGGCGACGGCCCCTCCTATGTGGTGCTCCAGGCCCTGCGAACCGACCCGCGCAAGCTCCATGACAAGCTGGCCTACCTCACCAAGACCGAAGACGGCAAGGTGCTGCGCAGCTCCACCATCTTCTTCCGCGACGAGGACGGCACGCCCTCGGCCATCTTCGCCATCAACTACGACACCACACTGGACATGGCCTACCTCCAGTACCTGCAGGACTTCACCATGCTGGGCACCGAGCGGGAGGTGACGCCCGCCTCCGCCGAGCCCATCCCCCACAACGTGAGCGACCTCCTGGACCAGCTGATCCAGGAGAGCGTCCAGCTGGTGGGCAAGCCCGTGGAGCTCATGTCCAAGGAAGACAAGGTGCGCGCCATTGGCTTCCTCAACGACACCGGCGCCTTCCTCATCACCAAGTCCGGCGACAAGGTGCGCAAGTACTTCGGCATCTCCAAGTACACCATGTACAGCTACATGGAGGAGGCCAAGCAGGGCAAGGAGGCGGAGGAGTAGCTCTCTCCAGCGCCCCCGCCAGCACAATAGCGGCCGACACAATCAACGCCTATTCCTCGCGGTTCTCTGCCTCCACCTTCACGCCCTCGGCAATCCTCTCGTCATTGGGGTCGGGCAGGGTCAGGTTGAGGATGATGGCCATGAGGGCGGAAATGACGATGGGCGACCCGCCGAAGATGCTGGTGATCCACGCGGGCATGCCCGGGCCGGCCAGCGAGCCGGACACGATGTTGATGCCCATGCCCAGCGCCAGAGAAAGGCCGGCAATGGTTGCCTTGCGGTCCGTCATGCCACCCTTGGTCAGCATGCGGATGCCCGTCATGGCAATGATGGAGAAGACCGTGATGGTGGCGCCGCCAATGACGCACATGGGAATGGTGTTGAAGGCCGCGGCAAACTTGGGCACCAGGCCGCACACAATGAGGATGCCAGCCGCGCACGCGAACACGCGCTTGTTGATGACCTTGGTCATGGTGGTGATGCCCACGTTCTGCGAGAAGGTGGCCGTGGGAAGGCCACCGAAGAGGGCGCCCACGGTCGAGGCAAGGCCCTCGCACAGGATGCCGCCGCGGAGCTCCTGCAGGCTGGGCTCGCGGCCCAGCGCACCGTTGGAGACGGACGAGAAGTCGCCGATCATCTCCACCGCGGCGATGATGAACATGGCGCCCGTGGGGATGATGGCATCGATGCGGAACTCGATGCCGAAGGGCAGGAACTGCGGCAGGGCCACCCATGCCGCGCTGCCGACCTCAGAGAAGTCCACCATGCCCAGGAAGAGGGCAAGCACGTAGCCGCCGATCATGCCGAAGAGCAGGGAACCCAGCTGGGTGACGCCCTTGGTGAAGTTGCCGAAGAAGATGCAGAGGGCCAGCGTGACCAGCGCCACGATCCAGTTGCGGGCACTGCCGAAGTCCGCGCTACCCGTGCCGCCGGCCATGTAGCCCACCGCCACCGCGTAAAGGGAAAGGCCGATGCAGAACACGACCGTACCCGTCACCACGGGCGGGAAGAGCTTGCGCAGCTGCTTTAGGAAGATTGCGAAGAGCATTGCCACAAAGCCGCCCACGAACTGAGCGCCAATGATGGCCGCGATGCCGTACATGCCGCCAATGCTGTTGAGCACCGGGACGAAGGCGAAGTTGGCGCCCGTCAGCACGGGCAGGCCGGAACCAATGCGACCGAACAGCGGGAAGGCCTGCAGCAACGTGACGATGCCCGAGAACAGCATGGCCGACTGAATGAGCAGCAAACGGTCCTCCGCGGGCAGGTTGCATGCCGTGCCCACGATCATTGCCGGCGTGATGATGCCCACGATGGCGGCCACCACGTGCTGCAGCGCAAGCGGCACGTAAAGACTTGCGGGCAGCTTGCCTTCGCGCTGGTAGAGCAGGGCATTCTGGTCCGACTGTCCCGCAGCGCTATGCTGCACGGCGGCATTTTCGGCTTCCTTCTTCATTCCAAGATCCCCCTCTTCTTGTGCGGCACCTGCCAACGGCAGGCCCCCTCCGGTTCAGGCTCCTCTCCAGCCTGCCTTTGACCCAGCCGGCGCGCGCCTCCATCCATCGCTCCGGCCCTTACGAGCAACTCCTCCCCAAACCACGCAGCACCTCCCTGCGGTGCCACATGTGTAATTACAATCTATTCGTTTGGCTATCAAACTTTTTGGTTTTTCTTAGATGTGTAGAATACAGGGCGTGTCAAGGAGAACCGCGGGAATTTCGCATGCGGGCGTTTGGTGCCGCCGAAGGGTAGAGAACGGGTGCGGGTGGTTCTGGACATACCGCAGGGATTGGAGCCATGCATGGTTACCGGCAATGAGGGCGCGACGCCCATCGATGCGCCACTGGACCAAGAGGTACCGGAGCTTCTGGCCCAACTTGTGCGGATTGATAGCACTGATCCTGGCAGGTATGAGGCGGGTGTCGAGCAGTTCGTTCGCAGGTGGCTGCAGGAGCGCATTGCTGCTGCACCGAAGTCACACGCATATATAGAGCGTCTGGAGGCACTTCCGGGGCGCTTCTGCCTGCGGGCGACCATTCCCGCGGCCGGCGATTCGTCCGCCGGGACGCAGCACCCCTCCGACCTTACGCTCCTCTGCCACATGGACACCGTGGTGCTGGGCGCCGGCTGGAGCGAGGACACCCCTCCCCTGGGCGCCATTGTGCGCGACGGACAGCTGTGGGGCCGCGGCTCGTGCGACATGAAGGGCGGCCTGGCCTGCGCCATGCTGGCCTTCGCCGATGCGCTCGCGGAGTGCCAGAAAAGCGCAAGGTTGCCCCAGCACTTGCTTTCCCTTCTCTGCACCGTGGACGAGGAGGACCTCATGCGCGGGTCCGAGGCGGCAATTCGCGCAGGTTGGCTGGGGCGCGACGGCTGGGTGCTGGACACGGAGCCCACTGACGGCCTCGCACGTGGCTCGCACAAGGGTCGCACCTGGTTCCAGCTGACCATGCACGGGGTCACCGCCCACGCCAGCACGCCCTGGCGCGGTGCCGACGCCACCGCTGCCATGGCGGAGGCAATCTGCCGCATTCGCGCTGGCATCGCGGCACTGCCGGCGCACCCTGAGCTTGGCACCTCCACGGTGACCTTCGGGCAGATTTCCGGCGGATACAGCCCCTACGTGGTGCCAGACGAGTGCCAGGTCACCATCGACATGCGCCTGGTCCCGCCCACAAGCACCGCAACTGCAGAGAAGCTCGTGCGTGACGCAGCAGCTGCGGCAGAGCAGGCCGTCCCAGGCACGCACGCGGAAATCGTTTGCACCGGGGACCGGCCACCCGTGGTTCTAGACGCAAACTCGCCGCTCCTCTCCGCACTGGCAGATGCCTCGCAGCAAGCTGGCTATGGGCGGCCGCAAACGGACGTCTTCACGGGCTACACGGATTCCGCCGTCGTGGCCGGTACCTGCGGAAACCCCAACTGCCTCTCGTACGGGCCGGGCAGCCTGGAGCTCGCCCACAAGCCAGACGAGCACGTACCCCTGTCAGACCTTGCCCGCGTGCGAGCGGTTCTCTCGCAGCTGGCACGTTACGTGCTTTGGAGCTGAGTGAGCGGCATCTCCAAGGGACAAATGCAACAGAGTGTGGCCATGTGTTCACGTGCCATGTATAAGAGCGGTGCGCCAGCGGTATAAGAAGAGGAAAGCCAACTCAGACTTCACACCTTTCTCGGTAGAGGAGGAACCATGAACTCAGTTATGCACCGCTCCAAGGCGTCCGCCCTCATCGGCGGCATCGCGTCCATCATCCTGGGCGTCATCATCTTCATGAACCCGACTTCGTCCGCCCTCACCATCACAACCATGGTCGGCTGGGTGCTGCTCATCTTGGGCGTCGCATCATTGGCCACGGCATTCAGGCGCGTGTCGCTCATCTTCTCGCAGATAGACCTCTACATTGGCATCTTGTGCTCGCTCATTGGCATCGGAATCGTGAGCTGGCCGCAGTTCTTTGTGGCATGGATCTTCATCCTGCTGGGCATCTACATCATGGTGTCTGGCTTCAACTCGCTCTTTGCCGCCAACGCCCTGCGCATGACGGGGCTTCCAGGCTCCACTGCCACCTTCGTCGGCTCCATCGTCGGCATCGTTCTTGGTGCGATGGTCATGTTCTCGCCCTTCACCATGGCAAACTTCACCATGTCGCTCTGTGGCATCGCCCTCATTTACATGGGCGTCGTGACGCTGCTGGAAGGCCTTCGCATGAAGGACGAGACGGAAGGGTAGCTGCCGAAACCCTCGCCCCACTGCCAGGGGCGTTGCAAGCCACACAAACTTGGGCCGGCCCACGCACCGCGGCGTGAGCCGGCTTCATTGCGCCTTCTTACGCCTACGCCGCGCGGGCGGCACGCTGCGCACGGTAGGCCAGTCGTGTAAGAAAAGCTTAAAGCGCGGACGGATGCCAAGCCTCTGACCTGCGGCAATGCAATCGCATGCGCCTCTTGGCTGCGCACGGTAGCCCTACCGTGCGCTCGCGTTCACGCGCTACACACCCAGGCAGCGAATGGGAATCGCATAGATCCCCGGCTCGACTTCGTGCGCGAGTTCCGAGACACCCGTCAGTACGGCCATAAACTCGGGAGGCCTCGTGCGCGCGCGGGGATTCTTGAGCACCTTCGCGCGCAGATTCTTAAGGCTCTCCACGCCTGCCGGAACCTTTGCCTCGCTCGTCTTGATTTCGAATGCCGCCCAACGGCCGTCGGCAAGCTCAATTATCGCATCCGCCTCAAGGCCCGAATCGTCCCGGTAGTAGCGCACGGGCACGTCGGCAGCCAGCTCTTGCGCTCCGGCGTACACCATAAGGTCTCTGATGCAGAGGTTCTCGAAAATCGTGCCAAAGGCCTGCCAATCGTGTAACAGCGAGTCTGGCGACATGGCGAGCGTGGCAACTGTGAGCGAGGGATCAGCAAGATAGCGCTTCGGCTTTGTGGACACGCGCTTAGACGAGCGCACGGGGGCACCCAGCCGGGCACCTCCTCAAGGACGAACATGCTCCTCAGTAGACTTATGTATGAGGCAGCAGTCTTTTCGGACATGCCCGCGTCCTCCGCAGATGCATCCGCCATTTCGGAGACAAGCGTTTTGTAGGTAGATGATTGCCCGAGATTCCGCGCCACCGAGAACAGCAGCCGGCCCGCAGCCTCCCCATCCTTACCTTCCCTGGAAACACCTTCGGTCCTGAGAAGACGCAGGTATTCACGGGCAACAAGCTGCGCATCTGCAGGGTTGAGGTCTATAGCCTCAGGCCATCCCCCGCGGCAGGCAAGATTCACTAGATCGAGGGCGCTCGTGCTGACTTGCACCGGCTTGAACTCACCACGGAACAGGCCGGCAAGCGAAACACTGCCCGTAGAATCTCCGCTCTCCTGCAGCGACATCGGCCGCATGCGAACCCGACCGATGCGTCCGGCACCGCTGTGCGCCGGAGCAGTACTTGACTACCGTTTTTCCGAATGCATCGCTTCCGTTTTTCCGAATAATCCGCTTCCGTTTTTCCGAATAATCCGCTTCCGTTTTTCCTCAATTGCGCCCCCAACCGACCGCGGTAAGCGACACTCACGCGACTCCAGCAGTGTCAAGCGGACCCAACGCCACAAGGCAAAAGCGCTATGCTGGCCAAGACGCGCCCACCCCCACCCAGGAGGAGACCCATGAAGGACCTTGCAGATACCTGCCGCGTTGCCGTGGTGCAGAGCGAACCAAAGATCTTCGACCGCGAAGCCTGCCTGCAGGGCGCGTTGGACTCCATCGCGCAGGTCTCACGCGAGCACCCCTCGGACCTCATCGTCCTGCCCGAGCTGCTCATTCCCGGCTACCCGCACGGCCTGACCTTCGGCTTTGTGGTTGGCGAGCGCCGCACCGGCGGCATGGAGGACTGGAAGCGCTACTGCGACGGGTCCATAGTCGTGGGCGGGCCAGAGACGCAGGCCCTGGCGCAGGCCGCGCGCGACGCCAACGCCTGGGTCTCCATCGGTGTGTCCGAGCGCGACGCCACGAGCGGCACCCTCTACAATACCAACTTGGTCTTCTCGCCGGACGGCGAGCTCAGTGCCCACCACCGCAAGCTCAAGCCCACCGGTGCCGAGCGCCTGGTCTGGGGCGACGCGCAAGACCGCTACTTCCCCGTGAGCCAGACGCCGTGGGGCCCCATGGGCACCCTCATCTGCTGGGAGAACTACATGCCGCTGGCACGCGTGGCCCTGTACCAGAAGGGCATCTCGCTCTACCTGGCGCCCAACACCAACGGCAACCCGGAGTGGCAGGCCACCGTGGAGCACATCGCCATCGAGGGTCGCTGCTATGTAATAAACTGCGCGCCATACATTGAGCGCGCGGACTACCCCCACGACCTGTGCTGGCAGCACGAGGTGGACGCCCTGCCAGACGTGGTGTACCGCGGCGGATCCAGCATTGTTGACCCCTTTGGTCACAATGTGGTCGGCCCCCTATGGGACCAGCCCGGCATTCTTTATGCGGACCTGGATATGCAGTTGGTGCCTGCCGCCAAGTGGGAGTTTGACCCGGTTGGCCACTACGCCCGCCCCGACGTGCTACGGCTTGAGGTCAACGACATCTAGCGGGGGCGGGGCGCAGCACACGGGTGTCGACCGCGTCAATCCTCGTATGGAATCCTGAAGTAGTCCAGCCACGCCTTGAATCTATCTTGCGCTGCGAGGCAGGTGTCAGTAAGGTAGCCTCTTTCTCGGTCCCACTCGGCAAGGCCACGGTAGTAGAAGGCCTTCATGTCATCGGCAATCACAAAGGGAACGATGCCGTTGCCCAGGCATTCCTTGAGCATGACCAGCCGTCCCACGCGACCATTGCCATCTTGGAAGGGATGAATGCGCTCAAAGCGCACATGAAAGTCAATAATCTGCTCCAGCGAATGCCGCTCCGCAGGTGTATAAGACAGCAGAAGCTCGCGAATCGCGGTAGGCACATCCTCGGGCTCGGTGGTCTCACGATTCCCCACCACATTCGGCACCTTCTTGTAGTCACCCACTGCGAACCACGAAAGTCGCTCTTCGGAAGTGCCCTGCTTAAGCCTCCGGTGCAGCTCCTTTAGCATAGCCTCCGACAAAGGCTCGAGCGCGTTATCCAGGCAGTAGTCGATGCACCTGAAGTGGTTGGAAGTCTCAACAATGTCATCGATCCGCAAGGGGCCATCCTCTTGGCCAACCGTCGCTGTCTCGAAGATCAGGCGAGTCTGGTCGTGCGAGAGCTGCGAGCCCTCAATGTGGTTCGAGTTATATGTCAGCTCTATCTGCAGCTTGTGATAGATGCCGCCATGGACACCCGCGGACTTCTCCTCCAGCAAACGCGCGAGAAGGGGACTTGCCTCAAGAGAACTTGCCTCATCCCGGATTTCCACCATCGCGTGCTTCTTCTGTTTTTGCGCATTGGCACGTGCCGGTTTTGTGGCATTCGCTGGAATTCTCCACGTCTTGCCCGTCAGGTAGGCACCCGAGACACGCCCCTGCGCGCAATAGTTCCGAACGCTTCGCTCGGAAACACCCCACAGCTTCGCTATCTGAGCGACAGATAAGTACTCCACGATGATCCGTCCCCTTATCGGCAAGAATCCATGGCAGTAGCATACCTAATGGCGCTGGTTTTTGCCGATATCGGCAACATTTACAGCCGCGTTCGGCGGATGGGGCGACGCTCCTGACCCTCAGTCGTGATTAGAAGAGTTCTGTACCTCGCGGCATCCTCCAGCCAAGAGAACGAAAAAGCACACCCACTTTTACCTGCGGCTTCTTTGCGAGGGGTCTCGCCGCGAAGTGCGATTCCTCACGGTGGCGGAGACGCACTTTTTGCCTAGGCCTTCTACCTGCGACGATAGCAGGTAAAGTCCGAATCACGAGGTGCACAACTTCTCTAATCACGACTGGGGGTCAGAGGCCGAAAGGGCCAGAGGCATTCACACGGGCTTCAGTGCAATTCCGTGCACGAACCGCCCCAATCGGTCAGCAGCGGCAGTCGAGCTGCTCGTCTTTGCGCGTTTGCGCACGACCTTGCCCGTTTCACACGCACAGTACCCGCCCTGTTGCCCGTATTTGACCGATTCGCTCAAATTCGCTCAAGTTTCTCGAATGTTTTTGCCCGTTTATGGTTGACACTGACCGTTCTTGCGCGATAATAGCATTGTCAAGCAAGCACACCCACCAAATGGAGGCGCACATGCTCGCACGTGACCGGCAGGACACCATCGTCCGTCTCGTGGTGCAGAACGGCTCCATGACCACACCGGAACTCATGGAGGCGCTGGACGCCTCCGAGTCCACCATCCGCCGCGACCTCGCGCAGCTGGACATGCAGCGTCGCGTGGTGCGCGTGCACGGCGGCGCCACCGCCCCCAAGGACGACCCCAACTTGGTCCTGCACGACTACACCATGGAGCAGAAGCGCAACGTCAACACCCCGGCCAAGCGCGCCATCGCCACCAGCGCCGCCGCGCTCATCGGCCCGGACGACTTCGTCTACATCGACGCCGGCACCTCAACCATGCAACTGGTGGAGGCCATCACGCAGACGGACGCAACCTACTTCACCAACTCCATCCCCCACGCGCAGGTCCTGCTCTCCAAAGGCTGCAAGACCTACCTGCCCGGCGGCCTCATCAAGCCCGTCAGCTCCGCGCTCGTCAGCGAGGAGACCATCGATTCCATCCTCCGCATGCACTTCACCCTGGGCTTCTGGGGCACCAACGGCATCAGCCGCAGCGCCGGCTTCACCACGCCGGAGATCGGGGAGGCAAAGGTCAAGGAGGTCAGCATGCGCAACACCATCAACCGCTTCGTGCTGGCAGATTCCAGCAAGTTCGGTCAGGTCTCGCTGGTGACCTTCGCCCCGTTCGACTTCGCCACCATCATCACGGACAGCCTCCCGCAGGACGGGAGTTTCAAGGACGCAGACAACATCGCAGAGGTAGGAGACAAGTCATGATCTACACCGTCACGTTCAACCCCGCGCTCGACTACATCATTCGCCTGGAGGACCTGCAGCTGGGCAAGATCAACCGCGTCAACTACGAGCAGGTGCTCGCTGGCGGCAAGGGCATCAACGTCTCCATCGTGCTCTCCAACATGGGCCACCAGTCCTGCGCCCTGGGCTTCGTCGCCGGCTTCACCGGCCGCCAGATCGAGGACAGCCTGGCGGAGTCCGGCGTTGCGCACGACTTCATCCACGTGAAGGAGGGCATGACCCGCATCAACGTGAAGGTCAAGGCCAAGGAGGAGACGGAGATCAACGGCATTGGCCCCAACATCACTGAGGCCGACGTCCAGGCCCTGTACGCCAAGCTGGACACGCTGGTTGCCGGCGACGTGCTCGTGATTTCCGGCAGCGTGCCCAAGGTCCTGCCCGCAGACATTTACGAGCGCATCATGGCCCGTCTGGACGGCCGCGGCATCGACATCGTGGTGGATGCGGAGCGCGACCTTCTGGTCAACGTGTTGCAGTACCACCCCTTCCTCATCAAGCCCAACAACCACGAGCTGGGCGCCATCTTTGGCGTGGAGCTCAACCGCCGCGACGAGGTGGAGCCCTACGCGCGCAAGCTGCAGGAGAAGGGCGCCCGCAACGTGCTCATCTCCATGGCCGGCGAGGGCGCGGTGCTTGTGCCGGAGAAGGGCGACGTCATCATGAGCGAGGCGCCCAAGGGCACGCTGGTCAACTCCGTGGGCGCGGGCGACTCCATGGTCGCCGGCTTCCTGACCGGCTGGCTGGAGAGCAAGGGCGACGCCGAGACGGCCTTCAAGATGGGCGTCTGCACCGGGTCTGCCAGCGCCTTCTCGCCCAACCTGGCCACGCGCCCGGAGGTCGAGGCCCTGCTCGCCGCCCTGTAGCGTGTCAAAAGGGGACGTTTCCCTTTTGTCACACGCCCCCTGACTCACCCAACTCACAAACAACTAGGTAACGGCCCCAGCCGCGCGGTTGGGTTCGCATAGGCAAGTCACGCCGCTGTGCGCCATGCGCCGCGGCGGAGGGAATCGCTGTGCAAGAACAGCAGAAACGGAGAGGAGTGCACGTGAAGATTACCGACCTGCTCGTACCTCAAGGCATCAAGGTGGGTGCCACCGCCACAAGCCGTGACGATGCCATCAGCCAGCTTGTTGCCCTGCAGGATGCCTCGGGCAACATCAACAACGCAACTTCCTACGAGGCGGCCATCCACGCCCGCGAGGCAGAGTTCTCCACCGCCGTGGGCGACGGCATCGCCATCCCGCACGCCAAGACGGCCGCCGTGCGCAAGGCCGGCCTGGCTGCCATGACCGTTCCCGGCGGCGTGGAGTGGGACGCCCCCGACGGCGCCCCCGCCGACCTCATGTTCATGATCGCCGCGCCGGAGGGCCAGGGCGACCTGCACCTTGAGATGCTGGCCCAGCTCTCCAAGCTCCTCATGCACAAGGACTTCGCCGACGCCCTGCGCGCTGCAAAGACCCCCGAGGACTTCATGACCGTCATCGACGAGGCCGAGGCGCGCCGCGCGGCAGCCGAGGCGGCCCCCGCCAAGGGCGCCGACGCCGGTTTCCCGCAGATCGTGGCCATCACCGCCTGCCCCACCGGCATTGCCCACACCTACATGGCCGCCGAGAACCTGGAGAAGAAGGCCGCCGAGATGGGCGTCTCCATCAAGGTGGAGACCCAGGGCTCCGTCGGCGCCAAGAACGTAATCACCGCCGAGGAGGTCGCCCACGCCAAGGGCGTCATCATCGCGGCCGACAAGAACGTGGACCGCGCGCGCTTCGGCGGCAAGCAGGTCCTCTCCACCACCGTCACCGCCGGCATCTCCGAGCCGGAGAAGCTGATCCAGACCATTCTGGACGGCGGCGCGCCCGTGCAGGAGGGCACCGCGGTTGCGGCCGGCACCTCCGGCGAGAAGGAATCCGGCTGGCACGTCATCTACAAGCACCTGATGAACGGCGTCAGCCACATGCTTCCGTTCGTCATCGGCGGCGGCATCCTCACCGCGCTCGCGTTCCTCATCGACCAGCCCGGCCTGGGCACCGCGGCCTATGGCTCCTCCATCCCCGCCGCGGCCCTCTTCAAGACCATCGGCGGCGAGTCCTTCGGCATGATGCTCCCCATCCTGGCCGGCTTCATCGCCATGTCCATCGCCGACCGACCTGGCCTCGCCCCCGGCATCGTTGGCGGCCTCTTCGCCAAGGGCGGCTACAGCCTCACCTACCTGGCCCTCCTCAACTCTGACCCCGACGCCGCTGCCGCGGCCTGCGTCTCCGGCGGCTTCATCGCGGCCCTCTTCGCCGGCTTCGCCGCGGGCTACATCACCCTTGGCATCGAGAAGCTCTGCGAGCCCATGCCCAAGCAGCTCGAGGGCATCAAGCCCATGCTGATCTACCCCGTGCTGGCCACGCTCGCCACTGGCGCCGTCATGTTCCTGCTCAACCCCGTCTTCGGCGCAATCAACACCGGCCTGAACGGCTGGCTGGCCGGCATGGGCACCGCCAACATCGTGCTCCTCTGCACCATCTGCGCCGGCATGCAGTCCACCGACATGGGCGGCCCCATCAACAAGGCCTCCTACGTCTTCGCCACCGGCGCGCTGGCCGCCGGCGCCGAGGTCGGCCCCACCGTCATGGCCGCCGTCATGGCTGGCGGCATGGTTCCCCCGCTGGTCATCGCCCTCTCCACCACCCTCTTCAAGGACCGCTGGACCAAGGCCGACCGCGACGCGGGCCTGGTGAACTACATCATGGGCCTGTCCTTCATCTCCGAGGGCGCCATCCCCTTCGCCGCCGCCGACCCCGGCCGCGTGCTTCCCTCCTGCATCGTGGGCTCCGCCATCGCCGGCGCCATCTCCGCGATTGCCGGCTGCACCAGCCCCGCCCCTCACGGCGGCGCCTGGGTCCTCCCCGTGCTGGGCAACCCGATCATGTTCCTGGTCGCACTCTTCGCCGGCGCGCTTGTGGGCGCCCTGATCCTCTCCATGCTCAAGAAGCCCCTGCCGCCTGAGCAGTCCGGCCTGGAGAAGTAAGCTCAAGCCACACCACACACGCTAGCAGCACCCAACGGCCCGACGGACACCGCGTTCGCCGGGCCGCTCTTGTGTAGCCGACCTCTAAACGGGAGCTCCCATGACAACGTTCCTGTACAGAAGGGCATAGCCGTGCCGTACACTGAGGCAGTACTCGACCTCGTGCGCATCATCGAGGCCAACCTGTAGCGCGAAAGGACCCCCATGCCCCGCACCAGCGTCTTCGACATGAAGCTTTCCAAGGTCTACGCCGCCCTGGTTCAGAAGGCGGAGCGCAAGGGCCGAACCGCGGAGGAGGTTGACCAGTGCACCAGCTGGCTCCTAGGCTACACCGCGGACCAGATTCGCGCGGCCATGGAATCCGACATGCCCTACGGCGACTTCTTCCGCAATGCACCTCAGGTCAACCCCAACGCGAGCAAGGTCACCGGCACCATCTGCCACGTGAAGATTGCGGAAATCGAGGACCCCGTGATGCAGAACATGCGCCGTTTGGACAAGATGGTGGACGAGCTTGCCCACGGCAAGCCAATGGAGAAGATCTTGCGCAGCTAGCACGTTGAAGCAGTCCTATTGGGCCGCAGGGCCGGTGCAAGAAGGCAAGGGTCACATCCAGCGCCGCAGGGAGCCAACCAGCGCATCCAAGTATTCTGGCAGCTGCTGCAACCCAATTGCGCCGTATCCAATCAGCACCTGATTGTGGGGGCACTTCGAGCCGTCGCTCCAGAACACCCCCATGGGCATGACGCCAATCTCGTCTTGCAGAATGCTGGCAAGTATCTGCTCTTGCGAGAGTTCCGTATCCAGTTCCAGCACAAAGTGCACACCGCCGCCAGTACCATGCACCTGCACCTTGTTTGGCAGATCGCTCGCAAGCGTCTGAAGAATAAGGTCGTGCCGCTTGCCCATGGCCGTTCTCACGTAGTTGATCCGGCGAGAATAGGCGCCCGATTCCAGGTACGCGGCCAGCGCAAGCTGCTCGTAGGTGGGAACGGAAGAGCCAAAGTAGCTGTAATAGTCTCCAAAGTCCACATGGAGCCGCCTCGGCAGAACCATATAAGAGACGCGCAAGTCTGGCGACAGCGACTTCGAGAACGTCCCCAAGTAAATGACGCGGTCGCTGCCGTCCATGGATTGCAACGAAGGAATTGGCCGCTCGCGATAGCGCAGCTCGCTGTCGTAGTCGTCCTCGATGATGAAGCTGTCCGTTGCCTCGGCCCAACGCAGCAGCTGAATGCGCCGGGCAGCAGGGAGCACCTGCCCCATGGGAAACTGGTGTGACGGCGTCACGTAAACGATCGCATGCGAGACACCTGCAAGCTGCTCAACGTCGATTCCGTTGGCATCAAGGGGAACCGGAATCACGCGGTAGCCCATGCGCGCAAACACGTCCCGAGCTCCCGAATAGCCCGGCTCCTCGATGGCAAACGCGTAGCGCTCCCTGGGAAGCAGATCGGTCACCTGGCGCAACGCGTGCTGCACGCCACCGGTCACGTAAACCTGGCCCGCCGTCGCGTTGACCCCGCGCGAAGCGGCAAGCATCTTGGCAAGGGCCTCCCGCAGCGCCACCTCCCCCTGCGGGTTCGCATACGAGAGGTTCGCATGCCCCTCTAGCTGGGCAAATGCGTCACGCAGACAGCGCCGGAACTCCTTCGTGCGGTACACGTTCAGGTCAAGGCTTCCATATTGGAAGCTGTAGCGAGGCTCATGATGCGACGCAGGCTTCTTGGCTGCCGCAGGTTCCTGCCTCACAACGGCAGCAGCACCTTCCATCTGCGGTATGTGCTCAACGTAGTACCCCGAGCCGACGATTGACCGCGCATATCCCTCGGAAACCAGCTGGGCATAGGCGGCTGTCACCGTGTTGCGCGCCACGTGATAGTCTGCTGCAAGCGTACGCGTCGCTGGCAACCTCATGCCAGCTGGCAGCGTTCCTGCAAGAATCTGCCGACGCAAGTCCTCATATATTTGCTCATACAAGGGCCTGCTCGACCTTGCATCTATCTGAATCACGCGCACCTCCTCAGTCCGCATTGGCACCATTCACCTAGGTGTTCGCAGACGCGAATTGGCTCCATTACTTTTGTTCCAATGGGACCTTACCACTAATCCAATTGGTAGCTATCGTAAGGTCATACAGCCACGTGCGCGGCGCAAGCTTGCCGCAGGCAAACACAAGGAGGATGCCATGGACCTTCTCGAGGCAATCAAGGTTCGCCATACCATCCGCACCTACGACGGGCAGCCCATCGCAGGTCAGGACCTTGAGACTCTTAACAAAATGATTGCTGCGGCAAACGCCGAGGGCAACCTTCACCTGCAGCTAGTGAACGGGCAGCCAGATGCACTTGCACCCTTTACCGTTCACTACGGCAAGTGGACCAACGTCACCAACTACATTGCATGCGTCGGCCAGGACGATGCCAGCCTTGAGCAACGTTGCG
The DNA here is from genome assembly GCA_900314495.1 of uncultured Olsenella sp. GTDB lineage: Bacteria > Actinomycetota > Coriobacteriia > Coriobacteriales > Atopobiaceae > Olsenella_K. Next base: position 172,029 of record OMVJ01000012.1, read on the forward strand.
GCTACTACGGCGAGAAGATTGCCCTTTGGGCCGAGACCGCAGGCCTCAAGACCGGCTGGGTGGACACTCGCACTGGCAGCCAACTGCCCGATGCCTTTCACGTAGCTGACGGCGAGCGCTTCGTTCTGTGCCTGTGCATTGGCACCAGCGAGAAGGTCGGCCGCCCGCACAAGGTCAAGTCCGTTGAGCAGCTCAGCGATGTGACTGGTCAGACGCCGGAGTGGTTCGCCCGCGGGATGGAGGCTGCGCAGCTCGCCCCCACCGCTGGCAACCAGCAGGCGTTCACCATTCACTTTGATGGCACGAACCTCTCCATCACCACCGCGGACGGCAACTTGGCGTGCGTCGACATGGGCATTGCCCAGTATCACTTCGAGCTGGGATCCGGTATCGACCACGCCCGCTGGGCGCAGGCGTAATCGGCGGCGCGGCGCACCGTCCGAGACCGGCGGGGCAACAATCCGCACGCACTTCGTTCCATCCGTGTCACACAGCTAGGCTAGACTGCATTCAACGCAATGCTATTCACCAGAAAGGAAGCATTATGGAGGCTAAGGAACTGGTTCTGCAGACCATGCACGAAGCTGGCACGCCGCTCGCAGCCGGCAAGGTGGCCGAGCTTTCCGGCCTCGACCGCAAGGTCGTGGACAAGGCGTTCAAGGAGCTCAAGGCCGAGGGCGCAATCGTCTCCCCCGTCCGCTGCAAGTGGGAGCCCGCCGAGAAGTAACCGGCGCAGGCCCGGACCAGCCCATCCCACACACGAGAAGTCCCGCGTCATTTGAAGTTTCAGATGACGCGGGACATGCTATTACCCAGTTGTTACCTGAAAGCACCGCATTTGAGCACTCCAATGCAACGACAGTCCCGTTGCGGTGGCCTAGTGTCGCATCAGCCAGCCCACACTGGCTGCTACAGGTACAGATCCGGCTCCTCGCGGCCGAACTTGGCAAGCAGCTCGTGGCAGGGACGGCAGGCGGCGCAGTCGCACCACTTGGCGCCTTTGTCCTTGCGCTCCTGCTCGTGGGCAAGCATCCCTTCGGCGGCATCGCCAAAGACTTGCTTGCCCGCCTCGCTCTGGATGAAGCCAAGCAAGCTGACGATGCTAGTCTGGTGTTCGCTGACGGCGTCCATCAGGGCGTTGGTCGCTGCCTCGGCATCCTGGCCGGCGGCGACGGCGTCCTTCCAAGCCTGTGCGGCGGCCTTGGTGGCAGCAGAGGCAGAGCCAGCGGCCAGCATCTCGTCAACCTTGGCAGCGGCAAAATCGAGCAGTTCCTTCTCCATGATTTGTTCCCTTCCTAAAGCCCGACTGATGTCAGAACGAACAAGTTAAGTAATCCCATTTCACACGCCTTCATGCAAGAAGGAACTTCAAGGTCACTCAGTACAACTTTGATACCGCAACGACCTTGGTGGCTCGCGTCCAAGTGGCACAAGACAAACTCAGATTTCGAGGACAACCTCGTGCATGCATCGTTTAAGCGTGCAAGTGCCGACCTCTTGGTCACTTGGGACAAACAGCTCCTCGCCCACGCCTTTGTTCCTACCGTCACCCCAACTGACGCGCTCAAGGAGCTTGAGGATTAGGCCCGGCAGAAAGTCGACTGCAGTACGAGCCGTCATCATCTCAGACCTTCCGCGAGTTTACACCCCAGCCGCGCCCAGCATCGCAAGTGCCTGTGCCGCGTTCAAAGTTGGCACGGGCGAGCTTGCCGCCAGCTTCCTGTCACCCGTTACCAGGTACGTCACTCCGCAGCGCATGGCAACGGCCACAATGAGGTCATCCTCGAGGTCTTGGTGCAAGTTGTGGATGGAGCGACTCATGGCCACGTCCACTTGGCCCATGGATGCAACGGTTGCCATACGCGTAATGCTCTGCAGACACCCCCAGGCAAACTCCTCTGCCGCTGCGGAGATCGCCGGCGTCACTTCCTTGCCACTGGCCCGCGCGTCCCGCTTGACCGAACTCGCGCATTGGCAATAGAAGTCCTTGCACGAGGTTGGCGCAATCAGCAAGCCAATGCCCGCCCTACGCGCGTACCGCACCAAGGCAACCGCGCTCTGAAACCCTGGCCGCGTCTGGTCAAAGTAGTCGAGCCACACGTTTGTATCCAGCAGAAGGAGTTGCTGCCCCCCTGACATCTATATGCCCCTCTCCGCCGCGCGCAACGCATAGGCTTCCTCAAGCGCCAGCCGGTCCGCATCGGACTGTTTCTGCAGGGCAGCGACAAGCTCCTCGTCGCTACCAGGATGCGCGGCAGGCGCCGGCATCGATATGCCAAGGCGCTTGTATAGCTCAGCCCTTGCATCGATTGCCTCAGCGCTGGCGTCCACTGGGCCTCCCGCCGGTTCATCGGCCGCATCCCCATTAAGCATACCAATCAGGCTGCGCAGTTTGCCCGCATCCCCCGCGTTCCGCTGCGCGTACCTCCACAGCGCGCGCACTGCCTGCGTAGGGGTATAGCCTGCCTGCTCCAAGCATGCGTCGCCATCCTCCTTGAGGCCCTTCTCCAACCTGACGTTCATCTGTACCGAAGCCATCCGTCCTCCTTGTCTTCCAGTATATGATAGCATACAATATGATACCTGTATAGCCGTTCTTAGTACGGAGGTACCATGCAGCTCACCATGCTCGGCACGGGCAACGCCCTTGTCACCAAGTGCTACAACACCTGCTTTGTCTTGCAGAACGAGCATGGCTCGCTCATGGTGGATGGAGGCGGGGGCAACGGGGTCCTGCGCCAGCTGGCGTCCGCAGGCATTGACTGGCGCAACATGCAGCACATCTTCGTCACGCACAAGCACATAGACCATCTGCTGGGCGTCATCTGGATGATGCGCGTCATCGCGCAGGGCATGTCACAAGGCACGTACGAAGGTGACGCGTACGTTTACGCCCACACCGACCTCGCTCAGCTGCTGGACCAGCTGACCAGCCAACTCCTCAACGCCAAACAGCACGCCTTCGTGGGCAAACGCCTGCACCTGGTTCCGCTGCAAGACGGCCAGACCCTCCAAGTCATGGGCTGCGCCGTTCAGGCCTTTGACATCCAGTCTACCAAGGCCAAGCAGTTCGGCTTTACCCTCGAGTACGCGCCCGGCAAGAAGCTAACCTGCTGCGGAGACGAGCCTTGCAGCGAGGCCGGCCGCGCATACGCGCGCGGCAGCGATTGGCTGCTGCACGAGGCCTTTTGCCTCTACGGCGAGCGCGACCACTTCCACCCCTACGAGAAGCACCACTCCACCGTGCGCGACGCCTGCCAGCTTGCCGAGGACCTGGGCGTGCGCAACCTGGTGCTCTACCACACGGAAGACAAGAACCTTGCAAATCGCAAGCGGCTCTACACCGCGGAGGGAAAGCAGTACTTCGCCGGCAACCTGTTCGTGCCCGACGACTTGGAGCGCATTGAAATCAGCTAAGTTCGCTCGCGCACTGCAAGGCCCATCGCTGGATTGCAACTCTCGTCGGCCCCGCCCCAACGGCATCCATGGGGCATAATAGGGCGCGTCAAACCCTACGCAACGCGCCACCGCGCGGCTTCCGGGCAAGGAGAAGCGCATGATGAAGAAGCTGCCACCAGTCGAGAAGGCATTCGAGGCATATTCCGCCCTCGCGGACGGCCGCGTGGAGATGCACGACGACTACGCGCTGGTGGATTCGAGCGACGGGGCCAAAACCTATGAGGTCAGCTGGCAGGGTGACACCTACGCGTCCACCGACAACGGCACCTACTGGCAAGGTTACGCTGGCTACCCGGTGATTGCCGTTCTTATCATGCAGGGTCGTCTGCCGGGTCTTGGCGCGGAGCTTCTGGCGGAGCTCAAGGACATTCCCTGGAAGCAACTAAACGACGCCCACAAGCGCGACTACGCCGCAGCCGCAAACGAGGCGCTGGCCGGCAAGCCCCACGAGCAGCAGATTCGCTCGGCAGCGGACGAGCTGAACCAGGAGCTCGCAAGGCTGGACCTGACGCTCAAGCGCGGTCGCAAGACGCACGAGAAGGGCACCAGCGCCGAAGCCAGCGAGTCTGCTCCCAGCGAGGTCGTTGCCCCAGCCGCCGCAAAGGCACCCGGCGCCATGCGCTTCGTCTCTTGGAACATCGACTCTCTCAATGCAGCGCTCACGGGCACCAGCCCCAGGTCGGACCTCTCGCGCGACGTCCTGCGCACCATTGCGGCGCAGGATGCGGACATCATCGCCATCCAGGAGACCAAGCTGCCAGAAAAGGGCATGAACAAGAAGCAGGACGCGGCCCTGGAGGAATACTTCCCCGGCTACGAGGTGGCGTGGGTCAGCTCGCACGAACCCGCGCGCAAGGGCTACGCTGGAACCATGGCCCTGTACCGCAAGGGGCTGGCCGTCACGGCAACCTACCCCAGCATCGGCGCGCCGGAGCCCATGGACGAGGAAGGCCGCCTCATCACCCTGGAGCTGCCCGACTTCTACTTCAACCTGGTCTATACGCCCAACGCCGGAGAGGGCCTCAAACGCCTGGCCGAGCGCCAGGAGTGGGACGCGCGCTACGCGGACTACCTGGCCTCGCTGGACGCGACCAAGCCCGTCATCTGCTGTGGCGACTACAACGTGGCCCACGAGGAGATCGACCTGGCCAATCCGGCCGGCAACCACCAGTCCGCCGGCTTCACAGACGAGGAGCGCGCGGGCTTCTCGGCGCTGCTGGGCCGCGGCTTCACGGACACCTTCCGCCACGTTCACGGCAACGTGGAAGGCGTCTATTCCTGGTGGGCTCAGCGCGTGAAGACCAGCAAGATCAACAATGCCGGCTGGAGAATCGACTACTTCCTGGTGAGCGACCGCATCGCCAGCCGCGTGGTACGCTCCGAAATGCTGGATTCTGGTCCACGCCAGGACCACGCGCCCATCCTGCTGGAAATTCAGTAGTTGCAATTCGCTGCAACGCCCGCGCGCTGAAGACTTCGTCCGCCGTGCGGCCTTCCGACGGGACTTGAGCCCCACGGTGGACTCAAGTCCCACGGGAAGCAAGAGCGAGGCTCAGGACGCCTCTGGTAAATTTGCCCAGCTAGACGGCCTGGCACGTGCCATCGGGGGTGTGCCCTATTGCCACGGTGGCGCACGGGCACACGCAAAGCCCCAGCTAGATGCCCATGGATTCCGGTGACATTTCCCCACAGTGCGGGATGGCACCCAAAATCCATGGGCCTCTACCTGCGCGTTTGCGGGGCGCGGAACCGCCCATACGTACCTGCGGCACCCCCAAATCCGTCCCTATAACTCTGATGCGCCCCACAAAAGCCCAGATAAATCTAGTTCCATAGTTGATAATTCGGACTTATAGGGACGGATTTGGGGGTGCTCTTTGCGCGTACCAGGAGGAAAGCAGGCATTTCGGAACCCGTGCCAGCGGACTGGGCAGCAAGCCGTGCGCATTCCACAGAATGCGCGCTGCAGGAGAGCAACAGTGCGCACGCCGTTGGAATGTGCACACCGCCAACAGGGGTTGTAGCACGTCAGGGTCACCACGTGCGCACTATTGGCGCACGGACGCGCGCATTCCACAGAATGCGCGCTGTCGCAAGGGCACAGCGCCTTCTGGCCAGCGCCCGTGCACCCATGCCCTACGTTTAGCGCTTGTTCCGACGCACCAGCGCGTATACGGGCAGGCCCGCCAGCGTGATGGCAACCCCCGCCAGCGCCATGAGCGTGGCACCAATGCCAGAAAGGAAGATCTGGCTAACAATCACGTACGCGCCGCTCGCGATGGCCAGCGCTGGCACCACGGGGTAGAGCGGCACGCGGTAGTCCCGCCGTGCCTCCGGGCGCGTACGACGCAGCCGCACCACCGCCGCAAACGTCAGTGTGTAAAACACCCAGCAAGAAAAGGTGCCCAGGTTGGTCAGCAGGTCAAACTGCCCCAGCATCGAGTACAGGCAGGCAAGAAATCCCACCAAAATGATGGAGTTGGCGGGAACCTGGCGGCCGTTGAGCCGGCTCAGCGAGCCCGCGCCGGGAATCATTCGCTCGTCCGCCAGCAGGTAGGCCACGCGCGAGCCGCTCATGAGGAAGCCGTTGGCCGCACCAATGACGGAGATGATGATGCCCGCGTGGATGAGCGCACCGCCAGCCGGGCCAAAGAGCTTCTCTGCCACCGCTGCCGCCGGGCTGGGCAGGTTCATGAGCTGGTCCGCGGGGATTACCCACAGGTAGGCCAGGTTAATCAGCAGGTAAACCGCCATGATGATGGAAACTCCGCCCACGATGGCGCGCGGCAGGTCGCGCGCGGGGTTGCGCAGCTCGCCGGAGATGGCGCCCACGTTGGTCCACCCCTCGAAGGCAAAGAGCACGGCCAGCAGCGTGGATCCCAGCGCACCGCCAATGCTCGCGCCCGGCCCTACCAGCGGCGATACCACGGGGTTTCCTCCCCCGCCCAGCACGAAGCCGAACACCATGAGGATGAACAGCGGCACCAGCTTGCACGCGGTTGAGACCACTTGCACCACGCTGGCGGTTCTCGAGCCCAGCACGTTTGCAGCCACAATGGCGATGATCGTCCCGATGGCTATGGGCATGGCGAACTGCGCGCCAAGCAGCGCACCCAGCTCCTCGCCCACCTTGACGCCGTAACCGGCAAGGTAGGCGGGGTAAAAGATGACGATCTGCATCCAGCCGGCCAGGAAGCCCACCCGACGGTCGAAGGCCTCGCTCAGGTAGGCCACCATGCCGCCCGTGCGCGGAATCATGACCGCCACCTCGGCAAATGTGAGCGCTCCGAAGATGCTCATAAGGCCGCCCAGCACCCACGCCAGCATGCCCATGCCAGGCGCGCCGCCCGTTGCCTGGTAAATGGCGTACGGCTTGAAGAAGACGCCCGCGCCGATGACGCTGCCCACCACCACGGAGATGGCCGTGGGCAGGCTGAGGTTCTTCTTGAGCTGGGGCTGTGGCCCAGATGCAGTGGTATCTGACACGGATGTTCCTAGGTGGTAGCGCCTGACTGGCAGGCAAGGTTGATAATATCCTGCCAGTATGACACGTCCCGTACGCAAATCGGCACAGGAGGCAAGGCATGCTTCAAGTTGGAACTGTCGCACCGGACTTCACCCTGCCAGACCAAGACGGCCAGCCGCACACGCTCAGCGACTATCACGGCCAGAAGGTCGTCCTCTACTTCTACCCCAAGGACAACACCAGCGGCTGCACCAAGCAGGCCTGCGCCTTCCGCGACCTGTACCCGCAGTTCCGCGAGGCGGGCGCCGTGATCTTGGGCGTGAGCAAGGACACCGTGGCCTCCCACAAGAAGTTCCAGCAGAACCACGGCCTGCCCTTCACGCTGCTCTCGGACCCGCAGTTCCAGGTCATCAAGGCCTACGACGTGTACAAGGAATCCGTGGGCAAGACGGGCAAGATCAACGGCGGCCTCTGGCGGTCCACCTACCTCATTGACGAGAACGGCATGATCGTGCGAGCCCACGGCAAGGTCAAGGCGGCGGAGAACCCCGCGCAAATGCTGCAGGAGGTGCGGTAGCCGGCCCGAAACCTTGCTGCAAAACCGACGCTCCTATAGGTTGTCAAGCAAGAATTTGTGGGAGTTTCAGCTTGTCAGGAAGGCGTAGTAGCCACTCTCCAGCCTTGTCGACCTGGC
>OMVJ01000048.1:0-9561 GCA_900314495.1 uncultured Olsenella sp.
AACGCACCAACGCACCAACGCACCAACGCACCAACGCACCAACGCACCAACGCACCACAAGAGCATCAATGCGCCCGCAACGAGCACCGCAGCGGACGGAGAGTCAGGGGGACGGCACATGATCGGAAATCGTCGCGGGCCAAAGCATATGAGCCTCGTCGGCAAGCTACTGGGCATCCTCCCGGTGCTTGCCGTCGTCATGCTCCTCGTGGCAACCTTTGGCAACGCGGGCACCGCCAGCGCCGGCGAGCCCTACACCCGCGCCCTCACGACCACCCTCACCGACGGTACCGTCGTTACGGTTGAGGCCTCCACCGACGCCATCCCCGAGGGCACCACCCTCGAGGCCAAGGCCATCGACAACGACGCGATCACTGAGGCAGTCACCGCCGCCGCCAAGGCCGACGGCACGGAGCTCACCTCCGTCAAGGCCATCGACATCACCCTCCGCGACGCTGCCGGCAACGAGCTCGAGCCCTCCGCCGCAGTCAAGGTCACCCTTTCCGAGCTCGGCATGAACGAGACCGGTCTCTCCGTCTACCACGTCACCGCTCCCGACGGCAACGAGGCCCAGGCCACCAACGCCGACGACCTCAACGTCGAGAAGGTCGAGAGCTCCACGACCGATGCCAACGAGCAGGTCTTCCAGGCCGAGAGCTTCTCCATCTACGCCATTGGCGAGACTGCGCGCCTGAAGGTCAACTTCCACCAGATCGACGGTGCCGTCAAGACGATCTACGTGACCAAGAAGGACCTTGAGAACGACAAGGTCAACGACATCGTCTACGACCCGGGCTGTGGCACCCTCACCGGCAAGCAGGTCTTCAAGGGTTGGACTACTACCGAGAACTGGGCCCTCGACGAGAAGGGCAACGTACCTGAGGGCAAGGATATCGAGGGCGTTCGCGCTACGGTTACGACGAAGCTCAATAGCCTTACTGCCGACGATACCCTCGACTTCTATCCCATCGTGGTCAAGACCTTCAAGGTCACCTACCGCGACGCGAACGGTGTGGCTGTCCACACCGACGAAGTCACCGTCAAGGACAGGGACGTCCCCTACACCGTCAACTATGCCTACACATCCGACGCGGCCGAGTTCCGTTTTGATGGTTGGGATACTTCGTCGAAAGCTGAGACCGCGGTCTACAAGAACCCGTATACGGATGAGGAGGGTACGGAGCACAAGGACACCATTACCTTTACATCCTCCAGCACGACCGACGTTGATCTCTACGCCGTGGTAACTCCGGGCATCTGGATTACGTTCGATGGCCATGAGACGGGTGCAAGCTACACCGCTCCTGTGTTTGTGCAGTATGGGCAGTCGGTAAACGATGCCACCGCGCCAAACAAGATTGCCGACCCGACCTGCCCCGGCTGGACCTTTGCTGGCTGGTTCGAGGACGACCTGAATAACAAGGCGTTCGACTTCGAGGCCAAGATTCCGACTGGCACTAAGAACATGACACTCCACGCAAGGTGGAACAAGAACACGACTGCGGACTACACCGTCAACATCTGGCTGCAGAATGCTACGGATGCCTCCAAGTACGACTTCTATCAGGCATACACCGTCGAGAATGCAACGGTTGACCAGGGTGCTATCGAAAACGGTGTAAAGGTAGTCAATACCCCGGGCAATGACAATAGCTATGTGGTTCTCTACGCCACTGTTGGTAATGACGACACGGCTATCGCAATCCAGCCCGGCTACAACGCGGACACGATGAGCGACATCAAGCTCCCCTTCCACCTCAAGAGCTACACCGACGTGACCGTCAATCCTGACGGAAAGACTGTCATGAACGTGTACTACGATCGCACCGTGTACACCCTCACCTTTGCTTCGGGCTATCAACAGGTGTGGCGCCCGATCAGCACCGCAGCAGATCCCAGCAGCGTCCCTGGTGTTACCAAGGAGACGACCGGCTTCTGGCCCTTTACCAGGACCACCTACTACTACACTGATGCAAACGGCGACATGCATGAGCTGCAGGATCGCGGCGGGTGGTATCAGTACAACTGGGGCTACTACGAGAACGTCCCCAGCAACGCCAAGACCATCAAGGCGCTCTATGGTCAGAACATCGCCGACCAGTTCCCCATCCCAGGCTATAAGGACGCATCCTGGACTGCCCAGAACAGCAAGTACTTCTCCAGCAGCAAACAGTTGAGCATCCTTTCGGTCATGCCTGCCGAAGACACGACCTTCCAATCGTACATCTACAAAGGAGATAGCTCCTATCCCTTCAAGTTCTACTTCCAGACCCTGCCGGGCGTTTCGGGCAATGAGTCTCATGCAGGCATGACCTTCAGTGGTGGGGAGAAGTACACAATTAAGAGCGATGGCCTGAGCGCTACCAAGAATGAGGACTGGATTGACTTCGAGGGTTTCGACCGTTACGATTCAACTCCGAGCTTCGACAATGGTGATTCGGTACGGCTCACTTCTGGCACGGGCATCAGCTTCTACTACACGCGCAAGAGCTACCAGATTGTCTATACCGACGGCGCAACCTACAAGGCTCCTGGCACGAGCGTTGCCGACCGTATCGCCGAGCTTGAGCACGTTCAAATCAGCGATCCGGCAAGCGTCCTGTACGAGCAGAACACCTCTGCCTATAGCAAGGCACCGGGCAGCCCTGAGGCGCCCACCAAGGACGGCTACGTCTTTGCTGGCTGGTACGACGATACGGCTTGCACGCAGCCCCATGATTTCGATGCTCAGATGCCGGCGCACAACGTGACGGTCTATGCCAAGTGGATTAAGACGCAGTACCAGGTCACGATTCACGACGGCAGCGCCAGTGGCAACGAGTACGCCGGCGGCTACCATAACCCCTCCTACGTGGGGTATGACGGCACCGTTGAGGAGCCCCAGGTCAACCGTGGGCCCGAGTGGGAGTTCGTTGGTTGGTACGTTGACGAGGCTTGCACGCAGCCCTTCACATTTGGCTACCACCTTAACAAGACGACTGAGCCCACGCTGGGCATCGATGCCGAGACTCCTTCGCCCGACAACTATGTTGCCGGCAAGATGGACCTCTATGCCAAGTGGCGTCACGTGCTGGTGGGCGCGGACGGCATGACGGTCGTGTACGACGCGCTTGATGGCAACAAGGTTAAAGGTGCTCAGACCCATACCGATCAGCAGAAGTACGAGGAAGGCGCAACCGCCTCGGCAACCTCTGCGGCTACCTACAAGGACGACACCCAGAAGTTCCAGTACTGGGATCTGCAGCGTTGGGACAGTGCTACCAACCAGTACGTCTCCACTGACACCAAGGTGTACCCGGGCGACACGTTTGACGTGAAGTATGAGTACGCGCGCCAGACCGCCAACGACGACAACACCGAGGATCATCCCAGCTACACCTACACGGTGATGCTCAAGGCCGTCTACGCCGACTCCACGCCCGAGAAGACCACGGTGATCTTCGACGCCAACAAGGGCACCTTCGGTACTGGCAAGGGCGATAAGGACACCAAGTCCTACGACGTTAACACCGAGATTACGATTCCTGGCGAGCCCAGCCGCGAGGGCTACACCTTCCTGGGCTGGAGCGGTACGCAGAAGGACTTCTGGACCCAGGAGGACTTCGACGCTGCTACCGACAAGCTCGACAGCTCTAAGACCTATGCTGCGGACAACTTGGAAGGCCTGGCTTGGCAGGCTAAAGATGGTACCAACGTGCTCTACGCCTGCTGGAAGAAGAAGCCCGTCACGCTGACCATCCAGAAGGAGCTTGTGGGTGCGCAGGCCGACCTTACCAAGGGTTACACGTTCACAGTGACCAAGGATGGCGGTGGCTCATTTACCACCTCTGCTTTGTACGACAGGAAGGGCGAGAGTGATGCGGGTGATCAGGTGATCCTGGGCGGAGCCGAGAAGACTCGTCTCGAGCTTCTCTGGGGCGACAAGGTCACGATTACGGAGACTGACAACACTGGTTACACCACCAGCTACTCGGTGACGGTGGGCAACAAGGACGCAGTTAACGGTGACGGCAAGGCAACAGGACAGATCACTCTTGATGCCGACTCCACCACGGCCATCTTTACCAACACTAAGGTCCAGACCCCCGTCACGGCAGTGAACACCGCCGACGCGCCCAAGATCCTCGGCGTCCTCGCCATCGCGGGTCTCGCGATCGCGGGCGGGTTCGCACTCGTGCAGCGCAACACCCTCCAGGCCGCTTCCGCCGGCGCGCACTCGGCCGGCCGCCACGCGACCAAGCGTACGGATTCCAACGGCAACGGCCGCCACATGCGCGGCAACGGACGGAGGTGGTAATGCCGCCGCAGGTCGCGGACGGGCGGCACCAGGCCAGGCACTACGACCGCGCCGCCCAACCGCAGGGGATCACCCCGGACCCAACGCCAGCCCCCGAGCAGGCGCCCAAATCCGGGAGCGATGACGAGCAACCGCTGGGCACGCAGCTCATCCTGCTGCTCCTCAAGGTTGCGATGGTTCTAGGGTTTATCGCAATGGTGTTCCTCTTCCTGTTTGGCGTCGTGCAGGTTAGCGACGAGAGCATGAGGCCCGCAGTGCGCGAGGGCGACTTGGTGGTGTACTATCGCCTGCAAAAGGACTACGCTGCAGGCGACCTGGTGGTAGTGGACGACGGTGACGAGCAGGAGGTGCGGCGCGTGATTGCAGTGGCTGGCGACACGGTGGACTTTACGTCCGACGGGCTTGTTATCAACGGCTACCTGCAGAGCGAGTCGAGCATCTACGCCGAAACCGAGCCCTTTACCGGCGGGATTACCTACCCCGTTACCGTGGGGGAGGGTCAGGTCTTCGTGATGGGCGACAACCGCCCGTCGTCGAAGGACAGCCGAATCTACGGGCCCGTGGACATCCAGTCGGGCACCGAAGGAGAGGCAATGACAATCATCAGAAGGCGGAACTTCTGACGATTGTTGATATAGCAAGGCTTAACTTTGTAAGTAAGCAATAGAAAGGTAGGAACGAACATGTTTGGTAAGAAGGCAAAGTACATCGTCGCAGGTCTCTCCCTGGCCATGACGCTGGCCCCCGCGGTCCCCGCGTTCGCAAACTCCGGCACGCAGGCCACCGTTAGTACTGGCGTGACCAAGAAGCTCGAGGTCAACCCGGGATCCAAGGTAACGGCGACCTTCTCTTACACCGCTACCCCGACTGTGATCAAGGGCGCCGTTGTGGACGGTAAGAACACGACGAGCACCGAGACCCACAACGTATCCGCCACCATCGCCGACATCACGCTCTCCGCTGACGGTGCCGAGGCCACTGGTACCGCTGCAATTACGTACGGTGCCTTTGACCATGCTGGCACCTACGCGTGGGTTGTCAAGGAGACCGCCAACACCTACACGGGTACTGGCGAGATGCAGTACGACCCCGAGACCTACACGCTCGTTGCAGTGGTGAACAACACCGACAATGGTGGCACTACAGTTGCCGAGAGCTACCTGATCAAGGGTACCGTGGAAGAGGCTTCTGGTGAGAAGGTTGGTACCGCAACCTTCACCAACAAGTACACTGAGAAGACCTCCGATGGTACCAACAAGCCGCTCGTGGTGACGAAGAAGGTCGAGGGCAACCAGGGCAACAAGCAGCAGGACTTCACCTTTACGGTCACCTTCACTGCCCCCGACGTGCTTCCTGCGGGTAAGACGAAGGCCGACGTGCTGAACGCCATCACCGCCACCGCCGGCGAGGGCGCTGTGATTACTAATGAGGCTAAGGTGGCTGCTGACGCCACGAGCCGCACCTTTACCTTCACTGCCAAGGACTCCAAGAACGTTACGTTTAACGACGTGCTTGTCGGCACCACCTATACCGTTGACGAGGAGACCCCGTCTGATTACTCTGCCTCCGGCGAAGTTGAGCAGGCTACGGTCCTGAGCGAGGATGGCGCTAACGTCACCGTCACCAACACCAAGAGCGCTACCGTCGTTACCGGCGTCATCGTGAACAACGCGCCCTTCATCGTCATGATCGGCGTTGCCGCTGCTGGCGTCGTTGCCTACGGTGCTGCCAAGCGTAAGATCGAGAAGTAGTAGAAGGCACTAAGGAATGTGGCATGACCTGTCCCGTCGACTAGCTAAGGGTTTTATTCGACTGGCCAACTGGCTAGTCGACGGGCTGGTCTTGTCATTTGTCGTACTTGTCGTTCTCTACTCGGCCTATGTCCTTGTTGACAATGGCCGCGTAGCGGACGCGGCCTCGGCGGAGGTGTTCGAGTCCTACAAGCCCGATGCGGAGGGCCCGGGATTCGAGGAGCTCCAGGCCAAGAACCCGGATGTGTGCGCCTGGATCACGATCTACGGGACGGGCGTGGACTACCCGGTGGTCCAAGGTAAGGATAACGACGAGTACCTGAACAAGGACGCGGCCGGTAACTTCGCGCTTTCGGGCGCGCTGTTTATCGACTACCAGTGCGCGAAGGACTTCAGCGGGGCCAGCACGATCATCTACGGTCACCACATGGAGAACTCGCTCATGTTTGGCGACCTTGACCAGTACACGTCGGCAACCTACCTGCAGCAACACAAGTACGGCGACCTGTACTACCAGGGGAAGCACCACGGGCTGGAGATTGTGGCGTACGTGCCGGCAGACGGCTACGACCGCGTGATCTACAGCGCCAGGGTCGGGGAGGATCCGACCACCGAGGACTTCCTCGCGTACCTGCAAGAGAACGCGACGGTGTGGGACGGGGAGCTTACCGCCTCGGACCACATGGTGGTCATGAGCACTTGCGGGACCGGTACGAACGATAGGCACGTCGTGATCGCCAAGATCACGGACCAGACGTACGACAACCCGTACGTGGAGGAGACGGTAAGCCGGACGCTCACGGGCAACGCGGGCGAGGGCTTCCCGATGTGGGCGAAGGTCGGCATCGCGATTCTGGTGCTGGTACTTATTGCCTGGGTCGTTGGCGCTCCGCGCAAGGGTCGGAAGAACGGCAAGAGCGGGAAGTAGCCCGCGTGTGGCGGGTGGAGAACTGAACTGGCCGGCAAGCGAGGCCGGCGCGGATGTGAAGTGAGGACTAGACATGCAGGGTAACGTACTAGGATCGCGCGTGGGCCGCAGGGTCTCTGCGCTCCTCGCCATGGCCTTGGCCGTTGTGTCGGCCCTGGTCGTGTTCACCGCGCCAGCTCCGGCATTTGCCGTGGAGCAGCGGGCGACGCTGGACGAGCTGCCGGTGACCTTTAACGTCAAGGGCACGCCGAAGGGAGACATCGAGTTCTCCGCCAAGCTGGAGGCGGTCTCCGAGGACGCGCCCATGCCTGTCGCGGGCGGCGAGGTTGCGACGAGCACCGGCGCCGGCACGGTGAGCTTTGGGCAGATCGTGTTTACCAAGCCGGGCGTGTGGGACTACAAGGTGATCCAGACCACCCAGACTGACAACACGCACTGGACGCTGGACGAGACCGAGTACTACCTGCAGATCTGCGCCCAGTGGAAGGACGACGAGCACTTTGTGGTGGGGGCGTTCGTGTTCACGACGCCGGACCACACCGGGACGAAGATCGCGAGCGTGAGCTTCGCGAACGCGTACACGGCCGACGGCAAGTGGGAGGTCGACCCTGGCGAGAAGTGGTACGAGAACGGCGACCTCAAGGCCGGCGACTTTACGTTCGACATCTTCCGCAAGAACGGCGAGGACTGGGTGTGGGTTGCCGAGACGACGAACGGCGCCGGCGTGGCCCAGACCGACGAGGGGCACACCTACTCCGTGGGCAGCTGGGCCTTCGAGGGGATTGATCTCACCGAGGCGGGCGAGTACGAGTACAAGGTGCTGGAGCGCCTGCCCGAGGGTACTACCGCCGAGAACGGCTTTAAGCTGAACGGCGTTACGTACGACACGACCGTGTACTACTACGACGTGACGGTCGAGGCCGTGGACGACGAGTACAAAGCGACGAATGTGGAGCTGCGCGACAGCGACGGCACGCCGGTGGAGAAGGCCGTCTTCACCAACGTGAAAGACGTCGAGGTGCCGGGCGAGCCCGTGAAGCCGCCCTCGAGGAACCCCAACACGGGCGACGCGACCAACTACGCCGTGATGGCGATCGTGCTGGGCGTGGGCCTCGTGGTCGTGGGTTGCGCGGTGCACGTGCGGCGGAAGGCCCGCGGGTAGCGTCAGGGCGCGGGTAGCGTCAGGGCGCGGGTAGCTCGCGGGTTGCGGGCGACTCTCAAGTTGAATGCGCAGGGGGCGGCAAGCGTGGGCTTGTCGCCCCTTTTGTGTGGCCGCCGGTGTGCGGCGGGCAGCAGGGGGTACTCCCTTTGTGGGCAGCAGGGGGTACTCCCTTTGTGTCCACTGGCGGGCGGCGCGTACCCGCTGCTGGCCGCGACTGCCATCTCGGGGCCTCCGCGTGAACAACGGGTACGTCCTGCTGTAGGATACGGCGCGGGGCAGATGCATCTGCACCCGGGATGCGCACAAGGGCGCCTGGGGGCCTCCCGGCGGGTCTTACCGTCATCCCGGGTGCGGGGAACCGGCCTCAGAGGTCCCGTTTCTGCACCCGGGATTTGGTCGGGGCACTCGCGGGCCCTCTCAGGCCGTCGCGGTCGCATCGCGGGTGCAACGGTGGGCGGCACGTCGGCAATGACGCCGCCCATCTGCGCCTTCGATGGCTCTGCAGGTAGACGCCGGTGGCGCCGTGGCGCTCTTATGAACCTGCATGGTGCATCGGGGCCGCCGTACCCGCTCTTGTCGGCGGGGCTATTGGGGGCGGTCGACAGCCATCAACGGGTACCTCGCGTCGGATCGACTAAGTTGCCCTAGTCGCAAATCTGCAGCTAGAAGGTTTGACGCGCGAGGCGGTGCCCATGAAGCCCCAGCAGCGGCGTACCTGCTGTGGGCCGTGGCTGCTATCTGGAGGCCTCCGCGCGAACAGCAGGTACGTATCCTACTGTCGGAAACGGCGCGGTCGGATGCGTCTGTACCCGCGATGTGCCCAATGGGCGCCTGGGGCCGCTTTTTCCGGGCCTCTGTGTCATCCCGGGTGCAGCAAATCGGCCCCGGGAGCCCCATTTCTGCACCCGGGATTGGGATGCCATGCTCCTGGCGGCCTCCAGGGACGCTCGAAGCTCATCGCGGGTGCGCCCGTGGGCGGCAAGCCGGCATGGCATCGTTTGCCTGCGTCTCCGAAGCATTCGCAGTTAGACGATGATGGCGCATTGGCGACGAGCGGCGTAGAATCTACCGCCACGCCGGTGGTGTCCGCGTGCGGGCGGCGCTCCCTTCGAGCCAGAAAGGAGCAATGCCTATGGACGTAGATGAGTTCGTCGAGAGCGTAAGCACAAAAACGGATGACGCGTAACGTGAATGAGTGAAAGGGGCCCGTTGCACCGGGCCCCTAAGCTCTGAAACCTGCGCCGCCCGCCTAGGCTAAAGGACTACGGGCATCGCCGGTGTACCTATCTTATACCCCGCGGGATGGCGTGCCAAGCATGGGCGACGGTGCGGACGCAATGGCGAGCCGCGGGCGTTCGCCGTCCATATATTCCCTCCGAACGGGATGAGACGTCGCTGACCGTGCCACCCGGGGTGAGCAAAC
>OMVJ01000048.1:9609-10107 GCA_900314495.1 uncultured Olsenella sp.
CGGTGCGGACGCAATGGCGAGCCGCGGGCGTTCGCCGTCCATATATTCCCTCCGAACGGGATGAGACGTCGCTGACCGTGCCACCCGGGGTGAGCAAACACGCCAGGGTCCAGTACCTGCAGTTTTGTTTCTCACGCGGGTAGATGACAGTGGCGTATCGGTGCCGGGCAGAGTAGAATGTCGCGCCACACCGGCGGTGTCCGCGTGCGGGCGGCGCTCCCTTCGAACTGGAAAGGAGCGAAGCCCATGGACATAGATGAGCTCGTCGATCTTGTTCTGAAGTCCCTCCAGGCGGCCTACACGGCCGTCGCCACAGCGAGGATCCTCTGCGACCTGTGGAAGGAGCGTAAGCACCCAACGGATGACGCGAGAAAGTGAAAGTAGGGGGCCCGCTGGAACGGGCCCCTGAAATCGTAGCCAGCGCCGCCCGCCCAGGTTAAGCGACCACGGGCATCGCCGGTGTACCTATCTTATACCCCGCGGAACGGCGTGCCAAGC
>OMVJ01000042.1 GCA_900314495.1 uncultured Olsenella sp.
GTGCTGGGCGGCGGCGCTGGCGGCGGCGTGCCGGGCGTCGCTGGCTGGGCGGCGTGCCGGGCGTCGCTGGCTGGGCGGCGCTGGCCCCCACACAGTGCGCATTCCATGGTTTGCGCACTTCTGCCGGCGCATAGTGCGCATTCTACGGTGATCACCGATTGCCAACTGGGGTTATAGCATGTATTGCCCACGGTTTGCGCACTATTGACAAGGGGCAGTGCGCAACAGTGCGCATTCCATGGTTTGCGCACTGTTGCGCGCCGACACATGCGGCATCGTGGGGGCAGGAGCCGGCCGTGCAATTGGGCGAGTGTTGACAGGTGCACTGGCCTTGCGCATCGGCCAAGCAACGCTAAACATAAACAGGTCAACCAAAAACACTGGTTGACCTGCGGATTCGTCTGGAGCTGGATGCCGGACTCGAACCGGCGACAACTAGTTTACAAGACTAGGGCTCTACCAACTGAGCTAATCCAGCGCCTATGGCATTGGTAGTGTACGACATTCCGGGCGCGTTTTGGCGCGCGAGCCGCGGAGTTGTTTCGGCGCCAGCATTGGCGCGCGCAACGCCGGCCACTGGACGGGCGCCCTTCGTGTCGGCTTCTGGTGTACACCAACTTCCGACAAAAACGAGCCCAAATGGGGCCCTTCGTGTCCGAACTTGGTGTGCTCCAAGTTCGGACAAGACGGCAGCACAGCAATTGGCCAGGTTCGCTCGTGTCGGCTTCTGGTGTACTCCAACTTTCGACAAAAACGAGCCCAAATGGGGCTCTTCGCGTCCGGACTTGGTGTGCACCAAATTCGGACGGCGTGGCGCGCGGCCGGCATAGCACACGGACGGCGTGACCCATGGCATCTTGGACACATTGGCTGGGTATGGGGGCCGATTCTGTCCGAGATTGCGTGGGCCAGCACCCTCGCCAGCACCCTCGCCAGCACCCTCGCCAGCGCCCTCGCCAGCACCCTCGCCAGCGCCCTCGCCAGCGCACGCGGCGCGTGGCCGCGCCACGGCGCGCCCTACCCGCGGCCAAGCATGCGGTTGAGCTTCTCGCGCGTCTTGGGGTCTAGCCGGTCCTCCAGCGTCAGCTTGTGGTGGCTCCGCTCCTCGTTGGCGCGCGCCACGTCCGCCACGATGTCGCCCACGTCGTGAATCAGCACGTCGCTGGAAATTCGCGTGACGGGGATGCCGCCCACGGTCGCGCGGATGGTGTTGTCGGAGGTGACCACCGTGACGGCGCGCGGCGCCAGGCGCGACTCCGTGACCAGGCGCTCGATCACGGTGTCCGCGGTCTCGCCCGTGGCGGAGAAGATGACGCGCACGCCGGCCTTGGGCAGGTTGGGCCTGTCGGGCGAGACGTTGCCCGCCGCGTCGAAGACCACTACGGCGTCGTAGCGGCCCTGGGCGTAGGCGGCCACGTCGGCAATGAGCAGCTCGCGCGAGCGGTCGAAGGGGTCGCCAGCACCGCGGTCCAGGCCGTCCGCCAGCGAGAGGTACCTCTCGGACTTGAAGATGACGTTGTAGCCGTCCACCACCAGCAGCTCGCGCTGCGCGCCCGGTCGGTCGCTCACGATCACGCCCAATCGCCCGCTTCCGTGTATTGGCCCGCGCCCGCGCTGGGGGCCGCGGCCGCAGCCGCGGCCGCAGCCTCCGTCGTGCGGCGCAGCCACTCGTAGCACAGAACCGTTGTTGCCTGCGCAACGTTCAGGGACTCCACCATGCCGCGCTGCGGCAGCCTGCAGCCAAAGTCGCACTTCTCTTGCACCAGGCGAGAGATGCCCTCGCCCTCGGAGCCCATGACCAGGCACAGCCTGCCGCCCATGGGTGCATGCCACACGTCCTCCTGCGCGTGCTCGCTGGCCGCGCCAACCCAGAAGCCGGCGTCCTTGAGCGCCTCCAGCGCCGCGGGCAGGTTGGGCACCTGCGCGATGGGCAGGTGCAGCACCGCGCCGGCGGACGTCTTGTAGGCGGCCGTGCCAACGCTGGCCGTACGGGCCTTGGGAATGACCACGCCCGCCGCGCCCACGACCTCCGCGGACCGCACGATGGCGCCGAAGTTGCCCTCGTCCGTCACGTGGTCAAGCACGACGACCAGGGCGTCCCCCGTGCCGGCGCGGGCGATCACGTCGCTGAGCTCGGCGTATGCGAAGGGCTTGGTCTCCAGCACTATGCCCTGGTGGGCGCCGTGGGAGGAGAGCACGTCCAGGCGCGAGCGCGGAACGAACTCAACGGCAACGCCCGCGGCCTGCAGGCGGTCAACCAGGGACTGCAGGGTAGCGTCCAGGCCGCCGTCCATGGTGGCCACCAGCGCGCGCTTGATGGGCACGCCGGTCTCCAGCGCCTCCGCAGAGGCGCGCCGGCCCTCGATGTAGCTGGTCAGCGGCTTGGCGGACTGCTGACGCGGGCCGCCGGGACGCTGGCCGCCGGGACGCCGCCCGGCCCCGGGCCGGCCGGTGCCGCCCCGCTGAGCGCCGTAAGCGCCGCCCTTCTGCGGTCCGCCCTGCCTGCCGTTGGCCCCGCCGCCTCGCTGCGGCCCGCGCCCGGCCGGCTTGGCGCCGCGCGCGGCCTTGCCGTTGCGCGCGCCAGAGCCGCCACGAACGTCTCGGCCGGGTGTCCTGGACTGGTTCTTTGCCACGTTTGCCTCCTGCGGCTAGTTGGCGCGGCGCAGGCGCGCGCCGGCGGCGGTGTCTTCCAGCACCAGGCCCAGGCCCGTGATGCCGTCGCGAATGGCGTCGGCCGTGCCCCAGTCCTTGGCCTTGCGGGCGGCCTGGCGGGCGGCAAGCAGCTGCTCGGCCGCGTCCGCCGCGGAGTCGCCCTGGTAGCCGGCGTACTGGGCCGCCAGGTCCACGAGCTCGTGCGGCAGCTCGTCCTCCGCCGCGGCAAGGTCGATGCCCAGCACGTCCGCAAGCTCCGTCAGAGTGTCCGCGCCGCGCAGGCTCACCGGGGTGGAGATGTCGTCCCCGGCCTCCGCCAGGTACTTGTTGGCGGCCGTGACCAGCGTGAACACGGCCGCCAGCGCGCCGGAGGTGTTGAAGTCGTCGTCCATCTGGGCCACGAACTCCTCGCGCGCGGCGTCCACGGCCTTGCCAAACTCGCGGTCTGCGTCGTTCAGCTCGCCGTCCTGCGGCGCGTTGGCGGCGGCCCAGCGCAGGTTCTTCACGCAGGTCTTCAGCCGCTCCAGCGTGCCCACGGAGCTCTCCAGCTGGTTGGTCTGGAAGTCCAGTGCGGACCGGTAGTGGGTCTGCAGCATGAGCAGGCGCACGGCGTCCGCGGGGTACTTGTCCAGCACGTCCTTGAGGGTCAGGAAGTTGCCCAGGGACTTGGACATCTTCTCGCCGTTGATGCGCAGCATGCCCGTGTGCATCCACACGTTGGCCAGCGCCTTGTCCCAGGCGCACATGGCCTGGGCGGTCTCGTTCTCGTGGTGGGGGAAGACAAGGTCCTGGCCGCCGCCATGAATGTCTATGGGGGTGCCCAGGTAGCGGTGGATCATGGCGCAGCACTCCGTGTGCCAGCCGGGCCGGCCGTCGCCCCAGGGGCTGGGCCAGCTGGGCTCGCCGGGCTTGGCGGCCTTCCACAGGGCGAAGTCAAAGGGGTCGCGCTTGTCCTCGTTCACCTCCACGCGCTCGCCCGCACGCAGCTGGTCCAGGTTGCGGCCAGAAAGCACGCCGTAGTGGGCGTCGGACCGGACGGAGAAGTACACGTCGCCGTTCGCGGCCACGTAGGCATGGTCCTTCTCGATGAGGATCTGGATCATCTGCTGCATTGCCTCGATCTCGTGCGTGGCGCGCGGGCGGATGTCCGGGTCCTTGATGCCAAAGCGGTGCATCTGCTCGATGAAGGCGGCCGAGAACTCCTCCGCCACCTCCGCGGCGGAGCGGCCCTCCTCGTTGGCGCGGTTGATGATCTTGTCGTCCACGTCCGTCAGGTTCTGGGCAAACGTGACCTCGTAGCCCTTGTACTGCAGGTAGCGGCGGATTACGTCGAACGAGAGGAACGTGCGCGCGTTGCCGATGTGGATCTGGTCGTAGACGGTGGGGCCGCACACATACATGCGGATCTTGCCGTCCTCGATGGGCTTGAGCTCCTCCTTGCGGTGGGTCTGCGTGTTATAGATGAGCATGCGGGGCATCTCCTTGGAATCAAGCGGCGCGGTGCCGCGGAACGTGCAACGGTCGGCCTGCGGTGTCTGCTTTTGGCCAGATGTCTTATGGCATTGTAGCCATACCTGCGTCCGGGCTAACACCCCGGGTTGCCGCCGGCATCCACGGAGCCCTCATCCGCGGTCTCCAGCAGGGCCACGGCCCAGGCCTCGATGCCCTCCTCGCGGCCCACGAAGCCCAGCCGCTCCGTGGTGGTGGCCTTCACGCCCACGTTTTCCACGGGCACGCCCAGGGCGCGGGCCAGGTTGGCGCGCATCTGGTCCCGGTAGGGGGCCAGCTTGGGCACCTGCGCGGCCACCGTGCAGTCGCAGTCCACAATGCGGAAGCCTTGCGCGCGCACCAGTTGCGCCACGCGCGAAAGCAGCACCAGGGAGTCCGCCCCCTCGTAGGCGGGGTCGGTATCTGGGAAGAGCTTGCCGATGTCCCCCAGGCGGGCGGCACCCAGGACGGCGTCCGCCAGGGCGTGCGCCAACACGTCCGCGTCGCTGTGGCCCAGAAGGCCGCGCTCGCTGGGAACGTCCACGCCACCCAGGATGCACTTGCGACCGTCCGCAAACTGGTGCACGTCGTACCCGTGTCCAATGCGCAGCATGCGCGCCTCCTTCACCACTCGCCTACTCGCCCGTGATGAGCCGGCCCTCGAGCGTTGCTGCCACAACGGCCAGGTCCTCCGGCACGGTCACCTTTATGTTGTCGCGCGGGCAGTCCACGCAGCGCACCTTGCCGCCCCGGTGCTCTATGAGCGAGGCATCGTCCGTGCCCACGAAGTCATCCCAGACGGAGGCCCGGTGGGCAGCCAGAATGTCCTTGGTGCGGAAGACCTGCGGGGTCTGGGCCACCCAGTAGTAGTTGCGGTCCGGCGTGGCAATGATGAGCCCGTTCTCCGCCAGCTTCAGGGTGTCAATCTCGTGCGCGGCGGCGATTGCCCCCTTGAGCTGCGGCTCGTTGCGCAGGGCGGAGATTACCTTCTCTATTGTCTGGGTTTGGATGAGCGGGCGGGCGCCGTCGTGAATGGCCACGTAGCGGTACTGGGCCGGCATGGCTATGAGGCCGGAGAACACGGAGTCCTGCCGGGTTGCGCCGGCCGTGGCCAGCGTGACGTCGTGCCGCAGGGTCAGCTGCGAGAGGACCTCCCGCACGTCGTCCAGCCGGTCCACCGGGTACACCACCACCAGGTGGCCGATGGAGGGCGCGCGGTCGAAGGCCATGATGGACCAGCTCATGAGGGGCAGGCCGCACAGGTCCACGAACTGCTTGCCCCGCGGGTCGCCAAAGCGCTCACCGGAGCCGCCGGCCAGGATAATGGCGCAGGTGTCCGGCGCGGGCGCGGCCTCCCCCAGGGCCTGGGCCTCCGGAGATGCCAGCGGCACGGCTGGGGCCTCCTGCTGCTGCAGGTAGGGCGCGGCGCAGCATCCGCCGCCGGCGTAGTCGCGGGCGGCGTCGCGCGGCGCGGCATCCAGCGGTGCGGCCCCGGAATCCGGGCCGCTTGCGTCCGGCGCGCCCATCAGTGCTTGCCCCACATGCGGTACAGGCTGTCCACCAGAAGCTCCGGGTTCTTGACGCCAATGTCGTCCAGGCGGTCCGGGTTCTTGTCGATGTCATCCATGAGGTGCTGTAGGGACCCGTACTCGTCCACGATCTTGTCCGCCATGCCGGCGCGCACGACGGAGATGTTGGAGAGCGTGCGCAGGCCCAGCGGCGTCATGATGGAGTCCTCGGTGCGGTTCTCGTACCCAAGGAGCTTGGCTACGCTGGACGCCTTGTGCACCTGGGCGTTGGAGGCGTCGTGCAGGGCGCGGCGGATGGCGCGGGCGTTCTCCTCGGAGGAGTCGCGCGCGTAGTCGCGGATCATGAGGGTGTACTCCTCGTCCAGGTCCCCCATGAACTCCTCGCGCTGCATCTGCACGGTCTTGCCCTCGGAGCCCAACTCCAGGATGCAGCGGTCCAGGCTCTCGCACGCGGTGATGAGCACCTCGAAGAGGTAGAAAATGTCCGTGATGTCGCCCAGCGTGACGTAGTTGTCCAGCTCCAGCGTGGTCAGCCGCAGGAGGCTGCGGTCCAGCTGCTGGCGCGTGTTCTGCATGGTGACCACCAGCTGGTTCACGGACGACATGATTTCCGGCACGGTCTTCAGCTGGTGGCCGCGGCCGTCAATGAAGACGGTGACCACCTGCCGGCGCTCGGATACCGAGATGACCATGGCCTTGGTGAGCAGGCTCATGCGCGCGGCGGTGCGGTGACGCATGCCCGTCTCGCTGGTGGGCAGGGACGGGTCGGGGTTCAGGTGGTAGTTGGCGCGCAGGATCTGCGTCAGGCCCTTGTCGACGACGATGGCGCCGTCCATCTTGGAAAGCTCGAACAGGCGGTTGGCCGTGAACGAGATGTTGAGCTTGAAGCCGTCGTCGCCGGCGGCCAGCACGTTCTCCGTATCGCCGATGCAGATGAGGGCACCCATGTGGCCCGCGATGATCATGTCCAACGCGTGGCGCAGCGCCGTGCCGGGCGCCGTCTGCGAGACGGCCTGGCGCAGGCGAGCGTCCGTATCACTGGCTGCGAGACTCAGATTCTTAGCATCCATCGTGCCTCCGTAGGGCAAAGTCGGCCCGCTCGCGGCGGGCCGACGCATCTTCACAGAACAGTATATTGCCAATAGGAACGAATTTGCTCTTGCGAGGCCCTAGTCCTCTGCGGTCTCGGTGCCGTCCCCCGCGGCGGACGCGGCGGGCGACCAGTGCGACTTGGCCTTGGGCAGGTCAAGGTGGACGCGCTCCGTGAGGGCGGGAATCTCCCCCTCGCCCTTGGCGAAGGTCAGCTTCTCGTCCTCGCCCTCGCCCACGGCGTCGACCTTTATGATGTCACCGGCAACCCACTTGCCCTCCAGCAGCTCCTCAGAGAGCGGGTCCTCGATGAGCGTCTGGATGGCGCGGCGCAGCGGCCGGGCGCCGTAGATCTTGTCGGTGCCCTTCTTGGCCACGTAGTCGCGGGCGGCGTCCGTGAGCTCGATGCTCATGCCGTTGGTGATCAACCGGTTGCGCAGCTCCGCCACCATCAGGTCCACGATGCCGCGCAGCTGCTGGCCGGTCAGGCTCTTGAAGACAACAATCTCGTCCACGCGGTTCAGGAACTCCGGCCGGAACAGCTTCTTGAGCTCGCCCATGACGCGGGAGTTGATCTCTTTGTCGGACAGGCCGTTGCTGGAGCCGGTGAAGCCGAAGCTGGTGGTCTGGGCAATGTCGCGCGCGCCGATGTTGGAGGTCATGATGATGACGGTGTTGGAGAAGTCCACGTGGCGGCCCTGGCCGTCCGTGAGCCTGCCCTCGTCCAGGATCTGCAGCAGCACGTTGAAGACGTCCGGGTGGGCCTTCTCAATCTCGTCGAAGAGGACCACGGAGTAGGGGCGCCTGCGCACGGCCTTGGTGAGCTCGCCGCCCTCGTCGTAGCCAACGTAGCCGGGAGGGGCGCCGACCAGCTTGGAGACGGTGTGCTTCTCCATGAACTCCGACATGTCGTAGGTGATGAGGGCGTCCTCGGAGCCAAAGAGGAACTCCGCCAGGGCCTTGGCCAGCTCCGTCTTGCCCACGCCCGAGGGGCCCAGGAAGATGAAGGAACCACCGGGACGGCGCGGGTCCTTGAGCGGGCTGCGCGAGCGGCGGATGGCACGGGACACGGCGGAGACGGCCTCCTCCTGGCCAACGACGCGCTGGTGCAGGGCGTCCTCGCAGCGCAGCAGCTTGCTGGCCTCGGCCTCCGTCAGGTTGGAGACGGGCACGCCCGAGATGTCCGAGACGACGTCCGCGATGTCCTGCTCAGTCACCGTGACCACGTTCTCGTCCTGCTTGTTGCGCCAGGCCTGCTCCAGCTCCGCCTTCTTGGCCGTGAGCTCGCGCTCCTGGTCACGCAGGCGGGCTGCCTCCTCGAACTCCTGGGCCTGGGCGGCCTTGGACTTGCGGGCCTTGATGTCGCGCAGCTGCTCCTCCACCTGGGCGAGCTCCGGCGGCAGCGTCATCTTGTGGATGCGCGTGCGGGCGCCGGCCTCGTCAATGAGGTCTATTGCCTTGTCCGGCAGGAAGCGGTCCTGCACGTAGCGGTCAGAAAGCGAGACTGCCGCGGCAAGCGCCTCGTCCGTGTATTTGACGTGGTGGTGCTTCTCGTAGCGACTCTGCAGGCCGTGCAGGATCTGCAGGGTGTCCTCCACGGAGGGCTCGCCCACGTTGACGGGCTGGAAGCGACGCTCCAGGGCGGAGTCCTTCTCGAACCGCTTGCGGTACTCGTCCGCCGTGGTGGCACCGATGACCTGAATCTCACCGCGGGAAAGGGGCGGCTTCAGGATGGCCGCCGCGTCCACGGAGCCCTCGGCCGAGCCGGCGCCCATGATGGTGTGGATCTCGTCAATGAAGAGGATGACGTTCTTGTTGTCCTCCACCTCCTTGATGACCTTCTTCATGCGCTCCTCGAACTCGCCGCGGTACTTGGAGCCGGCGACCAGCGAGGCAATGTCCAGCGTCCAGATTTGCCTGCCGCGCAGGATGTCCGGCACGTTGCCGGACTCCACCAGCTGGGCCAGGCCCTCCACTATGGCCGTCTTGCCCACGCCCGGGTCTCCCAGGATGAGGGGGTTGTTCTTCTGGCGGCGGGCCAGCACCTGCATGACGCGCTCAATCTCCCTGTCGCGGCCGATGACGGGGTCGAGCTTGCCCTCCGCCGCCTGCTTGGTGAGGTTGCGGCCAAACTGCTCCAGCATGGAGCCGTCCTCCCCGGTGGAGCCGTCCTGCGGGGCGGCGCCCATGAAGCTTGGGTCCATGCGGGGGTTGGACTGCTGGCCGGGCGCGCTGTGGGACTCGTCCTTCTTGTTGGCAATGAGCTCGTTGACGGCGTTGCGCACCGCGTCGCCCGAGACGCCCATGCGGCCCAGGGCCTCCATGGCGCGACCGTTGCCCTCCGCCACTATGCCCAGCAGCAGGTGCTCCGTGGCAATGTAGGTCTGGCCGTGGGTCATGGTCTCACGGTAGGCGTCCTCCAGCACACGCTTGGCGCGCGGCGTGAAGGGGATGTGGCCGCCGGGAACAGGCTCCCCGTCGTCCGTGGATAGCTCCTTCACGGTGAGCAGGGTCTCCTCGTAGGTGACGTCCAGCTTGCCGAGGGCCTGGGCGGCGACGCCCTCCCCCTCCTTGATGAGCGCGAGCAGCAGGTGCTCCGTGCCCACGTACATGCGGCCCAGGTTGCGCGCCTCGTCCTGCGAAAGGCTCATGACCTTGCGCGCCTTGTCTGTGAACTTCTCGAACATGGTGGGTTCGTACCCCCTTGGTGTTGCATGTGTAACGTTGCCCCGCTAGGTTAACGGTTACTGATTTACCCACACGGTGGCAGAACGAAACCGTCAACCGAGAAATGTTTACCGTCGGGCACCATACGTGCAGGGCGACGCTGGGCACGCGGGCCCAGAAAGAGAGCTAGACGAGGCGGCCGAGGCGCAAGAGGCGCCCAAAATCCCCTCTTGCGCCGCGGGAATCCGGCACGATTGCGGCGCATTCGGCCATTTCCGCGCCGTCACTTGGACCGAATACGAATGGGGGCGGCTGGGAACATGCCCCAACCGCCCCCCAGGCATCTTGCGACGCAAGCTACTCCGCAGACGCGGCCTCGTCCTTCTTGTAGATGTCGCCAACGGGCGCGATGGCCTTCATGGCGTCCAGCACGGCGGCCAGCATGTCGCCGACCTCCATGCCGTTGAGCTCCGCGCCGCGCGTCATGACCGCACGGTCGCAGCCGGCGGCGAAGCGCTTGTCCTTGAACTTCTTCTTCAGGGACTTGAGCGGCATGTCCGCCACGGATCCGGACGGCCGCATCTTGGCCGCGGCCTGAATCAGGCCGGAGGTCTCGTCCGCGGCAAAGAGGACCTTCTCCATCTTGAGCTCGGGCTTGGGCAGCTCGGGGTTGTTGTCGGAGTTGTGGGTCATGATGGCGTGGGCCAGCTGCGGCGTGGCGCCGGCCTGGGCCAGGAGCTCGGCAGTCTTGACGGTGTGGTTCTGCACGCTGGGGAACTTCTCCCAGTCAAGGTCGTGCAGCATGCCCACCAGGCCCCAGAAGTCCACGTTCTGCGGGTCGTACTCCTGGGCGAAGTGGCGCATCAGGCCCTCCAGGGTCTGCGCGTGGGACACGTGGAAGGGGTCGTCGTTGTACTTGCGCACCAGCTCCATGCCAGCTTCGCGAGAGATTCCCGCCTCCAGCGTGCCAGACATGTCCGCAGCGATGGCGGCCTGCGCGGCGGCCGAGAGGCCCGCGTCGGGCTCGCTGGCCGCATCGGCGGCAGCCGGCTCCGCAGCCGGCTCGTCCGCGGCGGCCTCACCCTCCGCAGTCGCGGCCTCCGCCGCGCGCTCGTTACTCGCCCCGTGCTCTGAGTCGTCCGCAATGGCGTCCACCGACGCGTGCGCGTTCTCCGTCGCGGCGCCCGCCACCTGGGCCGCAATGTCCTCCCTGGTTATGACCTCGGGCTTCATCTGCGGGAACAGCAGCACGTCGCGGATGGCCGGCTGGTCGCAGAACAGCATGACCATGCGGTCGATGCCGTAGCCGATGCCGCCTGCCGGCGGCATGCCGTACTCCAGCGCGCGCACGTAGTCGTAGTCGTAGCCCATGGCCTCGTCATCGCCAAAGCCCTTGGCGGCCACCTGCTCCGCAAAGCGGCCGGCCTGGTCAACGGGATCATTGAGCTCGCTGAAGGCGTTGCAGTACTCGTGGCCGCAAATGACCAGCTCAAAGCGGTCGGTCAGGCGCGGGTCCTCGTCCTTGCGCTTGCTGAGCGGGCTCACCTCCTCCGGGTAGTCGCACACGAAGGTGGGGTTCACCAGCGTGCCCTCGCCCAGCTCGTCGTACAGCTCGAACAGCAGCTTGCCGGGGCCAAAGTTGTCTTGCACCTCAATGTTGTGGGCGCGGCAGAGCTCGCGCAGGTGCTCGATGGGCGTGTCCATGTCCACGTGCTCGCCCACGGCCGCGCTGGCCACCTCAGAGAGGGGCACGCTGGTCCAGGTGCCGGACATGTCCACCTCTTGCCCCTGGTAGGTAATGACCTCGTGCCCGGGCTCGCAGCCGCAGGCCTCGCGCGCGATGGTCTGGAACAGGCCCTGGGTCAGCTGCTTCATGCCCTCCAGGTCGCTGTAGGCGCAGTAGGCCTCCATGGAGGTGAACTCCGGGTTGTGCGTCAGGTCCATGCCCTCGTTGCGGAACTGGCGGCCAATCTCGAACACGCGCTCCAGCCCGCCCACAATCAGCCGCTTCAGCGGCAACTCCGTGGCAATGCGCAGGTAGAAGTCCCTGTCCAGCGCGTTGAAGTGGGTCACGAACGGCTTGGCGTTGGCGCCGCCCAGAATGGCGTGCATCGTGGGGGTCTCCACCTCCATGTAGCCGTCGGCCTCCATGTAGCGGCGGATGAGGCTGATGATCTGGCTGCGCTTGCGGAAGGTGTCGCGCACCTCGGGGTTCATGATCAGGTCAACGTAGCGCTGGCGGTAGCGCACCTCGCGGTCCGTCAGGCCGTGGAACTTCTCGGGCAGGGGGCGCAGGGACTTGGCCAGCATGCGCACCTGCGTGGGGGACACGCTGAGCTGGCCGCGCTTGGTGCGCACCACCACGCCCGTGGCCTCCACAATGTCGCCCAGGTCAAGCTGCTTTACCAGGCCCCAGTCCGCCTCCGCGAAGTTGTTCACGCGGCAGAAGAGCTGAATCTGGCCGGTCACGTCCTCCAGCACCACGAAGGCGATCTTGCCGGAGTCGCGGAAGGCGCGCACGCGGCCGGCCACGGTGACAACGTCTTGGGTGTCCACGCCGGTGGCAAGGTCAGCGTACTTGGCCTCCAGCTCTGCGGCATGGGCCGTGACCTGCGACTTTATGGGGTACGGGTTCACGCCCGCGTCAATCATGGCCTGGCGGCGGGCGCGGCGAATGGCGCGCTCGTCCGTTGCTGCCTGCGTGGGATTGGTTTCCTCTGTCATGTGGCTCCCCTTGGTTCCTGCGCGAGCCTTGCCGCGCACGTACATGCTTCTTGCGCGCAATTGGCCGCGCGCGTGCAGAAAAGAGGCACCCCACCCTCACGGGTCACCGTGGGCATGGGGTGCCTTGCCGTTCGCTTTGGCCGCCTGCGCTAGCGGCTGATGTTGACGATCGTGTACTCGCGCACCCTGCCGTTGGGCGTCGTGAACGAAATGTGGTCGCCAACGGTGCGGCCGATGAGCACCGCGCCGGCCGGGGACTCGTTGGAGATCATGTGCTTGAGCGAGTTGGTCTCCGTCGTGCCCACAATGGTGAACGTGGTGCGCTTGCCCTTGGCATCCTCAAGCTCCACGGAAGAACCGATGGAGACCTCGAGCTCACCGGCAGTCTGCGCGACCTTGGCGGTTGCCAGGATGTGGCGAATCTCCGTGATGCGGGACTCGTTCTTGGATTGGTCCTCCTTGGCGGCGTCGTACTCGGCGTTCTCGGAGAGGTCGCCCTGGGCGCGAGCCTCGCGAATGGCCTCGACAATCTCGTCGTGGCGAGCGCCCTCGCGCCACTCAAGCTCGTCAACGAGCTTCTGGCGGCCTTCGGGCGTCAGGATCATTTCGTTTGCCATGCTAAAACCCCGTTCGATGCAAAGGTGAAGAGACTACTTGGAAGACTTCTTGCCGGACTTCTTCTTGGGGGCCTCTGCGACGTCCTCCACGTCCTCGTCATCCTCGTCCTCGACGGACTCCTCGTCCTCGTCTTCAGCCTCGTCGTCGCCGGAGTCCATGCCCTCGCGCACGTTCTTGACGGTCTTGCCGATGGCAGAGCCCAGCTTCGGCAGGTTCTTGGGGCCAAAGATGAGAAGCACAACGGCCAGGGCGATAAGAGCAATCTCTGGAGTACCGAGCATGGAATGACCTTTCTCGTTTTATTGCAGTTTGCGGGCGTTTGCAGCTGCAAGCCCCCGTGTGTAGAGGCTTGCCGTATTCCCGACAGCCAACTCAACAAACTAGTATTCTATCCAAACGAACGCTCAAATCAACGCGCTGCGCAAGACACACACGAGGAAAAGCGCGGCGCGGGACAGGGCGGCGGGGCTCGGCGCGCCGGGCACGCGCGGCCCGCACGCGAAGGGAGGACCATGGCGCTCAGAAGGTACCGGCTCACGTCGTCGCAGATAATTCTGTACGGCTTTTTGCTTGTGGTGCTGCTGGGCGGGCTGCTCCTCTCGCTGCCCGTGGCCAGCGCGTCCGGCCGGTGGACCAGCCCGGTGGACGCCCTGTTCACCGCGGTCTCCGCCACGTGCGTGACGGGCCTCATTGTGCACGACACCGCCACCTACTGGAGCCTCTTTGGCCAGGTGGTCATTCTGGCGCTCATACAAATTGGTGGCCTGGGCGTGGTGATGGTTGCGTTTTTGGTGCAATTCGTGTCTGGCTCCAAGATTTCGCTCATTCAGCGCACCCTGCTGCAAGACTCGATTGCCGGGGACTCCGTGGCGGGCATCATCCGCATGTCGCTCTTCATTGTGCGCACCATAATAGTGGTGGAGCTGGCGGGCGCCGCGGCCTTCTACCTGGTCTTTTGCCGCGACTTTGGCCCGCGCATGGGCCTGTGGTACGCAGTGTTCCACGCCATTTCCGCCTTCTGCAACGCCGGCTTTGACCTCATGGGCGTGCGCGCGCAGTACTCCTCGCTCACGGGCTATAGCACCAACGTTATAGTCAACCTGACCGTGATGGCCCTGATCATCGTGGGCGGGCTGGGCTTCTACACCTGGCGGGACATTGCGGAGCACGGCCTGCACTTCCGCCAGTACCGCCTGCAGTCAAAGATCAGCTTGACCATGACTTGCACCTTGGTGCTTGTTCCCGCGGCCCTGTTTGCGATATTCGAGTACGCTAGCTGCCAGCCCGGCCAGCGAGTCCTGGCGTCCTTCTTCCAATCCGTCACGGCCAGAACGGCCGGCTTCAACACCATGGACCTGACCAAGCTCACGGACAACGGCGTGCTGGTCATGATCTTCCTCATGATGATCGGCGGGTGCTCGGGCTCCACCGCGGGCGGCATGAAGACCACCACCTTCGCCGTGCTGCTTGCCTCGTCCATCAGCATTTTTCGCCGCCGCAAGGACCCGGTGCTGTTCCAGCGGCGAATCTCGCACCAGACGGTGCACCGGGCCATGGCCATCCTCACCCTGTACGTGGCCGGCTGCCTGCTGAGCGCCATGGTCATCAGCGCGGTGGAGGGCCAGCCCGTGCTGTACTGCATATTCGAGACCGCGTCCGCCATTGCCACGGTGGGCCTGACCATGGGGCTGACGCCCACCTTTGGCCTGGTTTCAAAGTTGATTTTGATGCTGCTCATGTTCATGGGCAGGGTGGGAGGCCTGACCTTCCTCTTTGCCACCGTGCCAGGCAGCCGCGTGGAGTCCGCCCAGTTCCCCGCGGAGGACGTGAACGTAGGATAAAACCACAGGTGGCAGCAGGTGCTGGTGCCCGCGTGGACCTGCCCGCCCAGCCGCCGCCCCAAGCAATGATTGGACCTCGCAATGAGCACGAAGACTGACATTTTGGTTATTGGCCTTGGCTACTTTGGCCGCAGGATAGCCCAGACCCTCTGCGACCACGACGAGAACGTGATGGTGGTGGACAGCGTGGAGGAGCGCGTGCAGGACTGCCTGCCCTTCGCCGTGAACGGCCGCATTGGCGACACGACGGACCCGGACTTTGTGCAGAGCCTGGCCCCGCAGGACTACGACGTGTGCATCGTGGCCATTGGCGACGACTTCATGAGCTCGCTGCAGACTACCAGCCTGCTGAAGGAGGCTGGCGCCAAGCTGGTGGTCTCGCGCGCGTCGGACGACGTGCAGGAGAAGTTCCTGCTGCGCAACGGGGCCGACAAGGTGGTCTTTCCGGAGCGGTCCGCGGCCGATTGGACGGCCGTGTGCTACGGCGACCAGAACGTGTTTGACTACCTGCCCGTGGGCGACGGCTACGTGGTGATGGAGGTCGCCATTCCGCGCGGGTGGGTTGGCAAGGGCCTGGCGCGGCTGAACATCCGGCACGATTTTGGCGTGAACGTGATTGCCCTGCTGGAGGGCAAGACCATGAACCCCAACGTGGACCCCGTCCGCCCGCTGGAGGAGAGCGACGTGCTGGTTGTGCTGGGCAAGTTGGAGGACATCCGCCGCTGCTTCCGCCTGTGAGACACGGGGACGCACCTTTTGTCTCATGTGAATGAGTTTGGGGGTCCGCGGGTGCGGGTTTCGGGGCCTGTGGGCCCCTACGCGCAAAAATCAGCCCGCCTCCCAGCCGCCAACCTAGTCCGCCAAGACCCCCAGTCGTGAATCTGCGAGTTTTGGATATCCAGGGCCATTCTGGCCGTGGGCCGCAGGGACCGCACCCCCTCTGAGCTGGGGTTTTGTAACAGGCAACTCCAGCCAAGAGTGCGATTTCCTACGGTGGGAGATAGGCACTTTCGCGCATGGCCTCTGACCTGCGATCATAGCAGGTAATTTCTGAAATGCTCTATCCACAAGTTCCAGAATCACGACTGAGGGTCGGGCCAGCAGCCTACCAGGGCTGGAGTTGCCCGCTTCGTCCCCAAATGCTGGGGCCCAGCGCGCCCGGCTCGACGACCAAACGCGCATCGTATGCACGAATTGAGGTGCCTCAGCCCAATCTATGCCTTGTGAATCATGGCTTGGGGCACAGTGCGCCAGTATGGTGAGAGCCGCGCGCCTTTACCGGCAGCGAGTGCGCCACGATGCAGTCACCTACGCCGTCAGCGGAAGGACCGCCTCATTCACATGAGACAAAAGGTACGTCCCCCTGACTCATTCAAATGAGACAAAAGGTGCGTCCCCCTGTCTCCCCGCGTCTCATTAAACGTTGCCGTCCAGGATGTCCTGGATGGAGACGGAGTCCATGTACTCCTCCACGCTCTCTTGCAGCGTCTGGTAGGCACGGTCAAGAGCGCGCAGGTAAGGCAGGCTGTCGTTGGTCTGGCGCTTGCCCCTGCCCACGTTGAAGGTGGTCTCCGTGGCAGAGACGACGTCCAGCATGGTAATGTCCTCCGGGCTGCGGGCCAGCACGTAGCCGCCGTTGGCGCCCATGCGGGAATCCACCAGCTGGGACCGCTTGAGGCCGCACATGATCTTGCGCACGTAGGGCACGGGCACGCCCAGTTCGCGCGACACGGAATCCGCGTTCATTAGCTGCGCCGACCCCGCGAGCAGGCAGAGAATCTGAATTGCTTCATCGGTCGTCGACGTCAGCTGCATGGCACACCATCTTTGCTCGAGAATTGCCCCAAAATCGCACGTTGTGCCAGCCGTTTGGTGCTCCCATTGCGAGGGCAGCCCCTGCCGGGCCAGCCCACCAAGCACGCCCCGGCGGCAACCTGTTGCAATTGGCATAATCGCCAAATTGTCAAATTCCAATCTAGAGCATAGGAGTTCAAACGTCAATCAGAACGTTCTCACATGGGCAAATCCGTCAAGAATGGGTGGGATGTTTGCCACAAAAAGTGGTACCAAATTCACGCTTGCCAGCTGCACGGCGGGACGACGGCGTACGCGCCGGCCGCGCGTCAGGCCGCGCGCTGGGGCGCAGTTATCTGCCAGCTCCGCGCGCGCCGAGAAGCGCTTCTCGCACCCTACCGCATGCCGACCACAAGCAGATGCAAGGCCTGTGCCAGGGTCTCGTCAGTCACGCTTTGGTCGAAGCCCAGCACGTTCAGCATGCCCAGCGCCACAATGCGCACAGCCTCGAACCGGGCCGCGTCCGCCGCGGGGTCACCCTGGCCGTCCGCGCGCTCGGACTCAAAGTCCACGACCATGCGCGCGTAAGCCGTGGCGCCGCGCTGGACCAGGCAGTTGTAAACGGCAACGTTCTCGGGCTTCTTCAGCTCCGTCCAGAGGGGGTCCACCTTGTTGTAATAGGCGCGAAAGCCCCGCACTGTCCTAAGCTCGTACTCCGCGCCGCGCGTGACCGCCGCGCGGAACTGGGAACGTATGCGCTCCATGCATGAAGCGATGTACTCGTCAATGATGACGCTGGTGACCTCGTCCTTGCTCTTGAAGTAGTGGTAGAAGAGGCTGCGCGTCATGCCCACGCGGTCCATGATCTCCCGAACGCCCGTATGCCTGATCCCGTTGGTCACATACAGGTCGCGAGCTGCGGAAACGATGTTTCGACGCATCGCTTCCCTATTCGCGGCAACGCTCGGTTTTGGGCCTGGGGTGGCCATCAACGCCCTCCTGCGGTTCTCGCACGCCATACATAAAAGATAACGCGATTAGCTTACCGCGATTCTCAAAACTGCAGAAGAAGCCCTAATTACCTGTTGCGAATGTTTTGTGTGCGTAAGGGTAATCGGCGCATAAGTGGCGAGCCAGGCAGGCCGGCGGGCGCGGCGCGGGGGCTCGCGCTCCCCCGCCCCGCGCCGGCCGCGCTACACCGACACGTTACCGAACTCGGAGAGGCGCAGCTCTGGGTTGCGCTCCTTGGCCCAGTTCACGTTCCACTCGTTGGTGAACAGCAGCAGGCGGCCGCCGCGCATGTCTTGCACGCGGCCGGTGTCGCGCGAGAGGTCCAGCCGGCGAATGTCCAGCTCCTCGGGCGGGTTCAGGATCCAGCGAATCTCCGTGAAGGGCAGTGGCTGGCGGCGCACCTCAACGTGGTACTCGCTCTTGAGGCGACGCTCCAGCACGTCCAGCTGCAGCACGCCGACCACGCCCACGATCACGGACTCCATGCCGCCGCCCAGCTCGCGGAAGATCTGGATGGCGCCCTCCTGGGCCAGCTCCTCAACGCCCTTGATGAACTGCTTGCGCTTGAGGGTATCCACCTGCGTGATTCGTGCAAAGTGCTCGGGCGCGAAGGTGGGGATGCTGGGGTACTGCACGGCCTGCTTGCCGGCGTACACCGTGTCGCCAATGGAGAAGAGGCCGGGGTCAAAGAGGCCCACCACGTCGCCGGCGAAGGCCTCGTCCACCGTCGCGCGGTCGTCGGCCATCATGGAGGTGCCGGTTGCCAGCTTGAGGCGGCGACCGGACTGCTGGTGAATGGCGTCCATCCCGCGCTGGAACTTGCCGGAACAGATGCGCAGGAAGGCGATACGGTCGCGGTGGTTCTTGTCCATGTTGGCCTGGATCTTGAACACGAAGCCCGAGAAATCGCTGGTAGCGGGGTCAACGGCCTTGCCGGTGAGCGAGTCCGTGTAGGCCAGGGGCGGGGGCGCCAGGCGCAGGAAGTCACGCAGGAAGGGCTCCACGCCAAAGTTGGTGAGGGCGGAGCCAAAGAAGACGGGCGTCAGCTGGCCGGCCTGCACCATCTCCAGGTCAAACTCCTCGGACGCGCCGTCCAAAAGCTCGATGTCATCCATCAAAGTTTTGTGGTTTTCCTCGCCGATGAGCTGGTCAAGGGCGGGGTCACCCAGCTCGGCCTCAATCTCCTCCACCTTCTTGGTGGCGTTTGCGTGGCCGTCGCCCTGGAAGGCCAGCACGTGGCGGCTGGCGCGGTCGAAGACGCCCTTGAAGTTGCGGCCGGACCCGATGGGCCAGTTCATGGGGTAGGTGTCGATGCCCAGGACGGACTCAATCTCCTCCGTGAGCTCGAAGGGGTCGCGCGCCTCGTGGTCCAGCTTGTTGACGAAGGTGAAGATGGGGATGTGGCGCAGGATGCAGACCTTAAAAAGTTTGATGGTCTGGGCCTCCACGCCCTTGGCGCCGTCTATGACCATGACCGCGGCGTCCGCAGCCATTAGCGTGCGGTAGGTGTCCTCAGAAAAGTCCTGGTGGCCAGGGGTGTCAAGGATGTTGACGCAATAACCGTTGTAAGTAAACTGCAGCACGGACGAGGTGACGGAGATGCCGCGCTCCTTCTCGATGTCCATCCAGTCGCTGACGGCGTGGCGCGCGCTGGCCTTGCCCTTGACGGAGCCGGCCGTCTGGATACTGCCGGTGTATAGCAGCAGCTTCTCCGTTAGCGTGGTCTTGCCTGCGTCCGGGTGCGAGATGATCGCAAACGTGCGGCGAGAAGTAATCTGGTCTTGCAAGCTTGGCATGGGGATCCCTTCAAGGATGCGAGACAGGGGGACGTACCTTTTGTCTCATTCAGATGAGACAAAAGGTACGTCCCCCTGTCTCATCGCGCCCCCTGTCTCGCTTGTCTCACTAAGGTCACTACTTTAGCAAAGCGCGAGGCACGGACGGCCGCTGGCGGAGCCCATCACGGGTCTAACAGAATGCGGTGGCCACCCGGACTTCTAAAGATTCTTAAGAAGTTGATTGCTTGCACGCAATGCCTACTCACGAAGGACGTAGATCCCCCAAGAATTCGGCCCCGGCTCCCACAGACTCCGCCCACGTAGACCCTCAGTCGTGATTCTGGAACTTGTGCACCCTCAATTGCGGGCAAACCCTTGCATCGCCGCAGGTCAGATGCCCCGTCGAAAAGTGCGTCTCCGCCACCGTAGGAATTCGCACCCGCCGCGCCTGGACGCTTCCACAAAAGTGCAGGTAAGAGGGGGTACCACTCTTGGCCGCTTGGGCCGAAATCGCCGCAAGAGTGCAAAAGTTCCGGAATCACGACTGAGGGTCATCGGCGGCCGCCCCGGGCGGCCCACAGCCGCATTTGCCCCCCCGCCTCACGTGGCTGCCGGGGCCTGCTGCGCACAGCAAAGGGGGCCGCAGCTCACGCTGCGACCCCCTCTTTTCCTAGCTGGCGGTTTTACCCGCGTGCCCCGCGGATGCAGGGCGGCGATGCGCGCCGGCGCGCTACTTCTTGGCGCTGGCATTCCTCTTGCGGAGGTACAGGCCACCGGCAACAATCACGGCGCCGGCAATCACGATGCCGGCAACGCTGGTGGTGGTGTCGCCCGTCTTGGCCACGGCGCCGGAGCTCTTGGCCGGGGCGGCCGGGCTGGCGGGAGCGGCAGGAGTGGCGGGGGTGGGCTTGTTGGGCGTGGTCGGGTTGGTCGGGGTGACCGGGGTCGCAGGCTCGGTGTAGGTGTTGGTGAACACCGCGGCTTCATCCTTGCCGTCGGCCTTGACGGAGGTGACCTTCAGCTGGCCGTTCTCGTCCTCAACCGTGAAGACGTACGTGTGAGTGGCCTCGTCGTAGGTGATGGTGGAGTCGTCGCCCTTGACCTCGCGCACCTGGTAGGTGTAGGTGTCAGCCGCGTCGAAGCTCAGGTTGTTGAAGGTCACGGTGCCGTCGGCCTCGTTGGTGCGAGTGTCGAGGACCTCCTTGCCGTCGGCATCCAGCAGCTGGAAGCTAAACTCGCCAGCCTTGAGGTCGCGGCCATTGAGCACCTTCTTGGCATTCAGGTAGCCGCCAGCGGGCAGGGCCTTGTAGGTGTTAGTGAAGGTTGCCTCGGACAGACCCTTGTCACCCGTGGTGACGTTGTCCACGGCAAGGGTGTACTCGAGCTGGCCGTTGTTGTCCGTCACCGTGTAAGTGAGAGTATAGAGGGTGCTGTCGGTGGTCCAACCATCGGCATCCAGGCCCTTTTCGGAGACGGCGTAGACGTAGGTGTCAGCCTTGGTGAAGGTCATCTGTCCGAACTCGACGGCTCCCTCGCCAGCGATCGTGGCCTCCTTGACGCCATTCACAGTGCCCTCGGGCATGGGTGCGCCGTCGGTCTTGGAGGTCATCTGGAAGGTGAAGGCAGGATACTTGTTACCGGTGAAACCGGTGACCTTCTTGGAGACGGGCGGGTCAGTAACGGTAACAGGGTTGGGCGTGTAGGTGTTGTTGAAGACGGGCGCCGCTGCATCCTTAACGGCCGCGGTCAGGGTACCGTTGCCGTCGTCGGTCACGCGGACGGTCACGTCGTAGGTGCTCGAGTCGTAGCCGTAAACGCTGGAGGAACCGGCAACCTCGCTCACCCTGTATGTAAAGTCGACGTATCGAGCAGTGCCATCCTCAGGCGTAACAACATCGTCACGGCTGAAGATGTTCGCAGTGTAAGTTATGGCGCCGAAGGTGACGCTGCCGCCGACGTTCTGTACGGTGTCAGACGCGGGCATGGGTGCGCCCTCGGTCACGGCCTCGAGCTTGAAGTTGAAGACGTCCTTGCTGGAAGCCGGCTGGCCATTCACATTCTTGGAGGCCGTGATTGCAACCTGGTTGGACTCAGCGTTGTACGTATTGTTGAAGGTCGCGCCGTTGCCCTCAACAACCTCAGCGACGAGCGTGCCGTTCTTGGTGTCATCAGAGACATGCACCTTCACGGTCACAACGGAGTCGCTATAGGTATACGGCGTCTCGCCCGTGGGCTTGAGCTCAGTCACCTGGTACTCATAATAACCGGTCGCGGAGAATGTGATGTCGCCAAAGGTAATGTAGCCGCTGGCGTCGTTGGTGGCGGTGTCGGTCTCCGGCATCGGGGCACCATTGGTCACGGGCGTGAGCTGGAAGCTGAACTGATCATCCTTTACAAGGGTCTACGAGTTAGGTGATAGTTTCGGCCCGGTCCATCGACACCTGCAGCGTGCTACCATGGCCCTGCCAAGCAAAGCCGCCTGAGAGGCC